>NZ_JBILYB010000204.1:0-7973 GCF_044378005.1 Prosthecobacter sp.
TACCGCGTGCGGGAGTGGAGCGCGGATCAGATCTGGTATGTCGTCGGTGCCCCGCAGCAGCTTCATTTCAGGCAGCTCTTCGCTGCCGCGAAACGTCGCGGCGTGACCACCGAGATGACACACATCGCCTTCGGCAGCATCCTCGGACCTGATGGCAAGATGTTCAAAACCCGCAGCGGCGAAACCGTCGGCCTGCTGGAGGTCATCGAGGAAGCCATCGAGCGCGCCCGCGCCGCTGCCGATGAAAAGGAGCAAGGCCTCAGCGATGTCGAAAAGGACGAGATCGCCCGCATCATCGGCACTGGCTCCGTGAAGTATGCGGAACTCAGCCAGAACAGGCTCACGGATTACAAATTCAGTTGGGACAAGATGCTGAGCCTGCAAGGCAACACCGCGCCTTACTTGCTGAACGCCTACGTCCGCACCCGCAGCATCTTCAGAAAGCTCGAAGGAGCTGTCACGCTCACCGCCGATCTCGCCATCACCGAGCCCGCCGAGCGCGCCCTCGCCATGAAGCTCGCCCAGTTCGCCGAGACCACGCATGACGTGCTCGCCGACCATCGCCCGAACACCCTCGCGACCTACCTCTTCGAACTCGCCAACACCTACCACAGCTTTTACGAAGCCTGCAACGTGCTGCGCAGTGAGGGCGCCGTCCGCAACACCCGCCTCACCCTTTGCGAAGCCACCAGCCGCGTCCTCAAGACAGGGCTTGGGTTGCTCGGCATCGAGACGACGGAGCGGATGTGATCTCTTGACGCACTCGGGCGCGTCCCACACCTTGCTCGTGCTATGACAGCAGTAGCCAATCAACTCATCCCTCTCCTGGAGCCACTCGGAGTCGCTGACCGGGCAGATCTCGCCTCGTGGCTGATCCGCTCGCTGGATGAAGAATCATCGGAGCCTGCTGAGGATGGCTATGCTGAAGCTTGGGACGCCGAGCTAGAGCGTCGAATGCGGGAAGTTCGTGACGGCAAAGTCGTCGGCATTCCTGCCGAAGAAGTCTTTGCCAGTCTTCGGCAGAAATACCTCTGAGTGATGAAGCAGGTCGTGTTTCATCCCGAAGCTTTTCAGGAGCTTGATGAAGCCGTCGCCTATTATGCCGAGCGCTCTCTTTGGGCCGCGACTGCTTTTGAAGAGGCTGTCGAGAAAGCGTGCGGTCCATTGCAACAGCCCCCACACGTCATGCCTTTCTCCGCCAGACAGGGATGCGCGCCTTTCGGCTGAAGCGATTTCCATACTTGATCATTTACGAAGAACTTCTCGATCAGCTTTGGATAGCCGCCGTGGCACATGAACGCCGTCACCCCGACTACTGGCGTCGCCGTCGTCCACAATGAAGCACCTCAAAACCTCACCCGCAGATACGTCCCGATCACGGATTCGTGAATCCAGGTCTCTTTGGGCATGATGGAGTCGATCATGTAGAAGACATCGAGATCGGCGCGCTTGCCTGCTTTGAAAGTCAGCCCGAGTGGCACGACGCGGTTCTCGGTGCATTGGCCTCGATCCACGTTCACCAGCCATTCGTTACTGACAAAGAGGCGGGTCCAGGGGCCGATGGCGTGGGGCAGTGTCCAGCCGAGCTGAATGCGATGACGGAAACGGCCCGCCTTTAGTGACTCCTCCTCATTCCAGGGCCACTCCATGCGATTTCGCCAGTCGATCCGCAGATGGGAGGTGAGTTCGAGATGCGGGTTCAGCTCCAGCTCGGGGCGGAGCTGCCAGTGGCGTTCGTTCGAGACTGTATTCTCCAGATTCAGCACGGAGAGACCGATCCCAGAATCCAGCCAGGGCAGCAGCTCCTGCTTGTAGCGTGGGCTGACGAGCTGGGTGTACGGGCCGTCTGCCGAGTCCTCGCGATTCGCCAGAAACACGCCCGCACTACGTCCCGGCTGCTGCCAGAACTCCAGCCACGACCACGCCCACCATTCGTCGGCATGTGCCGGTGAATGGAGGAGCCAGATCAGTCCAAGGAGTCCCAAGCGTGTTCGCATGTCCCTATCCTAAGCAGTTCCAAGGCCAGATGTCCTCTGAGGAATCGCTGGCATGATCCGCATTCGTCATTCAAAGATTCGTCCCTTCCCATGCCCGTCCCCCTCCTCGACGTCAACGCTCAAAACCACCCGCTCGAATCCGAACTCCAGGCCGCCTTTACCCAGGTGCTGAAGCATGGACGCTTCATCATGGGGCCGGAGATGGAGACCTTTGAAAAGGAGATCGCGGCGATGACTGGTGCGAAGCACGCGCTGTCTGTCTCCTCAGGCACAGATGCTCTGCTGCTGGCGCTCATGGCGCTGAACATCAAGCCCGGCGACGAAGTGCTCTGCCCGGCCTTCACCTTCTTTGCCACGGCGGGGGCGGTGTCCCGTCTTGGCGCAGTGCCGGTGTTTACGGACATCTGCCCGATCTGCTTTAACCTGGATGTGAATGACGCTCGCGCGAAGATCACCTCGAAGACGAAGGCCATCATCCCCGTGCATCTCTTCGGTCAATGTGCCGACATGGACCCCATCCTGGCTTTGGCCAAAGAACACGGGCTTCGTGTGGTCGAGGATGCAGCGCAGTCCATCGGTTCGCAGTATAAAGGCCGCCAGTCCGGCACGATGGGCGACTTCGGCACCTACAGCTTCTTCCCCAGCAAGAACCTCGGCGGTTTCGGCGATGGTGGCATGTTGGTGACGAATGATGATGAGCTGGCCGAGTTCGCCAAAGTGCTGCGCAATCACGGTGCGAAGCCGAAGTACTACCATCACTACGTCGGTGCGAATTTCCGCATGGACACGCTGCAATGCGCCATGCTCAGCGTGAAGGTGAAGCGCTACGCTCAATTTACCGCCGAGCGTCAGCGCAATGCCGCGCACTACACCGCCGAGCTGCTGAAGCTGCCCGGCGTGGTCCAGGCTGATCCGGCCCACTGCAAATGTGTCAACGCCCAGGACACCTGGCTGGCGGCGCAGAATGCCAAGATCGTGCTGCCCGTGGCCTATGCGCACAACGATCACATCTGGAATCAATACACCCTCCGTGTGCTCGGTGGGAAGCGCGATGCCCTGCGCGATCATCTCACGGCGAAGAAGATCGGCTGCGAGGTCTATTACCCCGTCACGCTGGATCAGCAGCAGTGCTTCGCCGATCTGCCGGAGTCTTCGCGCACGGGCTGCGAGATCTCCCATCGCCTCGCCAGCGAGGTCATGAGCATCCCGATCTACGGTGAACTCACCGAGGAGCAGCGACTCGAAGTCATCGCCGGTATCGCCGAGTGGTAGAACAAGTTTGGGCGGCACGTGCGATTCTCCCCGATGTCTTTCCTCCGCTGCCTGATCCTGTCATTGCTCGCCTGTGCCATTTCGCAGGCGCATCAGGTGCCGAACATGACGATCGAGGCGACGTTTGAGGCTTCGGGGAGCTTTGAACTGAAGGTGAATCTGGACCCGAGGGTGTTTCTTTCGTCGATCCCGACTTCGCTGCCTCCGGTGGCGTCGGACTGGTACCTGGGGCAGTCGCCGGAGCAGGTGAAGGCGACGTTCGGGCAGGCGACAGAGCATTTGCAGAAGCATGTGGAGGTACGCTTCGGCGGGAAGACGCAGCCGCTGGCGGGGATGACCTTTGTGGCGATGGATGGGGCGACGAATCAGCCGGTCACGGCAGAGACAGCGGAGACGCATTTGCTGGGAACGTTGCGCGGCACGGTGCCTGCCGGGGCAGGGGAGTTCGTGCTGGGCTTTGCCCGCGAGGCGCAGGTCAGTCTGATCCTGCTGCTGAAGACGCCGGAGATGGCTGAGCCGAAGGTGCAGGTGCTTTTTCCCGGAGAGAGCAGCCGAGCCCTTCCGGTGCCGACAATGTCAGCCGCAGTGATTCCTCCAAGTGCCCCTCAATGGCGGGGCATCGGGTGGTTGGGATGGCTGGCGGGAAGTGCGGTGGTTGCCGTTGCCCTCGGGTGGCTGGCGACGAGACGGAAGCGGTGAGGCCAGAGGACGTGCGCGGTGGTGAGCAGGGTGAAGTAAAAGTGCGGGTCCATGACACGCCCCTGGGCAATGGGTGAGTAGGCGAGCATGGCCAGCACGGCATAGGCGGCCTTTCCTCCGCACATGAGGCTGCGGAGGGCGGGACCGTAGAGGGTGAGCAGATAGACGATCAATCCGACGACACCCATCTCCAGCCACATGGCGACGTATTCATTGTGCGGCGCCCAGCGGGTGGAGGCGGCACCGACACCATGCCCGGCGATGGGCTTTTGCAGCAAGGCCTCCCAGGCATCGGAGAGGTCTTTGACTCGCTCAGGGGACTTCAGCTTGTCGAAGTCGAGGGTGTAGATGGCTTCGAGGCGGTCGGCGGTGTTTTTATCCTTCTGGATGCCTTTCGTCGTGCGCTGCTCCATGATGGCAAAACCGACGCCGAGGAGTGGCAGCATGGCTGCGCCACAAAGGAAAAGGAAGCCGAGCTGGCGACGGGCATTCAGGAAGATGTACGTGCCGCAGAGAACGGCATAGATGGCCATCCCGCTGCGTCCATAGGTGAGGGCCACTCCCGGCATGGCCGCCACGATGAGGGCGAAGTTCCAGCGGAAACTTTTGACGAGGGCGAAGCACAGGCCGAGGCACTGGCAGAGGACGATGGGCGGGGAATTCGGGTGGCCGTTGAAGCCGCTGAATCGTCCGGGAATGCTGGAGAACTTCGCCACGCCGAGAAACTCAGCAATGGAGGAGCCGCTGGTGAGCAGAATGGCGAGGATGGCGGCCCAGCGCATGGCTTTCAGCCCCTGAGGACAGGAAAGCAGGGCCAGAAAGGCCACCACCACCATGAGGACGCGCAGATTGTCCATGATGATCGTCTGCGTGAAGGAGCAGGCGAAACGGTTCAGCAGCAGGGGATCAAGGAAGCGGATCAGCGGCAGCGTGGCCAAAAGCAGGGCTGGCAGGCAGAAACGCGGCCTGCTCAGAGCGCAGACGCCGAGGCACATGAGGAAAACCAGTGGGGTGAAGAGGCTGGGTTTCAGTGGCGAAATGCCCGCATTGTAGGTGCCGATCACCACGTCGGCGACCAGCAGACCCGCGCAGGTCCCACAGGCCCAGATGGTGAGCCAGTCGAGATGCTTTTGGAAACGAGGGGACATGAGGTCAGATCGATAATTGGGGTAAGAATAAGCGGATAAATTATTGATTCTATAAATTTTATAATTAACTTCTCTGAATGTCAGGTTCTCCATCCCTTGCGCTGATCATTCCAGCCTACAACGAAGCTCTCACCATTGTCGAGGTGATCCGTTGCTTCCATGCGGCTCTGCCGCAGGCGGAAATCGTGGTCGTGGACAACCGCTCCTCGGACAACACGGGCGATCTCGCCCGCCAGACGCTGGCCGAGTGTGGTGCCCATGGGCGGGTGCTCTTTGAGCGCCGCCCAGGGAAGGGGAATGCGGTGCGCCGCGCCTTTCACGATGTCATCGCGGATGTGTACATCATGATCGATGCTGACATGACCTACCACCCCGAGGACCTGCCCGCGATGCTCGCCCCGGTGCTCTCCGGCGAGGCGGATCTGGTGGTGGGAGATCGACTTTCGACGGGCGACTACCGGAAGGAAAACAAGCGACCCTTTCACAACCTGGGCAACGGACTAGTGAAAGGACTGATCAACTGGCTCTTCAAAGTCGATCTGCGGGATGTGATGTCCGGCTACCGGGTGATGACGCGGCGGTTTGTGGAGCACACGCCCATTCTGCGCGCGGGCTTCGAGCTGGAGACAGAGAGCACGATCTTCGCCCTCGATAATCGCTTCCGCATCGTGGAGGTCCCCATCAAATACACGGACCGGCCCGAGGGATCGTTTTCGAAGTTGAACACCTTCCACGATGGCGCGCGGGTGATCGCCACCATCTTCCGCATTTTGCGGGACTACCGCCCCAGCGTCTTCTTCGGCACCATCTCAGTGCTGCTGATCGTGGCGGCGCTGCTGGCAGGTGCTTTTCCCATCTACGACTACATCAAGTTCCGCTACGTTTACCGCGTGCCCATGGCCATCCTAGCCACGGGGCTCATGCTGCTGGGCATGATGTTTGCCAGCATCTCGCTCATCCTCACCAGCATCAACAACTACTTCCGCGCCCTCTTTGAGATGCAAATGATGCGGCGTGGCGAAGGCAGCATCAGTTCTGCCAATCCACCCCCTGACGCAAGCCAGTCATGATCGCGCGAGTGAATCGTTTTTTAGAAAACCAGGGCCAGTTGCCTTGCCTGACACGCTGGGCCATAGCGCTCTTTGCCGGGCATCTGATCTTCTTCATCACGCTGCTGCTGGGCAAAGCAGACGAGTGGGTCATCATCCAGGACTCTCTGGAGTATCTGAAGCTCGCCGCCTACCCGCTGACGGATGGCATCTATTCGCTGGATGGCTTGCAATCCTCCGGGAAGCGGGAGCCGGGTTACTCGGGCTTCATCATGGCGTTTTTGGCCTCGGGCATTGTGAAACCGCATGTCTTCACAGCGGCGAATCTCTGGCCCGTGGTGGTCGTGCAGATCGTTCTCTACGGTTGGATTTGTGGACTGATCGTTCGGCATCTGGCAACGATCTTCGGGGGTGCGAGCGCCTGGATCGGACTGCTGATCATGCAGGCGAGTCCCATCGCCGTTTATCAGTATTCCATGGGCAATGAATGCCTCTCCACCGTGCTGCTTGGCATGGTCGCGCTGGAAGTGAGCACGCATTGGCGCAAGGGGCCGACTTGGGGCGTACTCCTGCGCACGGCGCTCTGGCTCGGACTGCTCGGCATCACGAAATCGGTGAACGTCCTCTTTATCCCGGCGCTCAGCCTTTTGCTCTGGCTGCGGCTGCCAGTGAAGCTGCCCAAAATGGCGGTCTTTTTCCTCATCGCTCTGCTTCCAGCACTCGGCTGGACCGCACGAAACAAGGCCGTCTTCGGCCTGCCGATCATGGGCTCCATCGATGGCTTCAGCTCGCTCTACCGCGCGAACATCCTGCCCTACTATCAGATCTCCTCGCCGGATCATCCCGCCATGCCCGACGAGGCCAAGGTCGCCATCGCCGCCTGCAAAAACGATGCTGAGAAATACCTCTGGTACAAAAAGGCAGCCCTCGACTGGCTGAAGGCCAATCCATTCCAATATGTGAAGCAGTGCCTCCACCGCACCGCCGCCATGTTCATCGATCTCTACCGCGAGGACGACATCCCCTGGTGGCGCTATCCCTTCGCTTTGCTGGTGGGCAACGACCAGCTTTTCCTCACCCTCGTGTTCCTACTTTGCCTCGTCCCGCTATGGCGAAAGCAAGACATCTGGGTGGAGCTGTCCGTGCTCTTCTTCCTCTTCAGCACGGGCATCTATGGAGCGGTGTACGGCCAGGAACGTTACCTGCACCCCGCCTTCTTTTTACTCGCTCCCGTCCACGCCTGGTGCCTCCTGGAGGTGCTGCTCCCCTGGTGGAAAAAGCGCTTCACCTCGGCTGCGCCAGCCACGCCTGGAACCTGAGCACGGACCACCGCAAACGGACTCCCCCTCTCCGCGTCTTCCGTCACTATCCCCGGTAAGTTCGGCAGACATGTTGGGGTGTGTTGGTTGAGCGTTGGGGGGCTGCGGGAACCTGACTTGGTTCAGGAACTTCAAAGGACTCGATAGCCAGTTCCTCTATTACTGGCTAGCCGCTCCGCAGGGAAAGGCTGAGCTTCTGAAATGCACGATTGGATCGTCGCAGTCGGCCTTCACGATTGTGCTTCTGAAAGGAATGGAGATTGAACTCCCCCCGCTCCCCGTCCAACGCCGCATCGCGGGCATCCTGTCGGCCTACGACGAGCTGATCGAGAACAGCCAGCGGCGCATCCGGCTGCTGGAGGACATGGCCCGCGCCCTCTACCGCGAGTGGTTCGTCCACTTCCGCTTCCCCGGCCACGAATCCGTCCCCCGCCTCCCCTCCGCCCTCGGCGACATCCCGCAGGGCTGGGAGGTTGGCAAACTCCAAGA
>NZ_JBILYB010000186.1:0-9871 GCF_044378005.1 Prosthecobacter sp.
ATTTTTTTGAGCCGCTCTTTGAGCGGCCCCCACCATGCGAAGCGTTGTGTTTTCATCGGTCGCCTTATTTACACCACCCCTTCAACTTTGCCAATCGACAGGTTTTCAAACACGGCCTAGCATCGAGCGCTTCATCGAGCAGTCTTTTACGAGTCCCGCATCCGCCAGAGTGGCCAGTCAGTCCCTGATCGAAACCTTTGATGACAAGGGTCTCTGGCTTGCCTCGCTGGTGCAGCCGTCTCATCTGGCAGCCGAGCTGAGGCAGCAGTGCTCTGAGCTGAGTTCTCTTGTGATCATGCAGTGGGTGCGGCAGGGGGAGACGCATAAACTCAAGCTGCTCGGCGAGACACTGCTGGCGGAACCGCCTGCCCGCAGGACGCGTGAAACGGCCCGCATCATGACCGTGCTTGCAGGGTTGCTCGGCATCCTGCGCCCTGTGACCGCCCAGAAACTCGTCAACTGCGCGATCCCCTATCTCGGCGACATCAACGACGGCATTCTGCTTCATGATGCCAAGCAGTGGGTGGAGGCGGGGCGTGTGCTCGAGCGCAGCCCGCCGGAGGAACGTATCTTTTGGAACCGGCATCTTCGTGAACCGGGCAACGACTGGGATTGGGACTCGGCTGAGGCGAGGCTCGCCCTGCGCCATCTTGCAAACATCATGCCGCGCGAAGGGGAGATTCTTCAGGTGTTTCAATCTGCCGTGCCTGGCTGCTGGTGGGATCTATGGCGTGAACAGGGCGCCTTGCTCAATGCCACTCAGTCCGCACTTCCTGCTCCCGCTTCAGCCTCCACGCACACAAGTTCAAAAGCTGGCAGATTTGGCCTCGGGCTGATCCTCGGCGTGGCGGCGTCAGTCGCCTTTGGCTGGTTTGCTTTTTCCTACCTGCCTGAACCTGACAGGGAGCCTGCGATCACCAGCCGCCCAGCTCTCCCGCCAGTCCAGAGTGGCTCCATCGAGCCGGCAGAAGAGATACAGGCAGTGGAAGCACCACCGATCCGTGAATCATTGCGCCAGCTTCAATCGATCCTGAAAAGGCCTGCCTCGATTCAGAGCAGCAGCCAAAGCCAGTCACCTGCTGCAATCAAAGAGTCGCCTGACACTTCCTCAACGACGGCTGCTCCTGCAAGCCAGTCCAAGCCAGAGCTTCGCGCCCAGGCACTGGCCCGGCATGCCGCAGCGCATGATGATGCGCGGCGACTCGTCAGCCTTGTCAGGACCAGCTCGTATCGAGAAAACGCCGTTTTGATCCAAGGCCAAAACAGCGTGGCCCCTAAAGGCAGTCCGACCTATCAGGGGTTGATTCACTGGCTGATTCTGGACCCTCCAGAACACGCTGATGTGAGGCTCGCGGTGACCAAGCTTGCTCTGCATTCTCTACCTGTCGATGACACCGTGATGTTGTTCGATCTCTGTGATTACCCCGGCTCACCCAATGAAATCGAGATTAAAGAATGCGCCAATCTGCTGCTGGAACTGCCCGAAACATCCATCACCGAAGCCCATCGCCGTGTTTTGAACAAGATCGTCTCGGCACAGCGATAAAACACTGAGCGCCAAGTGGCCCGCTGGCATCCAGCATTAAAGTCGCCGCAGATAGCCATCGCAGCGGTTGTGCCAGCCAGCCAGCCAGCGCTGCTCCTTCCTCGCAGCAGGGGCATTTTGCACCCGGCGGGCGAGCACGGCTTTGGCCGAGCTGGCAAAGGCGCTGGGAGTCGGTGAGGCCATGCCTTCCAGCACTTGCAGCAAGCCCCAGCCCTGACCTGCATAGCGCTCCGACTTTGCCGTGCCTTCGCCTTTGAAGTTCACATAGTCGATGAGGCAGAAGGCACCTTCGGGCGTGGCGGAGAGACCGTCGAAGTTTGCCTGCACGCGCTTTTTTTGCTTCGTTTCGGCCAGCATCTTCGGCAGGGCACGTTGCAGTCTGGCGAGGATGAACTCGGTTTGCAGGGAGACTGTCTTCGAGAGGATCGTGCGGAGTTCCTTCTGCCGCTCGCCGCCTTTTTCAGCCTCAAAGCCTGCCTTGGTGGTCCACGGGCAAGGCCCCTTCGCCCATGAGGGCATCTTCACTCCACGAGATTCGAGAAAGGCGGCTAGCGGAGGGAAGCTCTCCTCAAACGGCCCGCGCTTTCCCGCCGGATACCAGATGAAGTGGCCAATGCCGAGCGAAGCGAAGTCCTCCCCTGCATTCCAGCTCGTCAGCCCCGCCACGGTGCCCGCGCATTCATTCTGCCAGATCCGCTGTCCCACCCTCTGAAGTTGAGCCTGTGAAAGCGAAACCGCCGCGCTGGCGAGAGTGGAGGTGAGGAGAAGGAGGCCGAGGAGTCTGGAAATCATGCCTCGCAGAGTAGCGGCGGCAGCACGATTGCAAAGCGGTCTTCACTTTGGATAGGAGATCGTATGGCCTGCACGCTCTCCCAGCCTACATTTGGCACCCTCCCCACCTCTACAGGCGGCCTGGGCTACTGCTGCCGCACTCTTGGCCTTCCCCTCCGATGAAGTTCAACGAAGACTCCACTAGCTTTTTACCATTCAAAGGATTCCTGAACGTAAAACCACCTCATGCCACGCCGAAAGCCATCGAAGCCTGACTCCGCTCCGCCGGAGGATGCGCTGATGGCTGCGCTGCATCCGAGGTTGAGGAAGTGGATCAAGAAGGCCTTTGGGCGACTGACGCAGGCGCAGGAGCTGACTTTGCCGCACATCCTGGCGGGGAAGTCGGTGCTGCTTTCATCGCCGACGGGGAGTGGCAAGACGCTGGCGGGCTTCCTCGGGGTGCTGGATCATCTGGTGCGGGCGCATGAGGCCGGGACGCTGGGGGATCGCATCCATTGCGTGTATGTCTCGCCATTGCGGGCGCTGACTTATGACATTCAAAAAAACCTGCTTCCGGCGCTGAAAGGCATCGGCTTGGAGGAGGTGATCCGCGTGGGTGTGCGCACGGGGGACACGACGGCTGCCGAGCGCGCGAAGCTGAAGCGCAAGCCGCCGCACATCCTGCTGACCACGCCGGAGAGTCTGGCCATTCTTTTGCCACAAGCTGGCTGGGCAGAAACGCTGAGTGAGGTGCGCTTTGTCATCATCGATGAGCTTCATGCGCTGGCGGAGAACAAACGTGGCGCGCATCTGATGCTGAGTCTGGAGCGGCTGGAACGTCGGGCGAAAGGTCTCACCCGCATCGGCCTTTCTGCCACAGCGGCTCCTTTGCCACTGCTGGCGGAGTTTTTAGTCGGGCAAGGCAGGCCCTGCGAGATCGTGGAGGCGCGAATGGAGCGTCGCAGGCGTGTGGAGGTGCTCTCGCCGCTGCGGCGTGATCCGTATCCGCCCGCAGGTTACACGGCGCAGCGGGTGATGCAGGACATCGCGCAGATCGTGGAGCGGAGCCGGAATGTGATCGTCTTTTGCAACACACGCAGCAGCACGGAAAGCATCGCCATCCGGCTGAAGGACGCATTGCCGAAACTGGCGACGAAGATCGAGGCGCATCATGCCTCGCTGGATCGTGATGTGCGGCTGGAGGTGGAGGACCGGCTGAAGAATGGCGAGCTGCGGGCGGTGGTGTGCAGCACGAGTCTGGAGCTGGGCGTGGACATCGGCAGCGTGGACTGCGTGGTCATGATCTCCACGCCGAAGGGCATCAGCCGCGCGCTGCAACGCATCGGCCGCAGCGGTCACAGCATCCACACGGAGAGCCACGGCATCCTCGTCGCGACGAACGTGAACGACCTCATGGAATGCATCGTCTGCGCGGAGATGACACGCGCGGTGCAACTGGATGCGGTGCGTCCTTTGGAACGCCCGCTGGATGTGCTCGCGCAGCATCTCGTCGGCATGGCGATGGAGGGCGGCTACACCCGCGACGAGGTTTTGAAAACAGTACGCTCGGCGTATGCGTTTCGTGATCTCAGTGAGGAGGAGCTAGATCGCGTGCTGAACTACCTGGAAGGCGGCGGCAGGTCGCTGGAAAAGCAGTATCGCGAGAACTTCGGGAAGATCATCTGGGTGGATGATCAGCTCGCTGTGCCGAGCAAGAAAGTGGAGCGTGAGTATCTGGCGAACGTGGGCGTGATTCACACCGAAGGCATGGTCAGCGTGATCCTCGGCAAACGCCGCCTCGGGCAGATCGAGGAGAGTTTTCTCAAACGGCTAAAGCTCGGCGACATCTTTGTTTTGGCCGGACGCATGGTGCGGCTGATCGAGACCGGAGTCACTGAGGTGAAGGTGCAAGATGCAGCGGGCAGGCTGCCCACCGTGCCCGCCTGGAACGCGAACAAGATGCCGCTTGCCTCAGGTCTCGCTCGTGAGGTGGCGAAGCTGCGGACGGAGCTGGCTCACCGGCTGGAGACTGAGGAAAAAGAAGACACCGCCGACTGGCTCGTGGAGCGCTACGAGATCTCGCAGACCAATGCCGAAGCCATCCTGCGGCATTGCCGCAACCAACTCCGCGTCTCCCGCATCCCGACGGACGACACCTTCCTCATCGAGCGCTTCGTCGATGACCGGGAAGGCAGCGACTCGGAGCTCGTGCACTTCTTTTTCCACAGTCTCATCGGCCGGAGTGCCAACGATGCCCTGAGCCGAATCATCTCGCATCGGCTCAAAGAAGCCGTCGGTGGCAACATGATGGTGACGATCGACGACTATGGATTCCTGCTGACGGTGAAGAGCTTCCAGGATCTGGAGCTGGAGGCGTGGCGTGAACTTTTCCAAACAGGAGATCCTGCCCACGACATGCACGCCGCCCTGGAGCACAGCGAGCTGGTGAAGTGGAACTTCCGAGGTGTGGCGCAGACGGGGCTCATGGTGCCACGAAATCGCCCCGGCAAGGAGCAGCGGCTGAAAAGCCTGCGCTGGAATGCCGAGATCCTCTTCCGCGTGCTCTGTGAGCATGAGCCGGATCATCCGATGATCGTGCAGTCCTACCGCGAGAGCACTCACACCTACCTCGACCTGCCCCGCGCCATCGACTTCCTGGAGCGAGCACCGACTCTGGAATGGCATCTCGTGCAGGTGCCCGTCGTCAGCCCGTTTTCCTTCGGCATCTTCGCCAGCAAGATCAAAGAAGGCATGATGCTGGAAGATCCCGAAGAGGCCATCGAGCGGCTCTGGCGTGAGTTTGAGCGGAAGACGGGCAGCATGGCGGAATCTTTTTCACCATGAAATCGCAGCTTGATCCGTTCTAGGCAGGTCGGTCAGACTTACCTTCCTATGAAACGCCTCACACTCCTCCTCGCGCTGCCCTTGGTGGCGCTTTTCCTGGGTCAGCAAGTGCTGGCCTCAGCCTCGAAATCGAATGTCGGCACTGTGATCAAAGATCTCAAGGTGCGCTTCTCAGGCAAAGCGCCTGAACTCGCTGGCAAGCCTTACATCCTCGAATTCTGGGCCACCTGGTGCCCACCCTGCCGCTCAAGCATTCCGCACCTGAACGAGGTGTACAAGAAATACAAAGACAAGGGCCTGGAGATCATCGGTGTGACGGATGAGGACAAGCCGACGGTGCGGAACTTCGAGAAGACGGTGCCGATCGAATACACGGTGGCTTTTGATCCTTATGAGAAGCTGGAGAAGGACTTTGGCATCCAGGGCATCCCCCATGCGATGATCGTCGATGCCACCGGCAAGATCACCTGGGAGGGGCACCCCATGAGCCTGAAGGACAGCGACATCGAGGCTGTGCTGAAGAAGTAATTGAGCCTTTTGTGTCACAGAAAAAAATCGTCGGGCTAACTCGGGGGAGATCAAGGCCCTCTCCTCAGCCCGCCCATGTTTTCGCTGCTCAAATTTCTCACCGCCGCCGCCATCGCCACCTTTGGCATTTGGTATGTGTTCCAGTATGACAGCATCACCGAGGTGACGGGCGGGGTGGCCTTTGTCTGCGTGATCACAGCCTTCATGCTGCTGAAATGGGATCCATAGTTCACCAAGAAGGACTACATCGTCCACTACAAGAACCTCAAGTGGCTGCCGCTACTGTCGAAACCGTCGTCTTCGGCCGGGAATTGAAGGCCGCACGGTAGGCGGTGATCATCATGAGGAGACAGGCGACCAGGGACTTGGGTCCAAACATGATGGGATTGAAACCAGTAAGCGGGATGAGTCGCGCATTCTTCCCGGAGATTGAATTCCATGGGATGAGTTTCTGCCAGATCTCCACCAAAGAGCCGCTGGTGACATCCAGGGCGGCCTGACCTGTGCCAAGAGTGCTTTGCTCCGCTTCGGGCGATGTCGGCGCACCACCGATCAGACTGCCTTCGGAAGTCATGGGAGATTCATTGACGGTTTCATACATGTTCATGATGCCCGCCACCGTGAGCGAGTTCACGGAGACAACACCAACCACCACTGCCAGTGCGGCAAACTGACCAAAACGCATGTCGTGACCATCACCCGCCAGACGGAACATCCGCCCCACAGCATGGCCGAGGGCCAGCGTGCCGCAGATGAAGAAGGGCCATCTGAAATTACATATAAAGCTGTAGGCGATGATGGTGACGAGAAGGGCCACGAGCGCCGCAATCACCGCTGCCAGAAGACTCGGTGCTTCGGGCATTTCTCTGGGATGAAGGTGCGTCGTCCCCACCGGGGCATCCACCAGGCGGGAGACAAACTCATCACCATCGGGTGATGTTGCCATGTTCAAGGGCACCTCTAAATTTTCGAACACCTCGCTGCCATAAATGAGAACCAATGAGCCAGCCGTGATGACATCACCATCCACGAGCTTGGCGGTCGTCACAGGCTGACCGTTGATCAGCAGAGGGGACTGGACCTGGAGCTTGCGGATCGAGTGCCCCTGCCCCGTGCTGGTGATTTCGAAGTGCCACGGTGCCAGGCCGTCGATGCCCGCGAACGGGACTTCAGCCATCGGGTCACTGCCCACCCGCACCACCTTTTGTTGAAGGGAGGTGGCGAGTCCGCTTTCGGCAACGAGGCAGGCTGTCATGGCGCTAATTAGCCGCCCCTTGGAATCACGGGCAAATCCTCATTCATGACGGAAGTCGGTCTTCTCGTCACTGGAGCAACCCTGGACTGATGCGCCGCACCTCAGTCTGGAATGGCCTATGGCCGCTCGAAGCTGATGCTCGTGGAGGTGGTGCCTGCGCTCTGGCCGGCGAGCTGCGGCACGATGCCGAATCCGGCCCCGATCACGGCTCCCGAGGTCTCTGACAAAGGCGTCTGGCGCAGGACACCGCTGAAGTTCACGAGGCGCTTCGTGCTGCCATCCAGCAGATTAAAGCTGCCAGCGAAGGCTCCGGTGGCCGCTGTGACGGTGACTTTGTAGCCGCTGGGGTTGGCAGGCGTCACGGCGGGCAGATTCACGCTGACGAGTCCTTTGCCATCCATGCGCAGCAGCGTGGGGATGCTGGGGGTGAGCGCGCTGACGGCACTTTCAAACACGGGCTCGATGTCTCCCGTGCCATTGAGCACGAGGCGCTGCGGCAGGGTAAAGATAGGTGCCTTCGTGGTCGGTGGCAGCCAGGGGTCCATCGTGATGTCACACTGAGACTCAGGGATGCCGCCGCGGTAGTTCGTGTCCTTGGCATTCCCCGCTTTGGCCCAGTAGAGGGAAAGATCGTCCCCGAGTGTGATGATACCTCGGCCGGGCAGGTCCTGGTGTTCCTCAGGTTCAATCCAGGCCGCACAGTAGCTGTTCACTCGGCCCTTGTAAGGCATCAGGTAGAGGCGGTAACCCGCATTGGCATCTGGCAGGAGGCTGGCGGTGATCTTGGTGCCATCGGCCAGGACTCCGGCAAAGGTCATCTTGCCTTTGGAGTCGATGGTCGCCGTGGCGAAGCCTGAGCCGGTGGGCTTTGGCAGCACGTTCGCGGTGCTATCTGGGGCGAAGACGAGGGTGTAGGCACCCGCATAGGTCACAGGCGGTGTGCCGCTGTAGAGCTGGAGCTTTTGACCCGAGGAGGAGCTGCCCAGCGTGGCCACTGGACCTGCCCCCTCCTGGCGTGTCACGCTGACGGAGGAGTCAAATTTCAGAGGAATGGCCAACTGAAGGTTGTAGATCACGGCGGCGGTTCCCGTGCCGACGGTGGCGTTGATGTTCGCCGTGGCGTATTCAGCGCCAAAGTCGAGTCCGAGCGGGCCTTTGAAGGGCACAGGAGAGGCTTGTTTCGCGGTCGTGAGCTTGCCCGTGAGGTCACGGCTGCCGGCAGAGACGGTGAACTCGACTTTGGCCGAGGGCAGGTTGGTGTTCGTGTCGGTCACGATGGCCTCATACTGGCCTGCCCAGCTTTCGATCTTCAGGTTGCCGTTCACATAGACGAAATTGTAGTTCGCCGAGGTGCCGCCAGCGGGCTTGATGGGGTAATTTCCGCCCGGGCTGGTGGTCGTGGCCGTGGTGGCGACGGTGGGAGCTTTGCTCAAAGCATTGCCTGCGTTGTCACTGCCGAGGAAGCCGGAGTAGGCAAAGGTGAGCAGCGGGTTGACCTCGCCGATGAACTTCCGTTTGTCATCGGCGACGACGAGCAGCGGTGCCTTGTTGATGACGAGAGTGCCTGGCTTTTTGATCGCTGTCGGTGCGGTGCCTGACACAGCCTCGACCGGATAGCTGCCTGCGGCGGTAGGTGGTGTGGTGCCTTTGATCTTGTCCACCGTGTAATAGATCGTGTCCGCCGATCCACCGACGACACCGATGGATTTCGGAGTGCCGTCGTAGGTCTGGACGAGATTGGTCAGCGTCAGCGTGGTGGCAGCGGCGGTGACGGCAAAGGATTGCTTCACATCGGCTGCGGGCAGGAAATTGGCATCTCCAGCCTGTTTTGCCGTGATGGCGACCGTGCCCGTGGCACCGCTAAGGGTGACGACACCATTGACGATGCTCGTGACGGGTCCGGTGAAGGTGTAGGTCAAAGGCAGGCCAGAGCTGGCGGTGGCACTCAGCGTGAAAGTGAGTGGCTGACTCAGCGAACGTCCGGCCAATGGGCTGAAGAGGATCGTCTGCGGAAGCTTCGCAGGAGTGCCGCTGATGACATCAAACCTCTGCTCCACATCCGCAGCAGCGGTGAAGTCGGCATTTCCAGCCTGGCTGGCGCGGATATAGACCAAACCTTCGGCACCCGTGAGTGTGAGAACATTGCCATTCACCGAGGCGGGGCCTTCGGTCACCTGATAAGTCACCGGCAATCCCGAACTGGAAGAGGCGCTGAGCAGGAAAGGCACCGTGCCTGTGGTGCGGTCGATCAGCGGAGCAAAGGTGATGGTCTGAGAGGCTTTCGAGATCTCGATGGTCTGGCTGACCGTGGCGGCGCTGAAGTTGTCATTGCCCGCCTGGGAGGCCGTGAGCACGACTGTGCCTGCTCCCGTGAAGGTCAGCTTAGTCCCCGCCAGAGTGGCTGGTCCACTGGTGACGACCAAGGACACCGGAAGATTGCTCGACGAAGTCGGCAGCGTGATTGTCACGGTATTCGCCGTCGCATTCCCCGGCACAAAAGCGTGATCGGCGATGTCAGCGAAGGTGATGGTCTGCCCCGGCTTCGGCTCCGTGCGGGAATCGAGATCACCGCCATTGAGGATAACGAAGCGGTTGCGCGACACTCCGTTGAGGTTGCCAAACTCGCCCCCCACATAGATGCGGCCTGCGGAGTCGGTCGTGATGGCGCGGATGTAGCTGTCAAACCCGGTGCCGATGTCGAAACCAGTATCGGGAACGAGGCTAGCATCCGTTCTCTTGAGGACGCCATAAGAGCCTGAAAGCAGCTTGCCATCCGCCTGACGGTGCAGGGCGTAGGTTTGGATACTGTGGCCGGCCAGAGTGAAGCCGAGATCTGCTCCTGTCGTGCCATTGCGACGCTTCAAAGAGGCCACTGGATTTCCACCGGCGAACAATGAACCATCCGGCAATGCGATGACGGCATTGAT
>NZ_JBILYB010000112.1:0-20030 GCF_044378005.1 Prosthecobacter sp.
AAGATGTCTGGGGAGGTAAAGCCAAAGTCACGCGCACCTCCTGCGGAGAGCTTCACGAGACGCCCGGCAGGCTGTCCAGGCAGCACTGAACTGCCCCAGAAGCTGACGCTGCTGCCGACATACAGGGTACCGTTCGCAAGGCGGACAATGGAGTTCACCGACTTATTGTTGTCCTGAGCACCGGTGCTGATGCTATTGGTGAAACCTGCGTCACGCGCACCTGTGGCAGTCAGCTTGGCCATGTAGCGGATGGCGGTCGTGCCGATAGTGGTGAACTCGCCCCCGATGTAAACAGAACCGTCTCCAGCAGTCGCCAGCGCACGGACGATTTTATCTGGGCCGACGGTACTGGTATTGAAAGCCGTGTCCAAAGCAAAAGCAGAGGTCAGACGAGCCACGCGCAACCTCGGCGTTTCTGTCGTGCCGACCACCACGCTGGTGAAGTCACCGCCGATAAAGATGCGACCGGAGGAATCAACGACGATGGCCTCCACCGAGGGGCGGTTACTGCTATTCACGGTCGGGAAGTTCGTGTCGAGGGTGCCGTCCGCCTTGATGCGCACGAGTCCTTTGCGGGTGGTGTTCACACCATTGATCGTGACCCGGTCAAAAGCGCCACCGACGAGATAGGAGCCATCTGACAAAGGCTGAATGGCACTGACGTAGCCGCCGTAGCCGACGCCCACAAAAGTCGGCAAATTCCCGGCAACAATCGCGCCGGGCCGTTTCTGCACCGTGAGGGTCGCCGAGGCACTCGTATCATCGCCGAGGCCATTCGAGGCTTTGAGGCTGTATTGTCAGGCGTCAGCGAAATCGACATTCGTGAGGGTCAGCGTGGTGCTGGTGGCACCCGACACGCCGGTGCCGTTGGTGAGTGGCGTGGTGCCATAATACCACTGATAGGTCAGCGGCGTGGCTCCGGCAGCCGCACCGGTGAAGGTAACAGTGCCGCCGAAGTCCACGGTCTGAGGTGCAGGGTCCTGCGTGATCTCTGGCGCACCGAGCACGTCCAAACTGGCGGCTCGGCTGGTCACCGAGGTGGCTCCCGGGCTGCTGACGACGACGGTGTAGGCGGCTTGATCGGCCTCCTGGATGTTCGTGAGCGTCAGCGTGTCCGTGGTGGCACCGGAAACATTGCCTCCGTTGCTCAGCGGGCTGCCATTTTTCTGCCACTGATAGGTAAAGCCATTGTTCCCCGAGGCTGCGGCAGAAAAGCTGACCGCAGTGCCTTGATTGGCGCTGCGACCTCCCGGCTGCGCCGTGAAGAAGAGGCTAGGCGAGCCGCTGCCCTGGAGCACGGCAAAGCGGTTTGCCGCGCTGCCGTTGTAGGTGCTGAAATTGATGCCCATGATCCAGATGCGGCCCAGATGATCAGGGACGATGGATTGGATCGAGGTAGCGCCGCTAACACTGTTGAAGCCTGTTCCCACATCAAACCCCGTATCCTGAGAGCCATCGGTGTTCAGGACCATGAATCGACTGGTCGGCGTGGTGAAGTAACCACCAAGCGCCACCTTCCCATTGGGCAGCACCGCCAACGCGTTCACCTGATCAGGCAAGGAAGGAGCCGTGAACCCACTCGCCATGCTGCCGTTGGGCAACAGTTTGAAGACCGTACTAACTCCCAACGTACCGGCCCAACGCCCGACATAGAGGTTGTCGCTAGCATCCACGGCCAGGGAGGTCTGGGTGGTGTAACCAGCCGGAAAGGTCGGAACAAAAGAAGTATCCACCGTGCCATCCGCCAGGAATCGGATGAGACTCGGCACATCGATCGAGGGGAAAGCACTGCGAGTGATGAAAGGGCCGCTCACGATGAATTTGCCGTCCGACTGGAACACGACGGAGGTGACCCCACCGTTGATGAGTGGCTTGAAGGAGGTATCCAGAGTGCCGTCGGCATTCAGGCGGACGAAGTTACGGTAGTCGGTGGAGCCGTCGTAGGTGGAGAAAGTGCCACCGAGATAAACACGACCATAGCTGTCCGCGAAAACTAGCTGAGGGACGGCACTCGGACCAGTCGCCACAAAGGTGGTGTCGAGCGTGAGATCGGCATTCAAGCGGGCAACTCGATTGCGGGCAGTATTCACGACCGTATCCGTGCGGTGCGTGGTGAAGTCTCCGGCGAGGAGGATTTTACCATCCGGCATACGGAAGATGCTTCGGACATCGCCACCATTACTGCCGCCAACAAAACCCGCAGCGCCTGGATGGCTCGCCACACCTGTCGCCGACATGACCACGAGATTGCTCGTCGCCGTGCCGGAGACGCCGTTGAACTGGTTTTTGACCGCCAGCAGCGTGCGCCCATCTGGCAGATGCAGCGCGGTGTTGGTGTAAACGGCTGCATTGCTCCCATTCGACCCTGCGCCGTTGTAGGCCGGATCGAGACTCGATGCCGTCTGCGTCACGGTGATGCTGGCAGGTGTCGTCGGCGTGGAGCCTGTGCCATCCGTGACCGTGAGTGTGTAGCTGCCGTTGTCGGAGGCGTTCGCCCCAGAGATACTCAGTGTGGCTGTGGTGGCACCGGAGTAGCGGCCGCCGTTGATGATCGTCGTGCCGTCGCGCGTCCAGACAAAGGTCGCCCCAGGCTGCGCTGTGACACTGGCTGCGAGAGTCGCCGTACTGCCCAGCGCCGGCGTCGCCGAGGACGGGCTCGTATTGATGGTAGGAGCCGCCTGGGAGAGAGCCGACATCAGGCTCAAGACGGCTGCGAGGACGGTGGCAGAGGTGTATTTCATGTCCGTGACTTCGTTGGGGTGGGGAAACCGGCGCAGATACTAGGCCAAAAGCCTCTTCTGGAAAGCCCCAGAACCTAACCCACACAGTTTTTACGCAAGTTTCTGCATCACCCCGCATCTGCCAGGAAGTTGGTAGAACCAAAGATCCGACTTTAGTCTGGTTATTTAAACTGCCACGCCGCTAAGATCTCTACGTCAATCATTCCACACTCATGAAAACTCTCAGAAACCTCCTGCTCACCCTGCCTGTGCTGGCAGCCTGGCCCGCCGCAGCCCAACTCAGACCCGTCAATGATGGGATCAGCAACACCCTGCTCATCAGCGAGCGCGAGGGCAGCTATGCCAACCAGGGTGGCAGCAGAGCCACCGCAGAATTTGGCGAGCCCAATGTCGGCGGCAGTGCGGCAAAGCACACGGTCTGGTATCGATACGTGGCTCCGACAAACGGGCGCTACATCGTCGAGATCCCGGACACTCAGGGCCTGCGCGCCGAGCTGCGCTATCCTGGCAATCCGGCCACCACGATCCCGCTGCAAACCCTCGTCGATGGCACGAGCAACACGCTTTTCCCGAACACCGAAAAGCTCTCCGTGGATCTGGATCGCGGTCAGACAGTGTATCTCGTGGTGGATGCCGCGCAGCCCTTCGGCTTCTCCTGGCGCTTCGTTCAGGTAATGAACAATGACTGGCATGATGCCGAGTCCATCGTGGGGAGCAGCGGCACCATCGTGCGTGGCAATCGCGGAGCGACGAGCAACCTCAAGCAGATCGGTCTCGGCATCATCGATCCCGCGATCTGGTTTGAATGGACGGCACCGAGCACGGGCGAGTACTACCTGGACCTCGTGGGCTCACGGCAGTGGGATGGCACGACGTTTGATGGCTTTGGCATCAAGATCTTTGATGGCAGCACAGGAGCTCCGAGTAATATCGTTGGTTCGGCTTCCGGTAGCACGCTGGACAATTCCACCCGCGTGCCCATCTCTGCCACCGCAGGTCACGTCTATTACATCGCCTGCACCAGCGGAGCCACTGCGCCGGATAGTCAGATCTGGCTCTCTTGGTATCCGCAAAACAGCGCAGGCGTGCTGGCCTGGGCGCAGAGTGAGCAGCGCGTGTCTGAGGCCGATGGCTCGGTGAACAGCCGTTTCTTCAAACTGCGTGGTGATGGCGATGGCAGCGTGCGCTTCATCGGAGAAACCGTCAGTGGCGTCACAGAGGCCACCGGCGGTGTGGACTACTCGATTCCTGGAGCTGCCGTGAATCTGCCCGTGGGCACTCGTTCAAGCGTGGGGCAGTTTCAGCTTCTGCCAAGCATCGAAGAAGAAACGCAGGAAGGCTTCGGCGTCGGCTTCACTGACATCACCGGCGGCTTCGGCATCGCGGATGGCACGAGCAACACGATCTTGATTAGCGAAGAGATCGACCAGGGTGCCTACAGCCTCACTTGGAATGAAGTGCGGGTGAAGGAAGGCCAGACCGCCTATGTCGAGCTGCGTCGTCAACGCGCTGGCAATCGGCAGGTGGCCGTGGGCTGGCGTGTCAGCTCAGGCACCTGCCAGGCAGGGATCGACATGCAGGCCATCTCCGGCACGGCCTATCTCGCGCCAGGACAACTGACCACCAGCATCGCTGTGCCCGTGTATCAGGACCGTACCTTCGAAGGGCCGGAATACTTCAACGTCACGCTCACCGACAATCCCCAACTCGGCACGATCACCGACGGCACGAGCAACACCGTCGTGATCGTTGAAGACGACGACTTCTTCGTGCCACGGCCCGGCAGTTATTGCGGATTGCTCGATACCCAAGGCTGGGGTGCGCTAGTGAAATGCACCGTCACTGGCATTGGCGGAGCCAGTGGCACGGTCGATTACATGGGTGCCACCTATCGCTTCAGCGGCAGCTTTGATGCCAGTGGGCAACTCGTCGCCAGCTTCGCCCGGAACAACCGTCCTTCCATTGGCATAAGACTGCACTTTGCCGAAGGCTGGGCTCGCTGCGCTGCCTCCTTCCGTGATCCCGAGGGCGACTGGGCGGAGGGCTACGTCCGCTATCTGCCTTACAATGGCAAAACCAGCATCGCACCCCAGGTCGGCAGCTACACGATTCTATGCGAAGGCATCGGCGGCGGCTCCGTGGCAGCCCCTGCCGTGATGACGAGCACCGTGATCGCCGATGGCACCGTGCGCTCCGTCGGTCGCACCGCCGATGATCAGACGATCACGATCTCCAGCCGCATCGCTCAATCTGATCCTGATGGGCTCGTGCGCGGCGAATGCGCCTTCATGCTGCCGCTTTATACCAAGACCGGAAACTTCTACGGCACCTGCGACTTCGGCCTCGGCCCACAGCACCCCGGCGCACCGACCACGCTCGGCTGGCTCAAACCCTGGCGTGCCAAAGATGCCCTCTACACTGCCCTGCCATTCCAAACCATTGCCTGCCAGGCCGTGCGCTACATCCTGCCGACAGTGGGCCAGCGTGTGACCGCACCCCTGACAGCCTCGCTTGGCGATGGCAGCGTCCGTTTCATCAATGGCAGTTCCACGCTCGATGGCACCAGCAACACCCTGCTCATCTCCGAGACGAACAAAGTCACCTTCCCTGCCGGGAATCCACAAGGTTGCTCGATCACCATCGACCCAAAGACCGGCTGGTTCAGCGGCAAAATCA
Source organism: Prosthecobacter sp. (assembly GCF_044378005.1). Lineage (GTDB taxonomy): Bacteria > Verrucomicrobiota > Verrucomicrobiia > Verrucomicrobiales > Verrucomicrobiaceae > Prosthecobacter. The sequence continues at coordinate 5,418 of NZ_JBILYB010000112.1, forward strand.
CGCCTCCTGGAGCCACGAAGCAGATCAATTTCTACGGTGCCTTTCACCAGGGCGGTTACGGCCACGGGCGCGGCTTCTTCCCTGGCAGTCGGCGCACTGGCGTCGTGGAGATCGGCGACTTTTAAGAGCGTTGTTTGACTTCACGCATGGTCTCCACGATTTCAGCACCGCTGCTTTCGGGCACCGCCAAGAATCGACTCATCATGGAACTCACCACCGAATCTCTCATCCGCGATGCCTTGGCCGAGGACATCGGCCCTGGCGATGTCACGGCGACTTACTTTGTGCCTGCGGGCATGGTTTCGCGGGCGGTGATCGTGGCGCGTGAGCCGGGAGTCATGGCGGGGATGGAGATCGCCAAGCGAGTGTTTGAGCTGGTGGATGATCGTCTGCAAACCCACGCGCTGAAGCTCGACGGGCAACCCTTTGTGAAAGGCGATGTCGTTTTGGAGATCAGTGGCCCGACACGCGGCATCCTGACGGGTGAACGCACGGCGCTGAACTTCCTCCAGCGTCTCTGTGGCATCGCCGCGCAGACGCGAAGGTATGTCGAGGCAGTGAAGCCTCATCCCGTGGAGGTCTGGGACACGCGGAAGACGACACCGGGCTGGCGCTTGATCGAGAAGGCTGCCGTGAAAGCCGGTGGTGGCACGAATCATCGCATGGGGCTCTATGATCACGTCATGGTGAAGGACAACCACATCGCCGCGAACGGATCGAACGAGCAACTCCAAGCCGCCATCGACCGCGTCCGCGCCGAGCGCCCCGGCACGCGCATCCAGCTTGAGTGCGATACTCTAGATCAGATGGCCCGCTTTCTAAAACTGCGCGGCGTGGACATGCTGCTACTGGACAACATGGGCTGCGAAAAACTCCGCGAAGCCGTGGCGATGAACGCCGGCAAGCTCTGGCTGGAAGCCAGCGGCGGCATCACGCTGGAGACGATCAATGCTGTGGCCGCCACAGGTGTGAACGCGATTTCTGTCGGCGCACTGACACATTCATCCCGCGCGCTGGACCTCGGGCTGGATTTTGTCGCAGCTTGATGTTGCCACGATGTCGTGGTCAACTCCCCTGCCCTGCATGAACCTCCGACTTCTTCTTCCCGCCCTGCTGTTTTCCTGCCTCCCGATGGCTGCCCAGGAGAAGCCCGCCGGTGCGCTGGAGCAGCTCCCCGTGGGCAAGGCCGACCCGCTGCCGGATCACTCGCTGCTGCTCGGCAAAAAGGCGGCGGATGCCTTTGCCAAACGTGACTGGGACACGGCACGCACAGCCTACCAAGAGATGCTGAAGCTGGAGGAGAATAATGCACTGGCCTGGGCAAATCTGGGAGCTGTGGAGCAGCAGTCAGGCCGCGCGAAAGAGGCGGTGGAGTGCTTTGAAAAGTCGGTGCGCGTGAATCCGAGCCTGGCTCAATCCTGGAATGCACTGGGGCTGATCCACTCCTCGAAGGGTGACACCTATCTGGCGATTTCGGCCTTCACCCGAGCGATCCACGAAGATCCGACCGACGCACGAGCGCATAATTACCTGGCGATTGCGATGCAGTCCTTCGGCTGGAATGCCGCGGCGGAAGCCGAGTTGCAGAGAGCCATCGAACTCAAGCCGGACTACGGCATCGCGCACTTCAATCTGGCGTTGCTGTATGTGGATCAGAAACCGCCGAGCATCGCGCTGGCCAAACGTGCCTATGCCAAGGCCCTGGCGCTCGGTGTGGAGAAGGACGAGGTGCTGGAGCGGAGGCTGAAAGAATGAGCTGGGATCTCCAGACTCAGTGTGATGACTGGCGTGCGCAGGGCCTGTGGCGAGAACTCCGCCTGCTGGACTCGGCGCAGGGACCGGTGATCCGCGTCGATGGGCAGGAACTGATCAACTTTTCCTCCAATGACTACCTCGGCCTGGCGGACTGCGCCGAACTGCGGGCAGCCATGAAGGAGGGCGTGGATCTTTACGGAGCTGGCGCAGGTGCCTCGCGTCTGGTCTGCGGCACGCTGCGCCCGCATCGCGAACTGGAGGAAGCACTGGCCGATTTCAAAGGCACGGAGGCGGCGCTGACCTTCTCCAGTGGTTACGCGACGGCGCTGGGCACGATCCCGGCTCTCGTAAGTGCAGCAGACACAGTCATTTTGGACAAGCTTTGCCATGCAAGTCTCGTCGATGCCGGACGGCTGAGCGGAGCGACGATCCGCGTCTTTCCGCACAATCATCTCGGCAAGCTGGAGAAGCTTTTACAAAACGCACAGGGCCGCGTGCTCGTGGTCACGGAGTCTGTATTCAGCATGGATGGCGACCGCTGCCCGCTAGCGGAGATCGTAGAACTGAAGGATCGGCATGGAGCCTGGCTGATGCTGGATGAAGCCCACGCCGTGGGGGTGCTCGGTCCGAATGGGCGTGGACTGGCCGCTGAACTCGGCCTGGAAAGCCGAGTTGAGCTTCATATGGGCACACTGAGCAAGTCACTGGGCTTGAGTGGTGGCTATCTGGCCGCCAGCAGGCAGGTCATTGGCTGGCTGATCAACCGGGCGCGCAGTCTGGTCTATTCCACCGCTACACCTCCCGCCATTGCCCACGCCGCGCTGGCGGCGCTAGCTTTGGTCCGGGGAGCGGCTGGGGATGAGCGTCGGAATCGCCTGCATGTGCGCTTGGGGCAACTCCGTCCCGGCGAGACACCCGCCAGCGCCATCGTGCCCTGGATCATCGGGGACGAGCAAACGGCGATGCAAATGAGCGCCGATCTGCGCGAGGCGGGCTTTTTGATTCCAGCTATTCGCTATCCCACCGTAGCCCGGGGCACGGCCAGATTGAGGGTGACCTTGTCTGCCGAGCACACCGAAGAGCAAGTCGGTAAGTTGTTGACAGCATTCGGCCACACAGGCCGCCGTGGTGTCTCGGGTTAAAGATAGATTTTCGCAGCGGTCAGTCTGTTTTTCAGGAGTAATTCACAGGTTATTCACAAGGCTCCGAAGAACCAGTGTGAATCAATCACCGTGGGCCTCCATGCCGCATGCAAGTCATTAGGAATCTGTGTCACAAGTCGTGGAACAGCTTCACCATGGCCGTGGAACGAAACGAAACCGTGACATAGTCAGACAAGTCACGGTGTCATATTCGAACATCACCAAGCACCAGAGCTGGAGCCTTGATCAACCATTTAAACCTTTGATCATCAAAGCATTACAGAACCCGCCAAATGTTTAATGAGCCTGAACTAAGGTGGGTAACCTGAAATGATTTCGATCACCCAAGATCTACGAGTGCCGCGCGGAATGTGAAAAACCACTCATCACAGACAAGCAGCCTTGGTTTGTTTCGAATGCATACTTTGTGCACCACTTGATGCATTCCTGACGAAGTAAATGCCCTGTCCCGGAGACAACTGACAGGCTTTCTTCACATCGGCTGTTAGACGATACCTTTCGAGGTATCACAGGTGATAGTGGTCTATCTACCAAAGGCTTTGAATCCGTCTGACAGAGAGTGACAGTCAGTCTGTAGAGCGAAAAAGCCGCCTCGAACTTTCGTCCGGGGCGGCCTCTCGTGGGACCACATCAAAAGGTGATCGGATCAGGCAAAGACGCTGGTGAGCGGTTGGCCTTTGTCGGCGATGGTGAAGGGGCGCTTGCTTGGGCTGTAGATGACTTGGTCGAGCGGAAGACCGAGCGCATAGGCGATGGAGGCGTTCATGTCCTCAATCTTGACCTTGTCGGCGACGACTTCGCGGCCTTCGGCATCGGTGGCTCCGTGGATGTGACCACCCTTGACGCCGCCGCCCCACATCGCTGCGGAGAAGGCTTTCGGGTAGTGGTCACGACCGACGTTTTGATTGATGTCAGGGGTGCGGCCGAACTCGGTGGTGAGCACGACGAGGGTATCCTTGAGGAGACCGCGATTATGGAGGTCGCTCAGGAGGGTGGAGAGCCCCTTGTCGAGGGTTTCGCAGCGCTCAGGCACGGCGACGAAGTTGGCATTGTGGGTGTCCCAACCGCCGAGGGAGACTTCGACAAAGCGCACGCCGCGCTCAACGAGGCGACGGGCGAGGAGGCAACCCTGACCGAAGGCCTCGCGGCCATAGGAGGCGCGGAGATCGGGGGCTTCATCAGTGAGGTCGAAGGCTTTGAGGTCCTCGGACTTCATCATGGCGATGGCGTCGTCATACATGTCAGCGTAGGCCTTGACGTTGCGATGCTTAAAGGTGCTGCGGAAGTCGGAGTCGAGTTCGTCGGCCAGTTTAAGGCGGGCGTTGAACTTGTCTTCGGTGAGACCGGGCTGGATTTTGACATTCTTGAGTCCTGCTTCGGGATTGTTCACGAAGAGAGGTGCCTGAGCCGCAGGGAAGAAACCAGCACCGGGATGGCGGCTGTCATTGCCGATATACACGTAGTTCGGGAGAGTGCTGTTGCCACCACCTTGGAACACATTCAGCCACGCGCCCATACCTGGATGGCGGATGGTGCCGCGCAGCTCATAGCTGGTGTGCATCATGTAGTTTCCCTGCTCATGCGCGCCTTGGGTGGAGGTGAGTGAGCGGATGACCGTACCGTGGTGCATCTGCTGTGCGGTGAGCGGGAGGTTTTCAGCAAGCTGGACGCCGTCGGCGCTGGTCTTGATGGCCTTTGTGGGGCCGCCGGTGGCGGTGCCGGGCTTTGGATCCCAAGTATCGAGGTGGGTCTGACCGCCACTCATGTAGAGGTAAATGACGTTCTTCGCAGTGGGGACCTGCTTGAGCTTCGAGGAGTGTTCAAAAGCTGCAAAGGATTTGCTGGTCATGGACTGGCCGAGGAGGCCGACACCGAGCAGCGAAGACGCTGTTTTGGCGGCAAAGTCACGGCGAGTGATCTCACCGGAGCGGAGGAGTTTGGAGGCGAGTTCTTGTTTCATGTGGGATGGGCGGTTGATGCTTGAATGCTGCTTTGACTACTTTGACGATTTGTAGCGGCTTGATGCGCGGCTCACTGGATGAAGATGAACTGCTGGGTGTTCAGAAGGGCGTAGATTAGGTCCTCCGTGGTGTTGAGCCCGGAATCCTGGGCCTTGAGCCAGGCTTCTTTTTCCTTCGTGGTAGGCTTGCGGGCGAGCACGGACATGTAGGCGGCTTCGAGCTTGTCGTCAGGATACTGAGCCTTGCTGATGGCAAGCATGAGCTGGCTGTATTTGCTGAGGATGTTTGGCATGAGATTGCCATTCATCATGAAGAGACTCTGGGGGACGCTGGCGTCGTAGTTCGCGTTCTCGATGGTCTCGCGGTCGCTCTGGCCGAAGTCACGCAGCGGATGACCGCGTGGCGCTGGGCTGTCGAGTTCGGCGGCGCGGAGGTAGTCGCGAGCTTGCTGGGAGCGGGCGCGGAAGTAGTCGCGGTGCTGCTTCTCGGGGATGCCGTAATACTCAGCTTCTTCTTTGTAGGCGATCTGGCGCTTTTCTTCGTCGGCTTTGCGCTCCTCGGGGGTGAGTTCCTTGCGGTCATAGCCGGGGACGCTGACGCGCTCAGCACGGATGCCGTTGGACATCATCATCATGCTGTCTCCGGCCATCATCGAGGGGACTTCGGTCGTGCCTGCACCATCCTTGCCCTTGGCGAGAGAGACGTTCTGGAAGGGCTTGCCGGTGACTTTTTCATAGAGCTTCTTGTGACCGGGGACAATCACTTCCGCTGTGGTGACGCGGCGACCTTCACCCTGGATGGTGTTCACTTCGGAGCGATAGGCTTGGACCTTCTTCTGCGCCTCAGCAACCTGCTTTTCCATGGCCTCACGCTCAGGGCCGGGCTTCAAAGCATCCAGTTTGTCCTGAAGCTCTTTCTGGGCATTGCGTGCTTCGAGGTAGAGTTTCTGCTTCTCATCCGTGCGCTCTTTGTTTTTGCCATAGACTTCGGCAGCTTTCTTCAGCCCCGCATAAGCTTCCTCGGCAGAGAGGGCTTCCAGACCATCGGCGTTTTTCTTGGCCTGAAGGATGCGCTGCTCCATCTGCTCGCGGGCAGAGGCGTTGATCATGTCCGGGTTCGGATTGATGAGGGTGACGAAGCTGTCCCACATCTGTTCAGCGCTCATGCGACGAAGGACTGGGCCGGTGAAGTGATAAGCAATACCTGGAGCAACCTCTTCACGGGTCGCTTGACGTTGATAGGCGCTGGTGTTGTAAAGGATGCGCTGGTAAGCCTTCATGTCGTAGTTCAACTCCTTCATGAGGCCTTCAAGATGCGTCTGCAGCTCAGGAATCATCGGGATGGTGCCGTCGAGAAGTTCATCGAGAGGCTCAATGAGGGCGAGGCCGAAAGCTTTTTTCCAAAGACGGCTGGCGATGACGCTGGTGAAACGTGGATTGTCTTTGGAAGTCATCCAGCGGGCGTAAGCCTGAAGGGGTGTCTCGCCGGGCAGGGTGACGCATTCGTGGCCCATCATGGAGCCTGCGGAGACGACGGACTTGGGCTTGGCATCGTTGTATTGATAATCGTGTGGTAGAGTGACTTTGCGGTCACGCTCGCCGACGCTGGTGTAGCGCATGGTGTCACGGATATCGTTCATGGGCTCCTGGAAGTTCCGCTGCTCCTTGCGGATCTTTGAGCGCACTTCCTCCTGCTGTTTGCGCATGTCCTTCAGAGCCACCTGGTAGGCTTTTTCTTCTTCAGCATATTTCTGTACTTTAAGGGCATACTCTTTTTCGAATTGCTGACGCTGCTCTTTGCTCATGTCACCTTTAATCCGAGGACGTTCGGGGCGCTGCGGGCGCTTGGGTTCGGCGATGGCCTTCACAGCCGCGTTTTCCTGCTCACGGAGGAGGTCACGAACTTCGCCGATGGTGCCGCCATAGTAATCCTGGGTTTCGACGCCATAGGTAAAGGCAGCCATTTTATAGAATTGCATCTGGCTCCATTTGTCGAAGGGATGGTTGTGACACTGGGCACATTCGATGCGGGTGCCGAGGAAGACGCGGACCGTATTCGCCATGTTGTCCAGCGGCATGCCGCGGTCACGCATGTAGTAGCCGATGGCACCATTCTCCCATGCCTTGCCCTGAGCGGCGACCATGTCGCGGACGAACTGGTCGTAGGGCTTGTTCGTGCGCAGGCTGTCCTTCACGAAGTTCATGTAGGCTGAGCCAGTGATCGCGCCGGTCTGATTGCCATTGGAGGTCAGGCGCAGCACGTCCGCCCAGTAATTGTACATGTGCTGCACATAGGCCTCGGAACCGAGCAGCTTGTCGATGAGCTTCGCACGCTTGTCGGCTTCCTTGGAGGTAATGAAAGCCTCGGCTTCGCGAGTCGTCGGGATGCGTCCGATGACATCCAGATAGATGCGGCGAACGAAGGTATTGTCATCCGCAGCAGGGTTGCCTTGGAGGTTGGCCTTCTTCCAGTCAGCCTGGAGGATGGAGTCGATTTTCTGAGCTGCATCCTTTGGGCTGGGAGCGGCGTGAGCCGCAAACGCAAGGGCGAGAAGGGGGAGGAGGGCAAGTGAGCGCATGGCGTGTTCGGCGTAACCAACGCCAATTTTCGCGCACTTTTTCACAATCTGGAAAAATGCCCAAAAGAACTAATCCACCTCCCAAAGCCTCCCAGCAGCAGGGCCGCTGACTTTTAGAAAGAATGCGCGCCGGGATGGAAGCATCAACGAATCGGTGACAGGGTTGGCCGAGGTGGCTGACAGGGGGAGCCATCCATTCCCACTGAGCCAATAGGTGCTGTAGGTGCTCGATTGAGGTTTGGTATCGGCGGCCCAGAGCTGGAGTTGATCCGCCGTGACGGGACCGCTCGTAGCGTTAAAGCCACCAGCAGCAGTCAGATTCAGTGTGCCCGGTGTGGCATCGATCGGACGAGGGACCGCGAGAAAGTTGTGACCCGCGCTCAACTTCATGAGGAAGGGTGTTGTGCGCACATGACCGACTTGAGTCATCGTGACCGGGCGGGCGGCGAGCTTCACCATCACGCCTGTACCGGGAGGAATGATGCGCTGATCCTGTGAATCCAGTTTGCTGCCCGAGGATTTCACCCACTGGTGCCTCGCGCTGTTTTTCATCAGCCAGCAGGTTTCCCAGGTGCTGCCATTGTGGAAAAGCACCTGGTCAGAGATGATCTGGCGGATGCTGCCACGGAAGACGGTCTTGGGAAAAGCCTGCCCGAGGGTGATGTGGGGGCGGATGAAGACACGTTCGCCAGCAATGTCAGGTGGCAGGGTTGCTCGGGTGTTGTGCCGGGCTGCGAGATCGAGCGAGACGATGTTGCCTTCGATATTGGCAATGTCATAGCGATGGCCAGCATTCGGCCCGTCGCGCACTTCGAGGTAGCAAGGTGCGCCAGCCAGGAGTGGGATCTCAGAGGTGGTGTTGAGGAGGAGTGTGTCAGCGCTTAAGACATCAGCGACGTAACCGGCATAGACAGGTGCATTGACCATGCTGATGCCCACCGTTTGAGTGCCTGGATTCAGCGCGTGTTGCTGCCAAGTTTGCGGAGAGGTGGTGGCCGAGATGCCGGATTTATGGTTCACTCGCAAACGAACAATACCGTGCTGGCGATTCTGCCCGCTGAGGCTGGTGATGCCGCTCCAGGTGCTCCGTGCCAGACCACCGCCGAGATCAACCATAGTGGGTGAAAGCGCTAGCGGCCGCCAGTTCACGAGATCAGCGCTGGTCTCCAGGGTGAAGGTGTAGCCCGTGATGTCAGAGAGATGCTGGAAATGGGCATCAATGCGCCCGTCAAACTGCGTGGAGAGCCACCAGCCACCGTCAAAAATATCCTCGCCGCCAAGAATGGATTCAATCAGGTCGCTCACATCGTCTCCATCCAGATCCGTGTCCGGGATGCTGCCGGTGGAGCCTGTGGCGACGCCAGAGGTGTTGCGCTCGACTTCCGCAGCAGCAGCCAGAATCGCCCCGCTGCTGCCGGTGATGCTGACATTATCAAAAGTCGCCGTGGAGAGGCTGCTGCTCGTGGCGGTGACAGCGAGCCCAAAGTGCAGGCTAGCGGGCAGAGATGCAAAGGTGGTGGAGCGCACTTCCGTCCAGGCGCTGCCATTGGCGGAGGTGTAGGCAGTGATTACATTCCCGGCACGCACGAGGCGCAGCCAGTTGTTCGGGGCCGGATTCAGCGGCGGACCATATTGGAAGATGGCATTCGCGTCAGCGGTGGAGCGCCAGACGATGCCGGTGCCATTGCCACCCGCAGCAGGCGTGGTGAAGACAACGGCGTGGCGTGATCCGGGCGTCAGATCTTCGCGGATCATGACACCCGCCTTGGCCCAGTCACCAGTGTTTGTCTGGCTGGTGACACGGGCGCGGATCTCGCCATCACCTGTCAGAGGCATTGAGGCGAAATGAAAGCCATCAGAGGCAAAGAAGATCTCCCCACCGCTGCCGCGCACCGTGTAGGTTCCAGACGCAAGCGATGTGCTGCCCGCCGAACCTACAGTGCCAATATCACGAGCCGTGAGTGAAATCACCGCCTGCGTCGAGTAGGTGACGCTAACCGTGTTTGAGGCTGAGTTCCCCGTGTTGCTGCCGTTCACTGCGGCATTGGCAGGCAGGCTGATGGTGACAACTCCAGGCTCAGCGGGCGTGACGAGCGCCTGATAGGCATTGCCGGAACCTGTCAGGCTGGTGATGCTGCCATTGGTCACGACGAAATCGTTCGCTGTCAGCCCGGAGACGCTTTGTGAAAACACGGTCTGCACCGTGAAGGGTCCGGTCTCGATGGCGGAGGTGGTGCTGAGGGTGGCCGCCGGCACCACATTCGCGATGCTGCCGGTGATGGACACATTGTCGAAAGTGGCCGTGCCGAGCTGCGAACTCGAAGTGGAGGTCACAGCGAGCCCGGCGTAGAGCGTGCTCGTCAGACTGGAAAGAGTGATCGTGTTGACCACTCTCCAAGTGCTGCCGTTCGCCGAGGTGTAGGCCGTGATCTGGCTGCCCACGCGAACGAGACGGAGCCAGTTGTTCGGCGCTGGGTTCAAGGGCGGGCCGTAGATGAAGGTGGATGCTCCGTTGGCCGCTGTTCGCCAGACAGCACCAGTGCCGTTTGAGGGCGTGGTGAAGACAATGGCATGGCGTGATCCAGGCGTCAGGTTTTCACGCAGCATGACACCTGCCTTGGCCCATGGCCCCGTGTTGGTCTGACTGGTGAGGCGGGCGCGGATTTCGCCATCGCCTGTGAGCTGGGTGAGTGCGTAATGGAAGCCATCCGCATTAAAGTAGATCTCTCCGCCCGAGCCCCGCACGGTGTAGGTGCTGTTGGTGGCATTAAAAGCAGTGCTTCCGGCGACGAGCACGCTGCCCACGTCCTGGCCGGTGAGCATGGCATTGGTTGGCGGCGCATAGGACACGGAGACCGTGTTGGAGATGAGATTGGAGACATTCGCGGCATTCACCGCTGCTCCTGCTGGCAGGCTGACCGTCACGGTCCCGGCTGACACAGGTTGAATGCCGACGGTGTAGCTGGAACCGGAGCCGCTCAGGCTCACGGCGTTGCCATTGGTGATGGCAAAGTCAGACGCCGTGAGGCCAGTCACCGCCTGGGTGAATTGCACGCCCACGTTGAATGCACCCGCCTCGACAGGCGAGCCTGCCGTGAGTGTCGCCGCAGGTGCCACGACACTCTGAGTGCCGATGATCTCCACATTGTCAAAGCTGGCCGTGGCGATGCGTGTGACATCGGTGGATGAGACAGCGAGACCAATGAGCAACTGTGATGGAAGCCCGGCCAGTGTGACGCTGCTGACCTGCGTCCATGCGGTGCCATTCGCCGAGATGAAGGCCGTGATCACGGTGCCGGAACGGACGAGGCGCACCCAGTTGTTCGGCACGGCATTCAGGTTGCCCACCTGCACATAGTTCGCCAGGCCATTCAGCGTGGATCGTGAGACAAAGCCGTAGCCATTGCCTGCCGCAGGCGGTGTGATGGTCATCATGGCATGGCGCGAGCCTGTGGCGGTGCTCTCGCGGATCATCACACCTGCCTTGGCCCAGGGATTTGTGTTGTCGAGACTGCGCACGCGGGCGCGGATCTCACCATCCCCGGTGAACAAGACATTGGCATAGTGGAACTGATCCTCGGCAAAGTAGATTTCTCCACCTGAGCCAGTCAGTGTGAAGACACCCGAAGCAGCATCGAACTGAGTCGAACCTGCCAGCGGCTGGCCTCCCACATCTTCACCGGAGAGCAGCGGCAGATTGTTCGGAGGACTGTAGGTAAGCGAGAGAGCGTTGGAGGCAAGATTGGTGACACCGGCAGCATCCTGAGCACGCCCAGCGGCGATGGAGAGGCTCACATTCGCGCTCGGCGTGAGGGTGAAGCTGTAGCTCGTGCCACTCCCGGAGAGATTGCTCGCGACTCCGCCGGTGAGAGTGAGATCCGTGAGGTCAAACCCGGTGACGGCGTGACTGAACGTGGCCGTGACGATCAATGCAGCACTGACGGGCTGCGTGGCGGTGGTGGCGAGTTGCACGGTCACAGGCAATGGCGCACTCGCCGGAGCATCATCGATCTGCTGGAGATAGGCGGAGAGACTGGACGCATCTGCATCACTGATCGTCACCCCATTGTGCGCACGGACCGCTGCGGTGAGTGTGGCGCTGCTACCATCGTGCAAATACGGCGCAGTAGCCCAGAGACCGCGCAGCGTGGGCACATCGAAGCCGCTGAGCGTGCCGTTCAAGCGCTTGCCACTCGTGGGCTGCTTGATGGTTCCGACATCGCTGAAAACATTGAGCGCACTGTTGGTGAAGGCGACCCCACCATGACAACTGGCGCAGTTCTGCTGACGAAAGATGCGTTCACCTGAAACCGCCGCCGCCGTAAGCGTGCCATCGGCATTGCGGAAGGGGCTGCGCGACTCGGCGGTGAGCGAGATTACGTAAGCGGCGAGGGCATCGAGATCAGCGCTGATGCCTGCTTTGGCATCCCCTAGCGGCTGACTGCGGGTGCCCGTGTTAAACTGTGTATCCGTCATCAAACCCGTCCCTTGGGAGAAGGCGCGGATCTGCCCTTCGAAGTCATGCACTTCATCGAAGTTTCCCGTCCAGTGCAGCGCGCCGTGAGCGCCATGGCCGCGCAGCGTGATCGTATTCCGCAGGCCTTCGCCCACGCCAGTGAAGTCCCAGGTACGACCATCATGACCTCCATCATTGTGGCACGCGGCACACGCGATGTACTCTTGAAGGGCGAGTCGTGGATCACGCGCATCGTAGAAGAATTGTTTTCCCCTCAGCACGGTGGCGCTGAGTTTTTCGGTGGTGATGCAGTTCAGCGTGGCGAGCGTTCCTGGGGTGGCATTGCCGCCTCGCAGATAGGCGGTCACATCATGCACGCTCACCGTGCGATCCATGAAGTTGTGGACGAAGAGCGTGCGCCCATCGGGAGACATCGCCAGGCCCTGCGGCGCACGACCGACATCGAAGCGGCCCACCATTTCGCGGTTCCAGGCATCGATCACGACGACGGCACGGCTTGATTCGAGAGCAACAAAGACGTAGCCGCCCCAGGGATCAAACAGTGCTGCACTCGGCATCCCGGCATTGTCGAAATCAACACGCCCGGCCGCATCTTCGGCCTGCGTAGTGAGATTGATCCGGCTGGCGATGGCGCGCAGACTTTGATCATGATTGAGGCCCACACTGTTGCGGAGGGTTCCGCGCTTGATGTTATCCTGCTTGGACGGCACCCAGGCAAAGAGCCCATCGGGAGAAAGTGCAGTAGCACCGAGGTAGTTCGGGATGCCCCGTGCGCTCGTGGGAGTGTCGGCGCGCTCGCTGTGTGCCAGCAGAATGGTGCGCTCCACGGCCAATGCACCACCAGTGACGACCACGACTTCGCCACCGCGATTGGTGGTGTCCACCGTGGCGGTGTTTTCACCTGGCAATGATGGCGTGATGAAGCGGCTGACATACACCCGCGTGCCATCGGCATTCACCGAGACATGCCGCGCGTGCTGGCCGACGTCGATGCTGTTGAGCTGAACTCCTGTAGATGGATTGAATCTTGCAAGCCGTCCGGTTCCTTCGAGGGCCACATACGCCGCCGTGCCCGCAGGATCAAAGGCGATGCCGAAAGGACGAGATCCACGCGGAAGGGTGAGTGTGGTGGCCACGGCATAGGTGCTGCCATTGAGAATGCTGATGGTGGAGGTCTCCACATTCGTCACCCACGCGCGGCCATCGGGCGCGATGGCGATGCTGCGCGGCGCTGTACCGACGGGGGTTTCGGCCAGTCTGGCTCGTGTGACGGCATCGAAGACGGTGACGCTGTCCGTGTCTGGATTCACCACCCAGACGCGATCATTGGCCGCAGCACGATCTTCGAGCACAATGCTGGAGGAAACGGCGGGCTTCTGCGTGGTGAGCGGAGCGTGGATGACCTGATAAAAGGAAGCTGTGCGAACTGCGCCGGTGTTATCCGTGGCCTGGAGCGTGATGAGATAGCGCCCAGGAGTGGCGTAAGTGTGTGAGGCTGTGGCACTGGAGCTGTAAGCCGTCGTGGCACCACCATCACCGAAGTTCCAACGATAGAGCGGACTCTGCCCGCCACTGCTGCTCGCGGTAAAGGTGACGACGCTGCCAGGGGGCGCGGCGTCAGACTGCGGTGTGTTCAGCACGAGTTCGGTATTGACTGACCAGGAGAAGTTCACACTCACGACAGGCGCTTTGCCATCACTCACGCTCACGGTGACGCTGAAGACACCTGGTGTAGTCGGCGTCCCGCTGATGGCTCCGGTGAGAGCATTGATGGTCAGGCCGGTGGGCAGCCCGCTGGCATTGAAGACGAGCGGATCATTGTCGGCATCCGCAGCGATGAGCTGGATCGAAGTCGCCACACCGACCACGCTGCCGAGAGCTCCAGGATTGGTGAGTGTGGGCGCACGATTGACCGGCCAGGGGGAGAGATACTCTCCATCGACCACCGTGGTGACGCTGCTGCCAGGGATCTGCCAGCCGACGGCGAGGTTGTCAGGTCCACCGGCGTCCTTGTGCAGCACCTCGATGTAGTAGCGCTGCCCAGCCACGAGATTGATCAGAGCCGAGGTCTGGCTGGGGAACTTTGTCCAATCACGCGATGCGGCCCACTGTCCCACAGGAACAGAGGCTATGAGTGATGCACCGGCAGGGCTGTCATTTGTGCTCAGCCTGAGCTGGCTTTCATCATCTCCGGCGATCCAGAAGCGATACTGACCTGTCACCGGCGCATGAATCCAGCCGCGCAAACGCTGGCCGTAGGCATCAGCAAAGTCGGTCGGTGTTTCGATGCTGGTGATCTCGCTGATGCTGTCCGGTGAGTCGGGGTACGCGGGACTGCCGGTGAGTTCTCCCACAGTAAATCCGGTGATGTTTGTCCAGACCTCGCGCAGCAGAGTGCCGGTGCCCAGGGTGGCAGGCGTCACGGTCCAGACGAAGCTCTGCGTGGCACTCAGCCCGGTGCTGCTGCTCACGGTGATGGTGACGGAATAGTTGCCAGGAGCGGCTGAGATGGTGCCGCTGATGAGCCCCGTGCTGGTCTGGATGCCCAGGCCCGCAGGCAGTCCCGTGGCAGTGTAGCTCATCGTGCCTGTGCCAGTCGCCGTGATCTGGAGGCTACCGGGGAATGTTGTCTTGGTGATCTGCTGACCTGGGTTGGCAAACACGGGCGGCTGAGGCGGA
>NZ_JBILYB010000205.1:0-7920 GCF_044378005.1 Prosthecobacter sp.
TCACGAATGTCTGTGATGCGGCGCAGCGTGATGTCGCTGATGGGGCAATCGAGCGTGGTGCCATCGTCAAAACGCTTCACGCCGGGCAGGATGCGGATGGAATTGGCGGCATGCACACCTTTGGGCGCTCCGGTGACGTCTTCGATGGCGATGCGCTCAATGGGGCCGTAGCTGGGCGCGTAGTTCTTCCATTCCCAAGCATTCAGCGCCACGTTGTCATCGTGCGAATCGCCGCGCACGCCACGAATGACGCCATCGCTTGAAGGACCATTCACATGCACGCCGTCGCGGTAATGCTCTTGAAGCGTGATGTTCTCGATGGTGAACTTATGCGCATTCGCCAAATGCACGCCGAAGGGCCGACTCTGGCGGATGGTGACGTTCTTCACTGAGACGCGGCGCACGTTTTGCAAAAGGATGACGCCATGCGCACCGAAAGCCGGATTCTCCTTCGCTGAGTGGCCACGCAGATTGCCGTTGGACTCAGCTCGGGACACGGCCAGTGTCGTCCAGATGCCGCCTTCGATAGTGATGTCCGTATCGAGCTGTTGGTCAGCGGGCACGGGCTTGGCGTTCAAGGTGACGACATGCTCGTTGCGCACCATGCAGGTGTTGCTGCCGGGCTTGAGGCGGATCTCGGCGGTCGGATCGGCGCTGAGTTTCTGACCGGATTTTAAGACGAGCGGGCCATCCAGGTAATAGGGTTTCTCTTGTGCTGGAATGTGCAGCGTTCCTTGAGCATCGAGCGTCGCTTGCATGGCTTGCGTCCACACTTCGGCGGTAACGTTGCGTGCTTCGGCTTTGCCGGAAGCGTCCGGCCATTTCTCAGTCCAGGTCTCGGTGCGGACGAGTGGCTGGAAATCGGACAGCTTCTTGGCGGCCGGTGTTGGCAGCTTGTCCGATGGTTTGAGATAACCCAGAGACACGAAGAAAGCGTCCAGCTCGCGGATGGTGCGGTGGAAGCAGCGAGTGGCTTCCTCTCGCGGCTCGCCTTTGCCGCGCCCGGGATTGAAGAAGCCGTGCGGCTGGCCTTCATAGGCTTTCAGTTCGCAGCGATTGCCTACGGCGGTCATGGCTTTGGCAAAGAGTTCCACCGTGGGGAATGGCACCGCCTCATCCTTCGTGCCGTGGAAGAGAATGCTCGGAGGCAGCCCAGCGCGAACGAAATGATAAGGCGAGATCTCCTGCGGTCGCCCATCGGTGCGGGCGCGGATATCGGCGATTTTATCGTCGGAAAGCAGCCCAGGATGACCTTCCACCGGAGATAGCACAACGGCTGGATTAAACAACGCGAGAGCGTTCGGCATGGAGCTGACATCCGTGTGATTTCCGTCCTCGAAACCCGGCACCAGCGCCACCGCAGCAGCGAGATGACCACCAGCGGATTCACCTCCGGCCACGATGCGGTCGGGGTCGATGCCGAGACGGGCGGCATTGGCACGAGCCCACCGCATCGCCGCCTTCGCATCGCGCAGGCAATCCTGCGGGAGGACCCCGTGGCGGCTCAGCACCCGGTAGTCGCACGGGATGGCGACCATGCCGCGCTGCGCGAGGTAAAGCGACTGCGGCAGGAACTGCCCCGGCGATCCACCTTTCCATCCACCGCCAAAGAAGAACAACACTGCGGGACGATGATCCGACACTCGATGACCCGGCGGCGTGAAGATGTAGGCATTGAGCTTCACACCGTTCACCTCCCGATAAACCTCCACACTCGCCCCCGGCATCTCCGGCGGGTATTTCCAACTCACAGGCGGCTCAGGAAGACCATCAGCGGCGTGCAGTGTGGCGAGCGGCGCGAGCAGCAGGGCGGTGATGAGGGAGAAGATTGGTTTCATGGCGATCTCTTGCTTTGGATGGTCCATTGACTGTTCACGGCGCGGGTGATGATGACTGCTAGGAAAATGCTTTTGGGTGCCGGGGCGAGTTGGCTCTGGGTGAGGAGCAGCTACTGGGGTGAGGGGCTCGCCAGGCAAGATGCATTCGGTTACTTGGCCACAAAATCGAGCATGTCCCGATAGAGCGCGTCGAGCTCCCGGCACTGCAACGGTGTCAGTTCTACCTTCTCCAGCTTCCAGGCTTTGCCGACGCCGAAGCTTCCACCATCAGTGACGCGTGAGTTGGTGTATTGACGCGAAACTCGATTCCTGAAAACGCCCTCTTTCTCGAGGAAATACAGCGGGTAGCCGCGCAAGCCGGAAGGAAAGTTTCGCTGATCGCACAGGAGGCGGAACATGGCGTAAGCCTCGGTGAGGGGAAGACCGCGCTCGCCGCTTTCGTGGATGCGCCAGAGTTTGGCGAGCACCGGCGCAAAGGCGCTGCGCTCGGTGACGAGCCCCTCGCACCCGCAATGCCGGAGCTGGATGAGCCACTGCCAGCCGCCCCACCCCGCCATCGCGGTCTTGATGACGGGCTTGGCTGCCGAAAGCTCCGACATCCGCTCGACCGCCGCATAACCTTCGGCCTCTTCCTTCACGTAGCCGTAAATCGCCGGATGTTTCTCTGCCAACCGCACGAGTAGCGCGACCGAGGGCGTCGGCGTGGCGGGCGTGCCGTAGGTCTGGAAGATGACCGGACGCTTCGCGACCTTCGCAAGTTCGTTCCACGCTTGTTCGATGTCCGCCTCGGTGCGGACATCGTCCGGCGGACGCGAGATGATCGCCATCCTGACGCCGGGGTGACGCTCGGCGACACGTTCGATTTCCGCAGCGATCTCCAGCATCTGCGCGGTGTTGGTGCCGTTGGCTCCCAGCGTGAGGACGACCTTGCGCCCTTCTGCCGCCTCGGCACACGCCTCAAACCCCCGAAACTTCTCCTCGGTCGTCAACAGGTCGATGGCGTCGTTCGACTGACACCAGATGACGCCCGGACAGCCCGACTCGTCCACCCATCTTAGTTCGCGCTTGAGACCATCGTAATCGACAGATCCGTCCTCGAAATAGGGCGTGGACATGATCGGAAAGGGGCCGCGAATTTCCTTCGGCGTTGGCACGACGCCGAGCGCAGCCCCATCCGTCAGCATGAGCAGGGAAATCAAGCTGCCGAGCGCCTTGAGCGCATGGCGGCGGTCGATGAGCCAGGATTGGGATTGGATATTCATGTTTTTGTCCGTGATCTTTTTGTCGAGAATCCTCACGGTTGGAACTCGATCCAGTTCAGGCCGAGTTCGGTGTTCTTGTCGGCGCAACGGGCGACGACGCAGACGTCGGTGAGGCCGTTGGCGTTTGTGAGGGTGGCGGGGATGGAGAGAAACTCGCCTGAGTCGGCTTGGCCGGAGGGCTTCACTTCGACGCTGGCCAGCAGGGGGCCGGTGGGTGAGCCGCTGCGGAGTTCGAGAGTTCCGCCCTGGGTATCGAAGCAACCGGCGCGGACGGTGATCTTCGAGATGCCGGTGAGGTTCAGGTCGCGCCAGAGGATGTGGGTGCCGTCTTTGAAGTGGCCGACGATGGCCTTCTCGCCATAGGCGTGCTCGACGTAGGCCATGCCGTGGTTCTCATCATAGAGCGCGGCTTTTTTGCGGCGGGAATGCAGCACCACGGTGCCTTCACCACGCAGGCGCGGCAGGGTGGCTTGATTGCCATCATCGGTGTAAGCGGCGGTAAGGATGAGCACGCCTTCGTCCACGCGTGTGCCTTTCTCGGGCTTCTTCGGCGCGGTGAAGGAGCCGCTGGCTCCGGACTGCGGCGGGCTGGCGGGATCGTCCTTGAGCGAGAGCACCCAGGCGACCATGCGGCGGAGTTGCTCGATGCTGTGCTGCGGATGCGGCGGCATGGGAAGCTGCCCCCAAACGCCGGTGCCACCGCTGAGGACTTTCTGCGCGAGTCGTTCGGCAGCAGCGGGGTCGTCCTTGTATTTCATGGCGACGGTTTTGTAAGGAGGACCGGCGGATGGTGTGTCGGCCATGTGGCAGGCGAAGCAGGTGCTGGCGCGCATCATGGCGAGTCCGGGATCGAGCACATCCTTGTCACCCTCGCTGGCAAAACGGCGTCCGCGAAACTCGCCCTGCACGGTGGCGAGATTGGTCTGCACCGCGTCGCCATCGGTTTCGGTGACGGACACCTGGTAAGGAATCTTGGAATCCCAATCAAAGAACGAACCATGCGCTGGCGACTCGAAGCGCACGATGGGCCGACCATTGCCGACGTGAATCACCTCCTTCGCCGTGCTCCTCGCGCCGCTGGCATCGAGCGCCGTCACGCTGACTTCATAGCTGCCGGGTTGATCAAACGTGTGCGCGAACTTCGCCCCGCTGCCGGTCTGTTCTTTGCCCGCGATGCTCCAGATGAACTTCAGCGCATCGCCATCAGGATCGCTCGATGCAGCTGCATCAAAGGTGAGCGCGAGCGGTTGTTTGCCCGCTGTTTCATTCGCGGTGAGCCGGGCCACGGGCGCGCGATTGCCGCGACGATAGACGACGCGCACGAGGCGGCTGTCGTTGTTCTCCCACCACTGGTCGCCATACTCGATCATGTAGAGCGCACCATCGGAACCGATCTTCATATCGATGGGGCGGCGCAGATTCCAAGATGGCAAGAAGGGCTCAATCTCCGGCCCTGGGGTGCCGAGCTTCACCGTCTGAATCCAGTTGCGCATCCATTCGTAGATGAAAAGGCGGCCATCGAGCGCTTCGGGAAGTTTGGTAGTGGACGGATTCGTTGCATCAAAGTGATACACGGGTCCGGCCATGATGGTGCGACCGCCGCTACCGAGTGTGGGGAAGTCCTTCGAAGGCAGGCTCGAATACCAGATGAGCGCGGGCCTGGCCGGTGGCAGTTTTTGAATGCCCGTGTTGCGCGGCGACAGGTTCTCCGGCGACTGCGGGTCGTAGCGTTTCACCTCCTTGTTCGCGGCGAAATCATAGAGCGGCAGTGCTTCATTTGGGCCGACAAAGAGCGGCCAGCCAAAATTCCCTGCGGTCTTCGTGGCGTTGAGTTCCTCGTAGCCATCCGGCTTCACGCCGAGCACCGGCATGATGTTCGGGCCGACATCGGCGAAGTAGAGCGTGCCCGTTTTGTCATCCACGGAGAGGCGGAAGGGATTGCGCACGCCCATGGCGAAGACCTCCGGCCTGCCGTCCTTGCCATCGGCAAAAAGATTGCCCTCGGGGATGGAGTAGCCGCCCTCCGGCTTCGGATGAATCCGCAGCACCTTGCCGCGCAGGTCGCGCGAGTTGGCGGCGGAGCGGAAGGCGTCCCAGTTTTTGCGATCCGGCCGCGTGTCCTGGGGCAAGCCCGGATCATAGTGACAGTTGTCGCCATTGCCGATGTAGAGATCGCCTTTTCCATCCATCCACATCGCGCCGCCCATGTGGAAGACATGCTCGGTATCATAAGGCCATGAAAGCAGTTCCAACTCCGATTCCGCCGACATCCTGCCGTCCTTCACCGTGAAGCGGCTCACCCGCACG
The DNA here is from genome assembly GCF_044378005.1 of Prosthecobacter sp. GTDB lineage: Bacteria > Verrucomicrobiota > Verrucomicrobiia > Verrucomicrobiales > Verrucomicrobiaceae > Prosthecobacter. Next base: position 5,408 of record NZ_JBILYB010000205.1, read on the forward strand.
GTGCCGAGTTTCGCCGTCGGCGCGAACAAGGCATACACATGCCCGCTCTGCTCAAAATCCCGCGCCACCGCCATGCCGAGCAGTCCGATCTCGCCCTTCGCATACGTTGGCACCGAGCCGAGAATGCTCACGCCGCCTGACTTCGCGTCCCAACGTTTAATCGTGCCCCAGAACTCGGCAAAGATAACATCGCCACCGGGAAGAACTTCCATCTGGATCGCATCACGCGCCGTCGGCACGAGGATTTCTTTTTCAAAACGAGCTGGATCAACCGGCTCGGCGGCATTCGATGCAGACAGCGTGAGCAACGCTGCGAAGGCGATCATGGTGTTGATTTTCATGGCTGTGGTGAGTTGGAAGGAATGCTGAACTTCTCTCCGGGATCGAGGAGTTGGATGATGTGTTTCACCTCGTAGGGGCGGGTGACAAGTCCGGTGGCTCCGGCGCTGTGCCACTGCATCATGCAGACGTGGTTGGAGGTGCCGAGGATGACGGGTGCGCCTTCGGCTGCGTTGAGGAAGGCGGATTTGTCGGCGAGGATCTGCTGTGCATTCTCGGGCTTCTGGATGTTGTAAACGCCACCGGAGCCGCAGCAGTCCTTGGCCTTGGGCGCGAGTTCCCAGCGGTGGCCAGTGGCATCGAGCACATTCGCGGGAATGCCTGCCGCCTTCTGTCCATGCACGAGATGGCAGGGCAGATCGACATAGACTCGCGTGCCATCATCGCGGGCACGCTGGCGGCGCACGGGACCGAGTTCGCCGAGGAAGCCGAGCACATCACGCACTTGTTTGTCGGGCTGCAATGTCTTGCCCAAAGCGTAACCGCAGCCGGACGAGTTGCTGACGATGGCATCGACATCGAGCGGGCCAAACGCTCGCCGGTTCTGCTTGCGAAGGGCTTCGACACCATCAAGTCCGGTATGCTCCTGGAACGCGCCGCAGCAGCCCTGGCCCTCAGGAATGATGACTTGCACGTTGTTCTCAATGAGCACACGAACGGTGGCGAAGTTGATCTCGCGGAACATGGCTTCCATCAGGCAACCCGTGAGAAAAGCCACACGTGGGCCGGTGGGACGATGCCGCTGCATGAGTTCCTCTGCATACGCAGCGGTGCTTTTCAGAGCCGAAGGACTGCCCGGGAAAAGAAAGCGATGCACACTGAGGCCCGCGCGGCGCAAGAGTCGGGCAGGCAGCAGGGCGAGATTGAACAAGATCGGACGCGTGACCGCTGCCGCTGCCAATCGGAGCGCGAGCTTTGGTTTGAAGCGATGCGTTGCGACGTGCTCATGGCGAATGTGCTCGAAGATTTCGCCATACGGCACCGTTGCCGGGCAGGCAGTTTCACAGGCGAGGCAACCGACACACTCCGCGGTGTAAAAGTCCGTCCACTCGTCTTGCGGCAGCCGTCCTGCCGCTTCCTCACTCCACAAACGCAATCGCCCACGCGGTGAGTTGTTTTCGTCGCCGGTGAGCTTGTAAGTCGGGCACACGGCGAGGCAGAAACCGCAGTGCGTGCAATTGGAGAAATAGTCTGGAGGCATTGCTTCAGTGCTCATGAATGGCTTCCTCCAGCGTGTTGAGCCACGCAGACTCAGTGATGGTCGGCGGCGTGGCAGGCAGCCAGCGTGAGTGCCAGTCGCCACCTAGGCTGTGGAGTTCTGCTGTGTAAGGTTGGACGAGAGCTTGCGTGCGTTCGGTGAGGTCTTCGCTCTCGTTCATATAGACGTGGACAACACCGCTGTAGCACAGCGCCACACAACGGCGCGCACCCTGCGCGATTTCCGCAGAGAGACCGATGACACGATCAGGCGTCGTCTTGATCACGAGATCGGGAAGGCCATCGAGTGGCGGCGGCACGTTGCTTCGCAGCGTAAGCTGCGTGCTCGTCGATGCAGCGATGTGTTCGAGCTGCTGAGCAAAGATGGACGCTTCCTCTGTCACGCAATGGATCATCACACGCACGAACGATGCCCCGCTTTCCGTAACGAAATCCACCGCATCCCACCAGTGCATCCAGCCGCTGTGAAGTAGTTTTGATACACAGGAGCGCAAAGCCTTGGTGTCTCCATCGAAGCAGCCGATGGCCGTGAATCCGCAATCAGGACGCAACCGCAGAACGTAGTCCACCGGCTCGCCATAACGCGACCCGCTGTGCAGCAGAAAGCGCAGCCAATCATAGCCGGTCGTGGTCTTGACCACACGCTCGCCGATGCGGGCGATGCGCCCCGAGGGCAGCCGCCAGTTCATGCCGAGGATGTTGTCGCAATACGGCCCAAAGCGACACGACGCAGGCGCATGAGTGGTGGCGGCGATTTGTTCGCGCAGGAAGTTCGTTTCATCCAAAAGAAGCGGAAAGCGCAGGCGATGCGCGCGAGCTTGCGAATGAATGTCAGACGCTGTCGCATTCGCGGGCAGGCACAGCGTGCCATCCACTTCATCCAGGAAGGGAACAAAGAGCCGTTCGTGCTGCATGGGAGGGAAGACGTTCATGCGATGAAGTGGCGATTGTCGAAG
>NZ_JBILYB010000072.1:0-29815 GCF_044378005.1 Prosthecobacter sp.
CATGGGTGAAGGGTTCTTTGTCTGGCGTGTTGCCGGAGATCGTGGACATCCGGTCGGGGCACGAAGTGCCAGACATTCGCAGGAGTCAGGGGCATGGAAGAAGCGAGTCTTGCTGACACGCGCATGCCCCGGCTTTACCTCAGATCAGAAGCTGAATCGTAGTCAGAAGCGAGGGGGGCTGGTGGGAAATCGAAACCCGTGGTGCAAGCACATCATCGAGTGTCACACGCGGCCGCAGCATTTGCAGCAAGTGCTGCCATACTTGCGTGGCCTGAGCATTGAACAAATCATCGGCTGAGCGTGCTTTCGAGATCTCAACACGCTCGACACCGGCATTGCCAGCAAACTGAGCCGTCGTCATCTGGTGGTCACCATCGCGGTCTGACTGACAGAAGCTGACCAGCACGCGAGCGAGACCACGGCGATGATCATTCACGGCGGGTGTGAACTCACTCTGCCTGTGGTGCAGCACAACCTGCGCGCCGGTTTCACCGAGATGCACGCGGCTCTCGTGACTACCTTCCAGCTCGGCGAGCATCGTCATCACTGCAGGCATCAGCGATGTGCCAGTGCAGGCATAAGCCAGCAGTAGCAGTGCGGAGATGAAGCGAAGCGATAGATGCATGAGATGCGAACCACGAAGGATGAGAGCATAAGACACCTGTGCAACGCATTCATCCATTCATTGCCAAATGATCATGTTTAAGGGTCATTTTTTGCGTGCTAATGTGATCCGATGTGGATTCCAACCATTCTGCTACGGTTTGCCAGTTCTTGTCGAAAGGTGGCTCCCTTATGTTGAGTGTTTGCGGCATTCCTGCCGTGCTCCACCTTTCCATCGTCCCATGCGCATTCTTGTTATTGAAGATGAACCCGATCTCGCCCGCCACATCGCGGGGGCTTTGACACGCCAGGGTCACACGACGGCGGTGAAGCAAGACGGACTGGAAGGTCTCAACGCCGCGCTCGATACGAAGCCTGATCTCATCGTGCTGGATTTAAATCTACCCTCCCTCGATGGCTTCTCGGTGCTCGCGCGACTGCGGAAGCAGCACATCGACTCACGCGTCATCATCCTTACGGCTCGTGGTGATGTAGAGAGCCGTGTGAAGGGTCTCACATCAGGTGCCGATGACTATCTGGCGAAGCCTTTTTCGATGGACGAGCTGGTGGCGCGCGTGAGTGTGCTCGGTCGTCGTGGTGCGCTCAAAGAATCGGATGTGCTGGAAGTTGACGATGTCGTCATGAATGTGCCGCATCGCATCGTCACCCGCCATGGCGAGAAGATCGAGCTTTCCCCGCGTGAGTTTGAGGTGCTGCAAATCTTCATGCGCGAGCCGGGCCGTGTTTTCACGCGCGATGAAATCTGCGAGCGCATCTGGCAGCGCGAGCATCAGTATGACACGCGCACCGTAGAGATCTTCATCATGCGCCTGCGCAAGAAGCTGGAGATCGAAGGCCGGCCCGCCCTCATTCAGACGGTGCGTGGAGTCGGCTACCAAATGATCAAACCGGGATGAAACGCTGGCCACTCAAGATCAAGGTCGGCGTTTACTCAGCAGCGCTCACGATGCTGACACTCGTGGTCGGTGCCGTGGCGCTGATGACCTTCATCTACTTCCGCCAGATCCATGAGGTGGATGACAGCCTGCGCGAAAGCTCCTCCGAGTTGGTGCGCGACCTGCAAAACTTTCGTGGTGCACCGGTGAATCCGCGCCACGCGCTGAGCATGAAATTTGTGCCCGTGGACATGCGCGAGCACTTCCTCATGATCCAGGGACCGGAGGGGCAGACCGTGTATCATTCGGCGAATCTGCGTGGCCTGAGCATCGAAGGCGCGCTCGGCTTTCGCACCATCCAGATCGCCGGGCAGGCTTGCCGTGCGGGCAGTTTTCGCGAGCCGAACTACACCATCCACGTCGCCGTGAGTCTCGAGCCTGTGGAGGACTTCCTCCAAGACGTGGCCATCGGCCTGCTGACGACACTACCGTTGGTTGGGCTCATGGTTTTTGCCGGCGGGCTGTGGCTGGGGAAAAAAGCCGTGGCTCCTGTGGCGGCGCTGTCAGCAGCGGCGGAGAGCATCTCGGTGGAGAATCTCGCCGAGCGACTGCCCATGCCGGAGGCAGATGACGAGATCGCGCGACTGACCGTGGTTTTGAATGATGCCTTCGCGCGGCTGAATGCCTCGTATGAGGCCGCGACGCGCTTCTCTGCTGATGCCTCGCATCAGCTCAAAACACCCGTGGCAGTGCTGCGCGCCGGATTGGAGTCCCTGCGTGATGGCGGGCATCTGGATGGCGATGGCAAGACGGAGGTGGAAACACTGCTGCGGCAGGTACGTCGGCTCACGGGACTCATTCAGGATCTTCTCCTGCTTGCGCGCACGGACGCGCGTCGCCTCAGTCTGGAGAGCCAGCCCTTTGACCTCGCCGATCTCGCTGCTTCAGCGCTCGATGACTTGGAGACGCTCACTTACGGGCGGCTCGAAGTGGAGAGCGAGATCGAAACCGGCATCACCGTCTGTGCCGACCGCCGCCATCTGGCGATCATCGTGCAAAACCTCGTCGAGAACGCTGCCAAATACACCCCGGATGGAGGTCGCGTCCGGCTCACGGTGAAGCGTGATGGGAATCAAGCCCGCTTCTCTGTCGCCAACACCGGCCCCGCCTTGCCTGAGGAAGACCGTGAAGGCATCTTCGAGCGCTTCCGTCGCGGTTCCAAGGTGGGTGAAAATCAAAGCGGCCATGGTCTCGGCCTGAACATCGCCCTCGCTCTCGCCCGCTCCCACGGCGGCGATCTCACGCTCGTCAGGTCCGATGGCGAATGGAACGAATTCGCGCTGACGCTGCCGGTGGTTTGAGGGGCGCGGAGGCCATAGGACCACACGCGGGTACCATTCTGCCGCACGGTACAATGATTGTACCTCACCGGAGCTTTACTGCACCGCACGGCGCAAGCATTGGACCACACCGAACTTTCAGTGCGCCTCACGGCGCATGCAGTGCGTCAGACACTCCGAATTTATCACAATACGCTGAATTTCAACCAACTACCTCGCCACAATGGGTCGATCCTGCTCCTGGCGGAGTCTCGTTTGGGTGGAGACAGGGAGGCTGGGCAGGGCTTGGGCGAGCCAGTCTTGGGCGCTGGCTTCATCGACTTTTCGCCAGTGGTGGTAGTAGCGGGAGATGGCGTCGTCGCGACCGGCGGGGGTGGAGATGCCAAAGGCGAGGTCCATGGCTCCGGCCATGTCTTGATCGGAAATCACGTCGGCCAGACTGAGGCGGGCGGTGTCCATGGCGGCGGAGGGCGGGTTGGTGGCGATCCATTCGCCCAGGCCGACGGCGTCGGTGGCAGCCCAGGAGTTGTAGGCTCCGACGACTCCGCCAGAGGCATCGCTGGCAGGTAGGCTATTCAGCCAGTTGAGGGCGCTGTCGGGCTCGATGGCTCCCCAGGTGGTGCCGATTTGGGCGATGACCTGACGACGGATCTGCGGGTCGGTGAGGGTGCGGCTCCAGGCGACGGCGGCGTTGATGTCGCTGGCGGACCAGACGGTGGCGAGCGTGGCGGCGGCCTCGAGCCGGGCGGCACTGTTGGAGAGCTGGCTGATCCAGGTGGCAGCAGCGGCGGGGTCGGAGGTGCCCCAAATATCGGCCAGGACGGTGGCGAGATTGACGCCGTTATCGCCGGTGAGCAGGGGCTCGAAGTGCTTGGCGGCCTCCATCGGGGTGCGTTCGGCCCAGGTCTGGGCGATCACGGTCTCGGTGGTGCGGCGGGCATCGGCGTTCTTCAAACCGGCGGCCCAGTTGGCGGCGCCGAGCGGGTCCTGCTCTGCCCAGGTGCTGCCGATGGCGGCAAAAAGGGGCTGCGAGTAGTAGCGGGTGCCTTCCAGCCACTTCGCGGCGATGGTGGGAGCCTGGCGAGTCCAGCCGATGACGAGATCCGTGAGCGCCTGATCCTTCAGCGGGCCTGAGAGGTGCTGCTCAGCCCAGAGCCAGGCACCGCGAGGATCACGGGAGCCCCATTTGTTCATGGCGATGCCGATGGTCTCGGAACGCAGAAGCCCGGCAGTGAAATTGCTGTTCGCATGGTCGAGCGCGGCCCGTGGGTCATTGCCGCCCCAGACGCCGTAGATGCCGCGCATGAAGTCGAGCTTGTCCTGATCTGAGCGGAACTGCTCCGCCATGGCGAGTGCACTGGCGGAGTCGCGGCGGGCGGCATCGGCACCGGCTTCGCGCAGGGCACGAGAGCGCTCCTCGGGGTCTTTGAACTCCATCAGCTCGGTCAGCGCATTGAAAGAGTGCGATGAGCCGCCAGCCAGCTCTCCGAGCGCCGGAGCGCGGACCGACGACTCATCTTTCTCCAGCCCGCGAGGGCCGGAAACGGTGTCGCTGCTGCCGCCGTGCGGGACGAGCAGGTAGGTCATCCCCGCGCCAGCTGCGGCGCCGATGGCGACGAGCAGGGCGTTCGCGATCAGCGAGCCATTGCGGGGAGGTGACATGTTCTACCGGCTAATAAGGCGCTTAACTCGCATTCAAACAATGATCGTTTGGTAACTGAACGGTTACGGATCGGGCTTGGCGGTGCTGTTTACCCGCGCGTAGAATGGCCGCGTGTCACTCAGATCTTCCCAAGAGCGCTGGAAAGATCCCCCCACGTCCACGTCAGCTTTGCGGCGCTTGGCCGTGGTCTTTTGTGCTGCCCTGATGCTGCCGGGACTGCATGCGGCGGTGAATTACGAGGTCCTGGCCAGCTTTGAAAAACCCGGCACCCAGGTCGTCGCGCCGCTGGTCCAGCATTCGGGCGGCGATTTCTTCGGCGTGGCCTCGGCGGGTGGCGCGGGCGGGAAGGGTTCTGTTTTCAAAATCACCCCGGCAGGCACTCTCAGCACGCTTTTCGCCTTCAGTGGCCCAGATGGCCAGGCTCCAGCCGCCGGTCTGGTGGAGGGCGCAGACGGTGCGCTCTACGGCACGACCTCCAGCGGCGGCACCGGGAACTTCGGCGTGGTCTTTAAAATAACCCCCGCCGGGGTGTTCACGAAGCTGGTCGATTTCACGGGCACGGCGGGTGCGGCTCGCGGGTCGGTGCCGCATGGGCTGATGCTTCACGCCGACGGCCATTTTTACGGCGTGACCCAGGGCGGAGGCTCAGGCGCATCGGGCACCATCTTTCAAATGACCCCGGCAGGCGTGCTGACGACTCTGGCTGATCTCACGGGCACGACGGGTGCCAATCCCGGCAGTGAACCGCTGGGGCCGCTGGCGGTATCGGGCAGCCTGCTTTACGGCGTGACGAAATATGGCGGCACGGCGGGCCTGGGGCTCGTTTTTGAAATCAGCACCGCTGGAGTCTGGCGGACGCTGGGTGAGTTCACCGGCACCGCTGGCCTCAAGCCGGGCGCGAATCCAGCAGGCACGATGCTGATGCACTCCGATGGAGCGCTCTACGGCACGACGGAGTTCGGCGGCACGAACGACTTCGGCACGCTCTTCAAGATCACCACGGCAGTCACGCCTGTTTACACCGTACTGCGCCACTTCGCCGATCCCACGGGCTCGCAACCAGCCGGGCCGCTGATCGTGGGTTCGGATGGACAGCTCTACGGCACGACTTCCAGTGGCGGCACGAGCGGCTGGGGCACGAGCTACAAAATCACGACGACCGGCACGCACACGGTGCTGACGAACTTCACCGGCGAGACTGGCGCGACTCCAGGTGCCTCGCCGCGCGGAGGCTTCGCGGCGGGGCTGGACGGCTTGTTTTACTCCGTGACCAGTGCAGGCGCGGCGGGGAACTACGGCACTGCTTTTAAAGTGGCATCGACTGGCACCTTCACCACGCTGACGGCGCTCTCGCTGCCCATGGGCTGGATGCCCTCCGGCGCTCCGGTGGTGTCCGGCAACACGCTCTACTTTCCCATGGCCGCTGGCGGCACGGGCGGCGGCGGGAATGTGATGTCGATGGATACGGCGGGCACGGTTTCCGTGGCCTCGGCTCTCGGCGGCACGCTCGGAACTGTACCGGACGGAGCGCTGAAAAGTGCGGGCGGTGGCGTCTTCTACGGTCTCGCGGCCAAAGGCGGCGCTTCGTCGCGCGGCACCAGCTATCGCTTCACGGAAAGCACGGGCGTGGCCTTGCTGCTTGTCGCCCACACGACCACGGCGGGCTCGCTGGCGAAAGGGCCGCTCGTGCTAGGTGCGGACGGTTTGTATTACGGTCTCGGTCGTGAAGGCGGCGCTTCCAGCCGAGGTGCCATTTTTAAAGTGACGACGGCTGGCGTGCGCACCCGCGTGACCTCCTTCACCGGCACCGCCGGACTCGCCCCCGGCAGCAAACCACGAGGCCCGCTGGTGCTAGCCGGCGATGGCCATTTCTACGGCCTGACCGAGGAAGGCGGTAGTTCGAACACAGGCGCGCTTTTTAAACTCACCGCCGCTGGAGCCTACTCCGTGATGGTCCACTTCGGCACCACGGGCGCTCGTTCCCCTCAAGGCGGGCTGGTGATGGGCGGCGATGGCGCGCTTTACGGCACCACGAGCCTCGGCGGCACGGCGAATGCAGGCACGCTGATCCGCTTCGTGCCCACGACGGCGACGTGGAGCATCGTGGGTGAGTTCACCGGCACGGCGGGGGCGATTCCAGGTCGCCTACCCGGCGGCGAGCTGCATGTGGCGGCGGACGGCGCGATCTACGGCCTGACTCAAGCCGGCGGCGCGGATGATCTGGGCACGCTCTTCCGCTACACCACGGTTGGCGGGCTGGAAAACCTCGTCTCCTTCACCGGCGCGGCGGGTGTCTCTCCCGGCTCTGCGACGGCGAATGACGGCGCAGGCCTCGCCTTCACCGGCGGTGTGGCCACGACGGTGGGGGGTGACATCTACGGCGTGCTCCCCGGCAGTGGCGAAACCGGCGGCGGCGTGGCTTTCCGCGTCACGATCACCACAGGCACGGCCATCAATGCCTGGAAACAGACCTACCTCGGCGATCCCAACGCGCTCGACGATGACGACTTCGATCACGATGGCCTGGCCAATCTCCTCGAATACGCGCTCGGCACCTTGCCCGCATTTCCAGATGCCTCGTCATCGCCCCAGGGCTTCCTTTTCACCTACCCGGATGGAGATCGCCTGACGCTCGACGTGCTGCGCGATCCTGCGCGCAACGACATCACCCTCATCGTCGAAGTCTCCGCCACGCTGATGCCGAACGACTGGAGCACGCTCGCCACCAGCACACTGGGCTCACCCTTCACCGGCCCCGGCTACTGGGACGGCGACTCCGCCACGCCCGGCACCCGCTATGTGACCATCCGCGACACCTTCCCCATCGCTCCCGGACTGCGCCGTTTCGTCCGCCTCCGCGTCGTCCACTGACCCATTCCTAACCACACCGTTACGCTAATCGCATTGCCCCAACTCCGCCCGGACCGTTTAGTGAATCCGAGCGCAACCTTCTTCACTCCCATGAAAACTTACCCATCCATACTCACCGCAAGGTGGATGCACGCCCTGGCTGCGCTGGCGCTGCTCTTCTGGTCCACCGATCTCCGTGCTGTCGGCGATGCCCCCGACCTCGATGGCGATGGCGTGCCCAACATCGTCGATCCCGACGTGGACAACGACGGCATCCCCAACGCGCTCGACAAAAACATCGACGGCGGCATTGCCAAAACCGGCCCCTACTCCGGGCAGTACATCGGCGATCACATCGAGAACGAAAACCCCGCCGAGGATGACATCGACGACGACGGACTCGCCGATGACTCGCTGGCCGAAACCGACACCGATGGCGACGGCAAGCTCGATGACTCCGACCTCGAAGACGACATCGACGGCGACAACCGCAAGGACGATGCCGCCGCCGAGCGCGACATCGACGGCGATGGCAAAGAAGACGACTCCGAGATGGAAGACGACATCGACGGTGACGGCAAAGACGATGACGACGCCACCGAGCAAGACATCGACGGCGACAACAAACTCGACGGCACCGATGACGACATCGACGGCGACGGCAAAGCCAACGGCGATGCAGCCGAACTGGACACCGACGGCGACGGCAAAGCCAACGACGACCCCGAAGAGCACGACGACGACGGCGACGGAGCCGAAGACCGCTACGACGACGACGATGACAACGACGGCACCGGCGACATCGACGAAACCAATCATGTCGGTGAAAACGATGAAGGCGTGATCGAACTCGAACTGACCCGCCAGCCAGTTTCACCCGTCGACAGCCATACTGTCGCGAAGTATCAGCGTCTGGCCACCGGCACCGCGAAGTTCAAAGTGGAAGTCGATGACCTGCCCAACGCCATTTACGAATTGTTTGTCGGCGGCATTTCACGCGGCACCCTCCAGGTCTCCGGCAACGGCGGCCACACCAGCGGGGACAAGATCTTTAAAACGCCGCCCTTTTCCGGCGATGCCGTGCTGCTCGACTTTGACGTGGCCGAACAAACCGTGGCACTCCGCCGGGACGGCATGGATTACTTCACCGGCACCATGCCAGCCGCCCCAGGCACCACCGCCCCTGGCGGCACAGGAACCGTCAGCGTGAATCTAAGCACCAGCGGCAGCACCCCCGCGGGAGCCGCAGCCCATGCAGCCATCGAGTTCGCCGCTGGCAATCCCGACAAGCTCCAGATCGAGACCGAAGACCTCCCCGCAGGCAGCTACGAGGTTCTCGTCGGGGACATCCAGCGCGGCACGATCACCGTCTCCGGTGCCAGCGCCACACTCATTTTCAAACTCAGCCCAGGCGTCGGTGAACTGCCCCTGAACTTCGCCACCGCAGGCCAGTCCATCAGCATCGTTCAAGGCACGACATCGCTATTCTCCGGCACGCTTCCCACCGCGCCAGCGCCATGAGGTAAAAGGATAGCTGGTCACGGCGCGGCGCGTTTGGTAAAACCCGCCCGCTATGAAAACACCAGCCATCCTTCTCTCATTCGCCTTCGCGCTTCCGCTGTCCGCTGCGTTGCTCGACTCCCCTCAAAGCGGCGGTTTGAAGCTGAAGAGCATCAGCTCGATCAGCTTTGGCAAAGACGGGCTGCTGCTCGTCGCCGATCCGACCTCGCAAAGCGTCATCGCCATCGAAACGAAGGAGGCCGGAGCCAAGGCAAAGCCTGGCAAGGTGGCTGACCTCGCCGCGACCATCGCGGGAGGGCTCGGCACCACGGCGGAGAACATCACGATCAAAGACATGACCGTGAATCCAGCCACAGGCACGGTTTACCTCGCGGTGATGCGTCGGCCAGACAACGCCTCGCTCATCCTCACCGTCGATGCGGCGGGCAAGGTGGCCCCCTTTGATGCCGACAAACTGAGCTGGGCCAGCGTGACGCTGCCCGGCGGCACGGCGAGCAAGGTGACGAACATCACCGACGTGGCTTTCGATGGTGAGCGCGTCTTTGCCACCGGCACCTGCAACGAAGAATTCGCCAGCCGCATTTTTACGATTCCAGTGCCGATCAAGCATGGCAGCACGGCGGGAGTGATCAGCGCCGAGACGTATCATGTCGCGCATCGCAAATGGGAGACAAAGGCTCCAATCCAGAGCTTCATCCCGTATCATGCCAAGGACGGCGCGGACTATGTCGTGGGTGCCTTTGCCTGCACACCAGTGGCAAAGTTCCGCGTCGATGACATCGAGAGCGGCGCGAAGGTGAAGGGCGTGAGCATGGTGGAACTCGGTAGCGGCAATCGTCCGCTCGATCTCTTCGACTACACCGACAAAAGCGGCAAGGAATGGGTCGTCGTCCACACACAGCGCTTCAAAGCTGACTCCTTTGGCTCGAGCAAGTTCTGGGGAGCCCGCGTCAGCATGGACTACATCAACGGAGCCGAAGACAAAGCCAACGAGAAGGCCACCTGGCGCGACGTGAAAGCCAAGACCGGCCCCGAAGGTATCGAGATCGTGGATGCTCTTTTCGGTGCCGTGCAGGTGGACAAGATCGACAACGAAAGCGCCGTCGTGCTGCGTGATACGGATGGCAAACTCTCGCTGGAAGTCATTGAGCTGCCATAGGCATGTCTTACAAGAATGCATACCTTCGGGCGTTCCTGCTTTGGCCGCTGGTACTGTGGGCTTGCTTCTTTCTTTTTCCAAAGCTGTTCGATTCAAAGCAATTCAATGGCGGGCCAGCTTCCTCCGTCACCTTTGACCTGGCTCCTGATGGTTCGAGTTTGGTTTTGATCACCCGTGCCGCCATCGAGCCAGAGCTGACCGTCTCTGCTCTCGCTGGGAAACGAGTTCTTCAGATCATGGGCCGAGTCGAAAGCATGGGAGATCGGGTGAAGTTTGTGCCTACTGCTCCACTGGCTCGAGGTCAGCGCTATTGCGCGACTTGGCTCGCTCAAGATAAAAGCCCGCAAAAGATCGAGTTCGAGTTCCGCCTGAGTCACCAAAAAGCACCCACGGTTCTTTTCGAACCACAAGCCACGCTCCCTGCCAACGCCCTGAAGTTCTACCTCCACTTCTCCCAACCGATGGAACAGGGCGTCTTTCTGGATCGGCTACGCCTTCTGGAGGCAGCTGGCAAAGAAGTCATTGGCCCGTTTCGCGAGACGGAGCTGTGGTCACCGGATGGGAAGCGGCTGACGGTTTGGTTTCATCCAGGTCGCCAGAAGGCTGGGGTGAATCTGAATGAGGAGGAAGGCCCCGTACTCCGAGAGAACATGAAGCACACGCTCGTCATTGCCGGTTCGTGGCGCAGCACGAGTGGAGTCGCGTTGGGCAAAGAGGTGCGTTTTGATTTCCAAGTCGGTCCGGCAGACCACGAGATGCCGGTGATGGCGAAATGGCAGATCATGGCTCCGAAGTCTGGCACCCGGGAGCCCTTGGCCGTGCGCTTCGATGAATCTCTCGACCCGGCGATGCTTGCGAGCGCTCTTTCGGTGCATCGCGGTGCTGAATCTGTGCCGGTCGAGATCGAGGTCGATGGCCTGAACTGGCGTGCCATTCCTGCCCAGTCGTGGACCGCAGGCAGCTATGAGCTTCGGGCCGACCCGAATCTCGAAGACCTCGCAGGAAACAACCTGACAAAGCCTTTCGAGGTGGATGTCTCGGAGCTGCCCGGCTCAAAGACCGTCATCACGAAGCGCGCTTTTGAAGTGCGCTGAGGGTCAGACTTGAGTCTCGGCAGAGCCGTTTCTTGCGGAGGCCAGACAGGCATCGAGCACGCGCTGAGTTTGCAGACTGATCTCGGGCCAATGCGGGTCGAGTTGGCCACTGAGCACGAGTTTGGAGAAGGTGTGGAAGAGGCCGGCCTCCTGGGAACCGGGGGCGTTGCTGCTGGGTTCGTCGAGGGCTTCGATGTGGTGCCCTCCTTGCATGTCAGCGCGGCAGCGGTCGAGCACGAACTGGCTGCGCGTGAGACTGAACTGCGTGTGTGCTGCGGAGAAGGGCAGGACGAAGTCGGAGACCTGGAGCAGGGCTTTGTCTCCGCTGACGATGGCCCACTGGGCATTCGCGGCATTGAAGGAGCAGTAGAAGGAGGCGCTGGTGCCATCAGCAAAGGTGAGCGCGCCGGAGAAGGCGAGCGGCACGGGCGGGACTCCATCCCCGGCCTGGGCTTCGGCATGGATGCGACCAGTGACGTGGATGGGCGTGGCGTAGTTCATGGCCCAGAGGGTGAAGCGCAGGCAGTACCAGCCGAGGTCGCCGAGGCAGCCGAGCGGCTCCAGTTTGCCATGGGCGCGGATGTTCGTGCGCTCGAACTCGGCATCGCCCATGAAGCTGAACTGCGTGGCGATGTGGCGGATCTGGCCGACGTCGTCATCCACGACTTCGCGCAGCCTTTTGAGGCGCTGCCCGTGCATGAACATGACGCCGTCCATGAACTGCACGCGGTGTTTTTCACAAACGGCAATGATCTCGGCGACATCAGCGGCATGAACGCCGACGGGTTTCTCGACGAGCACATGCTTCCCTGCCTGGGCAGCACGGATGACCCACTCCTTCCTCAAACCAGTAGGCAGCGGGATATACACGGCGTCGATGTCGGGACGGGTGAGCAGGGCTTCGTAGCTGCCCATGGCCTCAGGCAAAACGGGGTGCGGAGCGGAGGACTGGCAGTCTGTGATGAAGGCCTGCGCTTTGGCGAGATCACGACTGGCGACGGCGATGAGGGTGGCGTTTCCGGCATCGCGGATGGCCTGCCAGTTTTTGCGGGCGATGAAAGCGGCACCCAGGATTCCCCAGCGACAGGTTGGCGTGGTCATAAGACGGGCAGGCTACGCGAAGCCTGCCCGCTTTGACAAGTGCCACCTCACAAGTTGGAATTCCTGAGAAGCACCCAGCCGGAGTCTTTTGGGCTGGTGGTCGGTGTCGTGGAGCCATCGACCTTCGGCAAGGCCTCGCGGAGGAAGAAGCCGTAGCCATACTGCGTGCCATCATCGGTGAAGATGATGCCCTGGAATTCGACCTTTCGGGTGATCACAGGTGGGACGGGGGCGGTGGAGCGGGGGTCGTTGTCTTTCGTCGTGTAGGTGCCTTTGAAGCGGCCATCTTTGGGAGTGACGGTGAAGGTGACGAGCTCGGGGTTGGGCGCGTTGACTTTGGTAGCGCCGCCGGCTTTGACCTCGAGAGTGACATTAGCATGAACGGCCACGGGGTCTGCGCCGAGGATCGGGGCAAATTCGAGCAGAGCATTTTTCAGAGGATCACCCGTAGCGGCGGACAGGCCCATGATGAGCTGGCCGGTGCCAGGCGGGGTGTAGGCGCTGCCTAAGGTACCGATCTCCAGGGGGCCGAAGCCGTCTTTATAAGTACGGGCTGTGGAGGCAGGGCGCAGCCAGCGGACGCTGCTGCTGGTGGAGAAGAAGGCGGGCGCTCCGGGATCGATGTCGAGGGTGCCGAGCACGCTGCCTTTCTCCGTCGTGGTGTAAAGGGTCTGGTAGATGAGCACAGTGCCGTTTGGGCCGACATGGGAGACGGTGCCGAAGGTCTCTCCATCCGCGAGGCGGCCCGCGACGGTGGCCTTCCCGGTGGCGTCGATGGTCACGGAGCCAAAGCCGTGCCCCTTCGGCGCGCCTTCCTCAAAAGGGGCTCCGAAAGCGAAGGTGTGGTAGCCTTGGAAGGTATCCACGGCCTCGGGTGCGAGCCATTTGTTCCGCCACGCCGTGAAGGCCGGGATGCCACTGGCCGTGGCCGTGAGGGTGGCGGTGAGGGGATCACCATCGCCGCCGTCATCGAGGGTGAGGAAGATCTGCGCGGGCAGCTCACCCTTCGGCGTGACGCTGAACTCGCCGGTGGCGGTGGTGGCACCGGGGCCGCTGAGCATGAGCGTGCCGCTAAAGGACAGGGTGTCTGCGCCGACGATGGTCTTGCCGCTGTAGCTGCCGCTGCTCTGGATGGTGAGGTCGATACGCCCGCCAGTGTCGCGGCCGAGGTTGTTATCGCTCCAGACAGGGCCGCTGAAGACGCCCGCAAAGCCAGCGGGCAGGGCTTTGATGAGGAGGCGCGTCTTCAGCGTCACTTTGCCAAACTCATTGCCAACGGTGAAGGTGATCTCGTCACCGAGGATTTGATTCTTCGAGGCCACGGTGGGGATGCCGGTGATGCGACCCGTCTTCGGGTCCATTTTTAAACCTTTCGGCATGGTGCCGGCGAAGGAGTTTGGCATCTGAAAGGAGATGGGGGGAAGCGGAAACTGCTCGTCGTAAAGTCCGCCGACGATGCCGGTGTCGAGCGTGAGATCCACGCCAGCGTAGTCCGGCTTGGTGGTGACGACGAGGAGGTCGATGTAGCCTGGATCGGAATCTCCGGCCGTGAAGTAGTAGCGGCCGCTGTCCGAGAGATCGACGAGTTTGACCTGGAGCGACTTCGTGGTAGCACCCGCGTAGTGGCTGTTGTTGGAGATCGGGTTACCATTGAAGCTCCAGGCCACGGGCGGCAGGCCGGCGGAGGAGGTGAAGGTCAGCGTGGCGGTCTTGCCTTTGCCGACGACGACGCGCGGCATGGTGGGGGTGAAGACGGAGAGGGTGACATTGTGCGTGTTCGTGATGCCGCCGCTGGTGATCTTCACGGTGTAAAGGCCGGCGTCTGCCATCGTCACAGGATCGATGACGTGGGAGGAGACATCTGTGGGGGTGAAGACCTTGCCTGCCTTCATCCACTCGTAGGTCACCGGACCAGAACCCGAGGATTCGGCATCAAGCCTCAGATCGCTGAACTCTCGCACGACGCGGACATCGGTCAGAGGGTCGGCGAGGAAGTTGGGGCCGGTTTGATTGCTCAAAGTCAGCGTCCAAATGACCTCATCTGTGATGAGGCCGGTGGGGTCACGCCGCACCCAATCCGTCTGATCGCTGACGATGGCTTTCACTGTGTGGATGCCGTTGCCGAGGACCGTACTTTCGATGTCGAACGTGCTGCTGGTGCCGGCCTGCACCTGACCATCGACAAACCATTGATACGTGTGCCCAGGGCCGGTGGAGGGCGAGAGCGGCAGGGAAAAATTCAGCTGCACCTGGGCGGTGACGGTTTGCTTTAGAGACTCGGGCGGCAGGAGATACGAGAGACGCGGTGTCGTATGCATCTGGTGATCAGCAGCAGGGGAAACCCGTCCGTAAATAGTCAGCAGGATGGCCTCGCGCGTGACACTGCCCGGCGGGGTATTGAGGAAGCGCATGAGGGCAGCATCATGGGGACGGAACCAGCCACTCCTATGATAGTTGGCACCTTCGAAGTGACCGACTTTGTCAGTATATAGCGGATCGAATTCGGGCGTCCTGGGAACCGGCGTGCCGGACTCAATCCACACCTTCCAGCGGATCTGATCGAGCACGGTCTTGGCGGTGGCATTGGGATACTCCGTGTTCGGATAGCCGGGGTATTCCTCATCATATTCATCCGTGAGTTTGGCAAAGGAGTGGCCCAGCTCGTGTTCGAGGATGCCAGCGCTGCTTGGGTCCGTCGTCGTCAGGGCAATCGGGCCACCACTGCCACCATATTTGGGGTCATTGATCAAGATGATCGGGATGTCGTACTCCGGAACATGGGTGTTCAGCAGGCTAAAGGCACGACTGCTACCGGAGCCTGCCAAGGTATTGAGCTGAGGGATGCCGGGCGTGTTGAAGCCAGTTTGAAAATAGGTGTCACGAGATCCTCCGCCTGTACCATTATCGGTGCCTGATTGGTTGGAGGCGACCTCGATGCGGTAGATATTGCAGTAGGAGCGGTAGCGCACCCAGGGTTCCCGAGTGAAGAGGAAGTCCACAGCAGCATCCACGTCATTGGCAAAAGTGCCCATCTGAGCGCTCGTGTAGCCTTCGGAGAGGAAGACAAGATTCAGCCGCGTGCCACGGGTGCCATTTTCCTCCACAGTCGCCAGGGTGGAGGTCTGGGCTCGGAGCGTCGGGATGGCGAAAAGCGAGAGCAGGCTGAGAAGCAGAAACGTTTTCATGAGCGTGGCAGGGGAATGGAACCAAGAAGACCTTCGAGTGGCGGATTACCAGGTTGGATGATTCGGATGATGTCGAGACGGGTCGCGCCCTTCACTCGGGGAAGACGCACTTGAAAGACGACCGGGCCCGCAGCGGTGTATTGCACGGGCTTGTCGCTGCCGGACTTGGGATCAATCACGGCACAGAGGTGATCTGGCGCAGGCAGCAGTTCCTCGGCCAGGACGGCATTGGTTTCTGAAAGCAACCGGCAGCGCAGCATCCCGGACCACTCCTCAGGCTTTCGGCGCTTCGGGGCGAAGTCGCCCTCGATATCCTGCGCCTCCATGAAGGTCAGTGCGCCTTTGTCCAAACTCAGCATGTAGGCGCGCTTGAAGCGCGGGCCGGTCTTGTCATCACCTGCCGCTGCGGGCGGTGGTATGGCGGGTGGAGGAGTATTCGCGGCCGTCTGCGTCGATTCCATCGGCAGTACCTTTCCCGGTGCCTTCTCGATTGTTTCAGAATTCGCCGGCAATGCGGGTGCCGACTTGTCCGCTGCGGACAGTTCTTCAGCCCCATCGACATGACGCAACTCCCACCAGGCCAGCAAACCGGCCAGGAGGCAGAGGATCAGAACCAGAACAGGCCGACGCATGGGGCCGAGAATGCCACACAGGTGCTGTTCATACCAGCGCAAATCCTGCTGCGGGCTTGCACCCCCACTGTCTCCCGTGGCAAAGTGTGCTCCCCATGATGAAAATCACCTCACGCCGCCATTTCCTCCAGCTCGCCGGCTCTGCACTGGCCGCCACCGTCGCCGCTCCCGTCCGTGCTGAGAAAAAAGAACCCTTCAAAATCTCCCTCGCCGAATGGTCGCTGAACAAGCGCATGTTCAAGCGCGAAGGTGCGGAGCCGCTGGACCACCTCGACTTCGCCAAAACCGCCCGCAGCTTCGGCATCGACGGCGTGGAGTATGTGAACCAGATGTTCTTCGATAAAGCCACTGACGCCGCCTACCTCGGCGAGATGAAAACACGCCAGGAAGGCGAAGGCGTCACCGGACTCCTCATCATGTGCGACCGCGAGGGCAACCTCGGTGATCCCGATGAAGCCAAGCGTGCGAAGACCATCGAAAACCACCTCAAGTGGCTGGATGCCGCTGCTACCCTCGGCTGCCACAGCATCCGCGTGAATGCCGCCAGCGATGCGAAGCTCAGCTTCGAAGAGCAGATGAAGCTCGCCGCCGACGGCCTGCACCGTCTTTGTGTCGAGGCAGACAAGCGCAAGCTCTTCGTCGTGGTCGAAAACCACGGCGGCCTCTCCAGCAACGGCCTCTGGCTCACCGGCGTCATGAAGGCCGCCGATCACGAGCGCGTGGGCATCCTGCCCGACTTCGGCAACTTCTACACCGACCGCAACAAGGGCGAACTCTACAACCCCTACAAAGGCCTGCGTGAGTTCATGCCTTGGGTGAAAAAAGGCATGAGCGCCAAAGCCTACGACTGGGACACCGGCGCAGGAAAATTCTACACCGAAGACCGCCGCGAAGGCCGCGAGATGACCCTCGATTTCCAGCGCCTCATCGACATCGTCGTGAAGGCCGGCTACAACGGCTATATCGGCATCGAATACGAAGGCGACAAGCACAGCGAGATGGAAGGCATCGCCCGCACGAAGCAGGCGCTCGATGAGCTGAAGGCGCTGATCGCGTGATCCACCCTCTGAGGGATATAAAGACGCACGATCCGGCTAGACTGGATCGTGCGTTTTGTTATCCGATCTGCGCGAGGATCGCGGAGGAGATCTTGTCCGCCTGGGCTTCGAGGTATTCGACATCACGGCCCTCGATGAGGAGGCGGATGAGGGACTCGGTGCCAGAATAGCGGAGGAGGACGCGGCCGTAGTCGCCGAGCTTCTTCTCGGTTTCCTTGATGATCTTGTCGGCGTCTTTGAGTTCGGAAACGGGCGGCTTCGAGCGCACGCGGAGATTGCGGGCGGCCTGTGGGAATTTTTTCAGGCACTTGCGGAGCTGGCTGAGTGGCTCGCCGGTTTCCTTCATGATGCGCAGCACTTGCAGCCCGGCGATGAGGCCGTCGCCCGTGGTGGCCCAGTCGCCAAAGATGATGTGTCCGCTCTGCTCGCCACCGAAGTTCAGGCCACGGGCGTGCATCTCTTCGAGGACGTAGCGATCACCGACGTTCGTGCGCAGGACACGACCGCCAAGACGTGAGACGAGGTCATCGAGCCCGTAGTTGCTCATGATCGTGACGGCCACGGTGTTGTGCTTCAGGGTGCCTTTGCGCAGCATGGCTTCAGCAGCGATGGCCATGAGTTCGTCACCATCCAGCGCGATGGCTTCTTCATCGCAAAGCGCGATGCGGTCGGCGTCGCCATCGTGCGCGATGCCTGCCAGCGCTTGGCTTTGACGGACGAGACGCTCCAGCTCCTCGCTGTGCGTGCAGCCGCACTCTTCATTGATGTTAAAACCATCGGGCTCGCTGTGAAAGACCTGCACGTCTGCGCCGAGCTGCTCCAGAGCGGCGGCGCTGGTGAAGGAGGAAGCGCCGTGGGCATTGTCGAGCGCGACTCTCATGCCATCCAAGCGGACACCGCCCATGCTGGCAACGGCGTGCGCCACGTAGCGATCCACGGCATCGCTCATGCGGCTGACGCGGCCGATACCACGGCCTTCGGGGCGCGGAGATTCGGCGGTTTCGCCGAGCACGATCTTCTCGATGGCGATCTCGGTCTTGTCGTTGAGCTTGCGGCCATTGCCGTGCACGAACTTGATGCCGTTGTCCTGGAAAGGATTGTGCGAGGCGCTGACGATGACGCCGAAGTTGGCACCGGTCTGAGCGGCAAGCATGGCGACGGTGGGCGTGGGGACCATGCCGGCGAGCACGACATCGACTCCGCAGGAATTCAGCCCGGCGATGAGCGCGGCTTCCAGCATTTCGCCCGAGGCGCGGGTATCGCGGCCGATGATGCAGCGCGGGCGTTCACCGCCCTCACTCTGCCCGCCGAGCACGGCGGCAGCGGCCTGACCGAGACGCATGACGAACTCGGGGGACATGGGATGACGATTGGCCACAGCGCGGACGCCGTCGGTGCCGAAGAATTGACGCTTTTCAGACATGAGGCGCGGGCTTTACCGCAGGAGCGGCGGGGTGTCAAAGGCGGCGGCGGGCTCCGGGTAGAGCACGCGGACGAGGTAAAGGCCGCAGGAGGGCGCGGTTTGGTTGCTCTGCGGATCTTGAGGATTGCTCAGCACATCGGCAAACCAGTCCCGTGTGGCGCGTCCGCGCGCGACGTGGACGAGGGTGCCGGTGATCATACGTACCATTTTGTAGAGGAAGCCATTCCCCTCGAACTCGAGCTCGATGACGCCGTCTTTCTCCGTGACTTCAGCGCGATGGATGGTGCGCGTGGTCTTGTGTGGCAGAGAGCGGCGGAGTGTCTCGGGCATATCCCCACGATTGGCGGAGAGGCGGACGAAGTTGTGCGTACCCACGAGCATTTGCGTGCAGTCGCGGAGGAGATCCATGTCAAGCTTCCCATAGACATGCCAGGCGCGGTCGGCCTCAAAGGGGGAAAGCATGGGCTGCTTCCAGAGGCGGTAGCGGTAGATCTTGCCCACGGCATCGAAGCGCGAATGAAAGGTCGGCTCGGGAAAGCTCACCTCGGTGATGCGGATGGTGAGTGGCAGGCAGGCATTCAGCGCGCTGATCCAGGATTCTGGGCTCAGGCGCAGGGACTCCGGCACATCGCAGTGGGCGACTTGGCCGAGCGCATGCACCCCAGCATCAGTTCGGCCACTGCCCTGCACGCTGGTGACGGCGCGGATGGCTTTGAGAAAGGCGGCATTCAGTTCGTCCTGGATGGCGCCACCGCCCTCCTGGCTCTGCCAGCCACGCCAGGGCGTGCCGCAATACGCCACGGTGAGACGCAGGCGCTTGAAGCCCGGAGCGGCACCTCGATTCAGACCGAGCTTACTTTCGACGTCGCTTGGGCTCATCGGTCCATTCCATTTCAAATGCGCTGTCGGGGAGCAGGTAGCCTTCGGGGCCGCGCTGTTGGTTGAGGTATTCCTGTAAAATGACCACGGCGGCGAGCTGATCGACGAGCTGATTCCGCTCGTGCTTGCCCGTGATGCCTGCGCGAGAAAGCGAGGCTTCGGCTTCGACGGAGGAGAGCCGTTCATCGACGAACTCGATGGGCACTTCGTGATCCAGGGCCTTGCCCAGCAGGCTGGCGAATTTCTCCACGCGTCCGGCGGCATCGCCCTTCTGACCATTCATGTGAAATGGCATGCCGATCACGACTTTACCGATCTTCTTCTGCTTCACGATCTGGACGATCTCGTGCTCGGCTCCCGGTCGGGAGTCGATCGTTTTAAAAGGGCTGGCCACGAGCTCCATCTCGTCGCTCAGCGCGAGTCCGATGCGCACAGTGCCGTGGTCGATGGCGAGGATGCGGGGCATGAATTGGGCCTGCCGTTCACTTCAGTTCCTTCGGCAGTTGATCCGCGAGTTTCTTGATGTTCTCCGCGTGAGCCCGGCTGGTGATGAGCAGGGCATCTCCGGCAGAGACGACGATGAGATCCTGTACGCCGAGCAGCGCCACATGCTGGCCAGTCTGCGTGAAGACGAGATTGTTCGCCGCGCCGATCTGGGAGAGCACGCAGTTGTATTGATTGCCGTCGTCGTCGTTTTTCAGGTAACGGCCCACGCTGGTCCAGTTCCCCACGTCATCCCAGTCAAAGGTCGCCTCCACATTCAGCACGCGGGAGGCTCGCTCCATCAGCGCGTAATCGATGCTCAGCTTCGGCAGCTTGGAGAACTGCTTGCTCACTGTGGCGGTAAAGTCCTTCGACCCACGCAGTTCGGAAACAAAGTCCGCCAGCGCCGGGCAGTGGCGGCTCAACTCGCTGAAAATGGCGGGGATCGTCCAGATGAACATGCCAGCATTCCAGGTGAAGGTGCCCTGGCTGATGAAGTGCTCAGCGAGGTCCGGGTTTGGCTTCTCACGGAAGCGCACCACCTCATAGATGCCATTGCCCTCCACACCCGGCAACGAGGCGCGGCGGCCGCGCTCCACGTAGCCGTAGCTCGGGCAGGGCCAGGTCGGCTTGATGCCCACAGTGACCAGCGCATTCCCCGCCTCGGCAGCCTGCATCGCGGTAGTGAGCACGCGCTGAAACTCGGCCCTGTTTTGGATCAAATGATCCGCTGGCAGCACCATCATCGTGGCATTGGGATCACGCGCCACCACCCAGCCGACAGCCAGAGCGATGGCTGGTGCCGTGTCGCGCTTCTCGGGTTCGGCCACGATGTTTTCCTTTGGCAGGTAGGGCAGCAGCGCCCGCACACCGGCCTCCTGCTGCTTGTTGGTCAAAATGAGGATGTTCTCCTTCGGCACGAGCCCTTCGAGACGCTCCACGGTCATCTCCAGCAGGGTCTTGTCGCCAAAAAGCTTGAGCAGTTGCTTCGGCAGTGCATCGCGGCTGATGGGCCAGAATCGTTGGCCGCTGCCGCCAGCGAGGATGAGTGCATATCGGGAGTTCGTCTCGGGGGTCATTACTTCTGATCATGGAAGCTTTCGTGCACAGGGGCAAATTCCACTTTGGAGAATGTGCGGATCTGCTATCGTTTCCTCGTCATGCCTCCTGAAACCACCGCCGAAAGTCGCTACGAAACTTACGCCAACATCATCGCCCCCGCCGCCGCTGGCTGCGCTCTGGGCATCTTGTTTGGCCGTGGCATGAGCCGCAGCTCATCGAACATCATCTCCCTCACCCTCCTAGCCGCCAGCGCCGTCGTGGCAGCCCCGGTCATCACCGACCTCATCGAGCGCACCGCCAACAGCCCCCGCACTGACCGCGGCAGCCGCCGTCGTCTGGACGGTATCCGCACGAACAGCACGGAAGACGAACTGAAAGATTTCTTCGTCGATTCCCCGAATGCCATTCTCCCCTGAGCCGCATCTCTCAACCGTCCATCCCACCTGCCAGCATTCACCATGATCAAATCCATCCTTCTTCTCATCACCACCGCCGCCCTCGTTAGCTGCTCCACGGGTGAAAACGACGGCCGCAAATACGCCTCCAACAACGCCTCCCCCATTGCCGGTAAGATGGGCGTGTCCTACCGCCGCGTGCAGGTGGACAATCCGCCGCCAGCCTCGGACACCCCCGCCCCGCCCAAGACCATCGAGTCTGACGGCCTCCTCGGTGCCCTGACCTCCGACAACAGCAACGATCCTCCCGGCCTTTTGGATCGCAACGCCTCGGTCAACACCGACGAACCCGGAGCCAGCTACTGGATGCACGGCGAGCAGTCCCCGAACCCCGTCGCCAGCAAAATGGGCGTCCGCGTGACCCGCCGGAAAAAATAATCTTTCCCCCGACTTCCAAAAAGGCGCGCTCTCACCCGGCGCGCCTTTTTTATGCCCAAGTCTTGCGGGAAGGTACTCGCACGGCACTGTCAGCCCCACATGGCCCTCATCGAAGTCTCCCACCTCACCAAACGCTGGCGCAATGACCGCCTCGCGCTCGATGACGTGAGCTTCGAGGTCCGCCAGGGCGAGATCCTCGGCCTGCTCGGCCACAACGGCGCTGGCAAGAGCACCATCCTCGGCATCACCCTCGGCATGGTCCGGCCCGATGGCGGCGAGGTGCGCATCTCCGGCCACTCCGTGCAGACGCATCGCGCCGATGCTCTCAGCCAGATCGGCGCGATCTATGAGGCAGCTCACTTTTACGACTACCTCACCGGCTGGCAAAACCTCCGCGTGCTCTGTTCCCTCTCCGGCTGGTGGGATGAGGCAGAGGTGAAGCGCGTGCTCAAGCTCGTGAACCTCGACAAACGCGCGGATCACAAGACCAAAACCTACAGCCACGGCATGAGACAGCGGCTAGCACTCGCTCAGGCCCTGCTGCCGCGCCCGAAGTGCCTCCTGCTCGATGAACCCACCGACGGTCTCGACCCCGAGGGCATCCGCGAGTTCCGCGAGCTCGTGCTCAAACTGCGCGCCGAGTATGGCATGACCATCCTCGTGAATTCTCACCTGCTCGCCGAAGTCGAGCAGATGTGCGACCGCTGCGTGATCCTGAAACAAGGCCGCAAGATGTACGAAGGTATCGTCCCTTCCCAGCAGCGGAAGCAGAGCACCTTTCATCTACAAACGCGTGACATGGCGAAAGCCCGTGAACTGGTCCGCACAGCCGGAGCCACCATCGATCCCGTGACCAACCTCATCGATCTGCCACCGCACATCGTCGGGCATGAACTGCTCCGCCAGATCGTCGAAGCCGGTGTGCGCGTGGACTCCTGGCAGGCGCACAAACCCACGCTGGAAGAATTTTACCTCGGAATGACTGGCGCATGATCCTCTTCTTCCACCAATGGCAGAGCGAACTGCTCAAACTCTTCGCACGCCGCCGAACCTACATTGGCTTCGTCGCCTTCCTCGCGCTGGAGCTCGTCATCTGGCTGCTCTTCGAGTTCCTGAATGGCGAAAAGCGCCTCGCATGGCTCATCGCACGACAGGGGCAGGCCTTCGAGCAATATGATTCCGCCCTCACGCTCGCCTTCATCATCATCGGCCTCTCCGTTCTGCTGCTCGGAGCCATCTACCTCGCGCTCGTGGCGGGCGACATCGTGGCGAAGGAAAACGAAGACGGCCACTACCGGCTCCTGCTCGTGCGGCCCATCAGCCGCGTGCGACTGCTCTTCATCAAATACCTGAGCTGCACCTGTTACACACTTCTGCTGATCCAGTTCATCGTCTGGACCTCCTTCCTGCTCGGCCTCATTCTCAAAGGCTGGGGCGGTGGCTTCTTCGTCGCCGTCCTCGATCCACCCATCCTCGAATTCTACCCCTGGGGCGAGGGCCTGGAACGCTTCTTCGTCAGCACGCTGCTCATCTCCTTCAGCATGACCATCGTCAGCAGCATCGCGTTCTTCTTTTCCTGCCTGCCCATGAAACCCGCCGCCGCCACCATCGGCGCGCTGAGCTACTTTTTGATCGACCGCATCGTGCGCGAGACCGGATTCATGGACAACTACGACCAGTTCCTGCTCACCAAGCACATCAGCACCTGGGCGCTCGCGCTGAAGACCACCGTCCCCTGGCCCGTGATCGCCCGCAGCTTCACCGTCATCGCCGCCGTGAATGCCAGCCTCTTCATCCTAGGCGCCGCCTTCTTCCAAGCCCGCGACTTGAAATCATGACCCTGATCGAAACCGTTTCCGATCTCCGCGCCTGGCGCAAAACCGCCGGACACGTCGTCTTCGTGCCCACCATGGGCGCATTGCATGAAGGCCACGCCACTCTTGTGCGCGAAGCTCGCCTACTCGCTGGCCAAGACGCCCGAGTCGCCGCCAGCATCTTCGTGAATCCACTCCAGTTCGGCCCGAACGAAGACTTCGACCGCTACCCGCGCACGCTCGAAGCTGACATGGCCATGTGTGAAGCCGCCGGAGCCGACATGATCTTCGCCCCCGCCGTGCGTGAGGTTTATCACGCCGACCGCAGCATCAAGATCCTCGAAACCAGTCTCTCGAACGTCCTCTGCGGAGCCAGCCGCCCCGGGCACTTCGACGGCGTCTGCACCGTCGTGGCGAAACTCTTCAACCTCGTCCAGCCGGATGAAGCCGTGTTTGGAAAAAAGGACTACCAGCAGCTCGCCATCATCCGCCGCCTTGTCCGCGATCTAGACATTCCTGTCGTCATCCATGGCATCGAGACCGTCCGCGAGCCCGACGGCCTCGCCATGAGTTCACGCAACCGCTACCTCAGCCCTGAAGAGCGCGCCGAGTCCCCTGCCCTGCGCCAGGCGCTCGTCGCTGCTCGTAAAGCCTGGCTTGGCGGAGTCACCGGCACCTCCCGCCTTCTTTCGCTCATGCGCACCCACCTCGCCGAGCACGCCAGACTAGGTCGCGAGGACTACATCGCCCTCGTCGATCAAGAAACGCTCCAGCCCCTCGACATCGCCCGAAACCACAGCCTCATCGCGTTAGCGGTGTGGTTCGGGAAAGCGCGGTTGATTGATAATATCGAGCTGAGTCGGTGAAGGCAGACCTAGAACTTGAGCTCCTCTTTGAAAATCATCCGCGCGGCTTGGGCCACGTCTTTGTCACCGCGACCGGAGAGGTTCACGATGATGATTTGATCCTTGCCCATCTTCGGCGCGACTTTCGTCACTTCGGCGATGGCGTGGCTGCTTTCGAGGGCGGGGATGATGCCTTCGATTTGTGACAGCTCCTGGAAGCCAGCCAGCGCTTCGTCGTCGGTGGCGTAGTGATACTCGACGCGGTTCATTTCATGCAGCCAGGCGTGCTCGGGGCCGATGGCAGCGTAGTCGAGACCGGCGCTGACACTGTGGGTGAGCTCGATCTGGCCGTCTTCATTGGCGAGCAGCCAGGTCTTCGTGCCTTGGAGCACCCCGAGGCGTCCGCCTTGGAAACGTGCAGCGTGGCGCTCGGGCACGATGCCGTCGCCTCCAGCTTCGACGCCGATCATGCGAACGTTGGCGTCATTGAGGAAAGGATGGAAAAGGCCGATTGAGTTGCTGCCGCCGCCGACACAGGCGACGAGCAGGTCGGGCAGGCGTTCCTCGCGTTCGAGAATCTGCTGGCGTGCCTCGACACCGATGATGCGGTGGAAGTCGCGCACCATCATCGGGAAGGGATGCGAACCGAGCGCGCTGCCGAGGATGTAATGCGTGCTGCGGACGTTCGTCACCCAGTCGCGCATGGCTTCATTGACGGCTTCTTTCAAAGTGGCCTGCCCAGCGGTGACGGCGACGACTTTGGCCCCAAGAAACTTCATGCGGGCCACATTCAAAGCCTGACGAGCCATGTCCACGGCACCCATGTAGATCGTGCAGTCGAGCCCAAAGCGGGCGCACACAGTCGCTGTGGCCACGCCGTGCTGACCAGCTCCGGTTTCGGCGATGATGCGCTGCTTGCCGAGACGCAGGGCGAGCAGGGCCTGGCCGAGGGCATTGTTGATCTTGTGAGCGCCGGTGTGGAGCAAATCTTCACGCTTCAGGTAAATGCGGGCACCACCGAGCTTTTCGGTCCAGCGCTCGGCAAAATAAAGCGGCGTCGGCCGGCCGACATATTCGTGGAGGAGACGATTCAGCTCCGTCTGGAACATCGGGTCCGCTTTGGCGCGCTCGTATTCCTCGGAGAGTTCATTCAGCGCGGCCATGAGCGTTTCCGGCACAAACATGCCTCCGTAGCGGCCGAAGTGGCCGTGTTTGTCGGGCATCACAGGGAGGGGAGCAGCGGTGGCAGTCATGGAAGGGGCGGGCAGAGTAGGAGGAATACGCCGGAAGGCAACGCGCAGTCGGCTCTTCCTCACGTCTTACCCAAGGCTTACGCACCAAAACCGCTGAAAATGTATTGGGCGGATGATTTCGGGATGGCCGACGTTGGAGGTAAAACCGCCAGTTTCACCCGATCGCTCGCTTCAATGCATTCGCGGTGATGCGCTGCACGCGTTCATCGGGACCATGCGGCCGCGAATAGTGGCTCCAGGGGACCATGTGGCCGGGAGGATCGCTCAAGCCCTGGCTCCAAAAGATGGTGGTGGCGTTGAAGACGATGTTCTTTTTCGGGCCTTCGAAAACGGTGGCGGCGTATTTGCCGAGGCGCACGCCGCTGGCCCACACGTTGCCTTCGGCGATGACTTCGAGACCTGCGCGGGCGGTGTCGGGATCGCCATGGAATTCCCAGCCGACGAGGCCGGGGATGCTGTCTCCTTTCTTCATGCCGGTGCCTTCGAAAAGCCAGTGATCCGGCTTCACACAGGTCCAATCACCGCCGCCGTTGAAGGGCACGATGGTGCGTGCACCGATGATGTCGCGCTCGTCGGGGCCGGCGTTTTCAAAGGGACCGAGTACCTTCGAGTAGGCCTCTTTTTCCTCCTCACGAAACTCGCCGAAGCAGGTCTCGCGGGTGAGGCGGCGATTCGGATCGCCTTTGGCATTCGGGGTGAACGGCGTGACCATGTACACGTCGTTGGCAGAGAGCCAGAGCACGCTGAGTCCGTCGGCGATGGCCTGCTTAACGTTGTGAAACTGTCTCACATCCCAGTATTCGTCGTGACCTATGCTGATCATGGTTTTGGCACGCGCGAGATTGGCGGGTTCGAGATTATCGACGTTCGAGCAGTAGGTGACATCGTAGCCTTCCTTCTCCAGCCAGTAGCACAGCGGGTATTCCCAAAGCAAAAACTCGCCACTGCCCATGCTCTGTGGGTTGTCGAAGATCTGCACATACTTGCCATAGGGGCGATCAAAGCTGCAACTGACACCCGGCGCATGAGCGGCACGCGGATCGGTGTACATTGATTCATTCACAGGCCAGCGGTTGTAAGCCTGCCAGGTGTTGTCGCTGCACTGGAAGAGGATGTCGGCGGGGCGGTCGTCTTTGACGATGAAGATGACGTAGCTCTGCCAGTAAGGCTTGTCGGCAGCCTCGGGTATGGTGGAAAGGCGTCCAAGATACACGCCACTGGGCCAGTCGGCGGGAATCGTAAGCGTGGTGGAGGTCTCCCACTGGCATTCGCGCAGGCGTTTGTCGCCCATCTCGGGCACGGGCTGCTCTTTGCCCTCGAAGGGTCCGAGCGTGGCCATCGAACGTGAACCTGCGCCATCGTAATAGCCCATGCGGAAGATCTCGATGGTGAACTTCGAGACGGGTTTCGTGCTGACGAAGATGTCGAGCTTCTCGCCCGCCTTCACTGACTGGCGCGAGCAATAGCCTTCGATGAGCGAGGTGCGGTAGGACTTCGCACTGTCCGGCATCATGCGCGTGAGCTGGAAGCTTGCACCGGCCTTGGCGTTCTCGGCTTTGATGAGATCGGGCTGACGCGATGCCGCGCTGACGTTGGTGCGCACGCTGGTAGCAATCGCGGCGGCAGTGCTGGTCTTGAGGAAGTCTCGGCGGTCCATGATGGAGCAATACGAGACGGAACCTGCGCGTATAGCAGCCCATGCCGATTCATCTCACCTCACGCCGCCAGTTCATCACTCAGCTCGGAGCTGCTGCGGCTTTATCGAATGTAGAAAGCATCGCCGCTGAGGTGGATGAGAGCTTGATCGCGATCCTCAACGACACTCACATCGGCGCGCAGCATCCAGCCAGTGCCTCGATCCCGACGAACCTGCGAAACACGATCTCTTATTTACTGGCCCTGCCGAAGCGGCCTGCGGCGGTGATCATCAATGGAGACCTGGCTTTGAAAGATGGGAAGCGCGGCGACTACGAGCACTTCGCGAAGCTCATCTCACCTCTGCGTGATGCGGGTGTGCCGCTGCATCTGACCATGGGCAATCACGATGATCGGGCGGTGTTTTATGAAGTGCTGAAGAGTGACAAACCGGAGTCGCCCGCCGTGGAATCGAAGCATGTCGGCGTTGTGAAGCTCGCTGGAGCGAATCTCTTCCTGCTGGATTCGCTGAAGGCCACCATGGTTACGCAGGGGCTCATCGGCGAGGCGCAGATGACCTGGCTGACGAAGCTGCTCGATGCCCATTCGGACAAGCCCGCGTTGCTCTTTGCCCACCACAATCCGCGTCTCGGTGGTGATCCGCTGCACTTCCCCGGTGGGCTGGAAGACTCAGAGACTCTCTGGCAGGAACTCGTAAAGCGTCCACAGGTGAAAGCCTACATCCACGGGCACATCCATCATCGCGACTTCAACGCGCACGAGGGCATCCACATCCTGAACACGCCTGCGACATCGTATGTGGCGGACAAGAAGACCTCCACCACGGGATGGATGATGGCGAGGCTCAGCGCCGCTGGTGGCAGTTTCACCACACACACTCATCTCGCCGATCATGACTGGAATGGCCTCATGGTTGACCTGAAGTGGCGCAAGTAAATGGCAGGAGGTGATGGCGTCATCCAGACCCTTGCTCGCAGGAATCCAGTCGTAACGTGGTGATTAAGTCTGGCACAGACTTCGCCACCATGGGTAAAGCAGCCATCAACGGCCCGACACGGACAGCCTCTGTGAATCCTTCAAATCCAAAGCGGCATCGTCCATTTAGAATCTGGGAATCTTGGCGTAATCATCCAGACCATGAACCGCTTTCTTTCCTGCCTGCTCGTCTGCCTTCTGGCCGGAGCCTCCCACGCCCAAACCGCGACGGCACCCGCGAAGCCAGCCCAAACTAAAAAAGCCGCCGCCAAGCCAGCGATGGTTGCGAAGCCAGAACTCACGCGCACCACGCCACGCGCCGCGCACATCGGTGGTGAGATGCTCGTGACACTGGCGGGCAAGAACTTCACCGAAGACATGTCTGCGATGGCCTCGCATCCGGGAATCAAAGTGCAGCTCGCCAAGAACTCGATCAAAGCGACGAGCACACGGTTGAAGATCACCGCCAGCAACGAGGTGCCACGCGGCGCTTATGATGTGTGGCTCAAAAGCCCCGGCGGTGAATCCGCGAAGCTGAAAGTGTATGCCGATGAACTCGTG
The DNA here is from genome assembly GCF_044378005.1 of Prosthecobacter sp. Classification (GTDB taxonomy): domain Bacteria; phylum Verrucomicrobiota; class Verrucomicrobiia; order Verrucomicrobiales; family Verrucomicrobiaceae; genus Prosthecobacter. The sequence continues at coordinate 28,887 of NZ_JBILYB010000072.1, forward strand.
CCCACCGTCACGAAGGCGGCGGATTTCAAAGCTGCACCAGTCGTTGTCGCCAAATTGCCCGCGAGCCTGTGGGGCACGCTCACGGAGATCGGCCAGCACGACGCGTATCGTTTTACCGCAAAGGCGGGCGAGGAACTCGTGCTCGATCTCGCCGTCGCACAGGTCGGCAGTACGGCAAAATCGCCCACGCTGGAGATCATGGACACGAACCGCACCGTCCTTGCCGTGAATCGCGGCCTCGACAGCGGCAGCGATCCTTTCCTCGCGTGGAAAGCACCCGCCGATGGCGATTATATCGTGCTCGTGAGCAACACAACGATGGATGGCAGCGCCGATCATGCATATCGCCTCACCATCGGCGCACTGCCGTATGTCACCGCGTGGTCGCCGCTCGCCGCGCAGGTGGGTCAGGACACGAAAGTCACACTCATCGGCCATCATCTCGGCGACAAAGCCGGCGTGATGATGAAGCCCGACAAAGAAAGCCTGATGAATGTGCCGCTCGATGCGAAGACGCTGCGCTTCCGCTCGATGCCGGTGCTGCGCGTGAGTGGATTGGCCCAGGTTAGCGAAGTCGAAGGCAACGACGAGATCGCAAAGGCCCAAGTCGTTACATTGCCCGTTACTGTGAATGGCATGCTCGCCAAATCGAAAGCCGCCGACACCGACCACTTCGCTTTCGATGCGAAGAAAGGCCAGACGTGGATCATCGAGACTCTCGCTGCCCAAGCCGGTTCTCCTGCCGACACGAAGCTCGACATTCTCGACGCGAAAGGCCAGCCGGTGCCGCGTGTGATGCTCCAGGCCGTGCGCGACAGCTACAACAACTTCCGCAGTGTCGATGCCAACAACCCGGACATCCGCCTGCAAAACTGGGAGGAGATGGAGCTCAATGAGTATGTCTGGTTCAACGGCGATGTGATGAAGAT
>NZ_JBILYB010000206.1:0-7901 GCF_044378005.1 Prosthecobacter sp.
GATCTCGTCGGTGGCGCCGTGGACGATGCCGGGCTTCACTCCGGCACCGGCGAGCCATGAGCTAAAGGCCCATGGATGATGCTCGCGACCTTTGGCGTCGGCGGTGTTGTTGAAGGGAGTGCGGCCAAACTCGGTGGTCCAGACGACGAGCGTGTCGTCCATCATGCCGCGTTGTTTGAGGTCCTTGAGCAGCGCGGCGATGGGTTGATCGACGTTCTTCGCGAGAGGCACATGTGTCATCATATCGCCATGTGCGTCCCAGTTGCCGGAGGAGCCGGTGTCGATGAGTTCCACGAAGCGCACACCTCGTTCAACAAGGCGTCTTGCCGCGAGGCATTGCCAGCCGAAGCCGGTGGTCTGGCCGCGCTGAAGGCCGTAACTGGCGAGCGTGGCGTCGGTTTCCTGTTTGAGATCAAACGCGTCCGGCACGGCCATCTGCATGCCGAAGGCAGTCTCGAAGGTCTGCATGCGGGCGGCGAGCAGCGGGTCGTGCGCTCTTGTGGCGAGGTGTTCCTCGTTCACTTGGCGCAACGCGGCGAGTTCGAACTGCTGGCGATTTGTGGGCACACGCGGAGCCACATTGGCGATGGGTTCCGCGCCTGGCACTACAAGCGTGCCCTGATATGCACCGGGCAGGAAGTCGCTCGCGAAGACCTGCGTGCCCGCGTAGGTCTGCTTCGGCGCGATGACGACAAAGCCGGGCAAATTGCGGTTCAGCGTGCCGAGACCGTAAGTCATCCACGAGCCGATGCTGGGCCGCGATTGTGCAAAAGAACCCGTGTGCATGCCAAGCGTGGCATTGTAGTGATTTGAGTGCGAGGTGTGCATCGAGCGGATCAGCGCGATGTCGTCCACGCACGTCGCCAGATGCGGAAACAACCCGCTGACCTCCGTGCCGCACTGCCCGTGCTTCGCGAACTCCCACTGCGGCCGCTTCAAATAGATGCGCTCATAGCCGGGGCGGCCTTTGATCTCGGGATGGTCGGCTTTGATCTCCTTGCCGTGGCCTTTCACAAGCTCCGGCTTCGGATCAAAGGTATCCACATGCGACACACCGCCCGTCATGAAGAGGAAGATGACATTCTTCGCCTTCACCGGGAAATGCGTCTGCTTCGGAGCAAGCGGGTCCGCATTATCAGCGAGCAGTTGCTGCACGATGCCGGGAAACAACAGGGAACCGGCGGTGGTGGAGATAAAATGACGGCGTGAAGTGTTCATATCAGTCGATGTGCAGGAACTCATTGCTCGCCATGAGCACGCGCACTTGCGCGGCCCATTGGTTGGCGATGTCGGCGGGGTAGGTGGCGAGGAAGGCCTTAGTTCGCTGTGTTTCGGCAGCGGTGGGTTGGCGTTGGAAGAGGATGCGCCAGGATGCGGTGATGCGCGTGTCATCGTCAGGCAGGGACGCGAGCTTTTTCGCCAAGGTATCGGCCTGGGCGTGGAAGAAGGGATCGTTGATGAAGTAGAGCGCTTGGGTGGGCACGGTCGTCGTTTGTCGGGCGGCGGTGGTGGCATTCGGGTCGGCACCGTCGAAGAGCGAAAGGAAAGGATGCCGTCGCTGGCGCTGCACCATGAGATAGGCGCTGCGTTTGTTCGTCTCATAGACGGCGTTGAAGGGATTGTGCTGGCTGAACTTCCATGTCGCCTCGGCGGGAAAGGGATGCGCCTCAGCGGGTGTGAGATCGAGCTGGCCGGAGGCGGTGAGCAGGCTGTCGCGCATCTCCTCGGCGGTGAGGCGGCGGCGTGGGAAGTGGGTGAGCAGGCGGTTGTCGGGATCAGTGGCGGCGGATGCGGCACTGGCGCGTTGATACACTTTGCTGCTCAAGATGAGCCGGTGCATGGCTTTCACGCTGAAGCCGCTCTCGACGAACTTCGACGCGAGCCAGTCGAGCAACTCGGGATGCGTGGGTTTTTCGCCCCGGGCACCGAAGTCATTCGAGGATCGCACGAGCCCTTGGCCGAAATGCCATTCCCAGATGCGGTTCACCATCACGCGGGCGGCGAGCGGTGATTTCACAATCCAGTCGCCGAGCTGCTTGCGCCCGCTGCCAGCTTCAGCGTGCACTGGTTCACCTCCGAGGATGGACAGCCAGCGGCGCGGCACTTCGTCGCCGAGTTTCTCGGGATCGCCACGCAGATGAAGGCGGTCATTCTTTGGCTTCGCATCCACCACGGCATAGGCGACGGGAATCACCGGCATCGGCTCAGGCTCGGCAGTCGGCTTCAAGCTCGCGCCGAGTTGTGCTAATGCTGTTCCATACTCGGGTGCTGCGATGTGTTTGAGTTCAAAGGACACGCCGTCGCCATTCGGAATGGGATGCGCATCGGCTACACGACCGCTCAGCGTGATCTCGCCATCGAGTGGGCTGATCCATGCGACCGCCACGGGACGCTTTGGACCGGGATGCACGAAAAACGACTCCGCCGCGAGCGTGGTCCACGCCATCACCTGCTGATCTGCCGAGTTCACCAGCACGGATGGCGTATCACCGCTGCTCCACTTTTTGAGAGCGCTGTTGCCGTTGAGCGAATCGGCCTTGTCGGTGAGGAACGCTGGCGCGCTCGTTGTTTCGAGGAAACACCACGCCGCGCCATCGCGTGCGGGATGCGGATTGCCCTTCATCAAGTCCGGCACCAGCTCCGCGACGCTCCACGAACGCATCGCGCCATCCGTCTCTGCGATGCGCCACTCGATGAGCGTCGTATCCGCGCCGTGGCTGGTATTGGGCGACACCGCGAGCTGCACGACCTCACCTTTGCGCACGCGGAGGCGATGCTCGAAGGGCACGCTGGCTCCTTCGGCAATTTTGGATTCGGCCAGCACCTTGCTGCTCGTGCCGCCTAGCTTGGCGATGGCTTCGCCGGCGGACTTGGCGGCCGTGAGCTGCTTTTTCTTTGCGGCTTCAAGTGGCGCGTTCTTTTCCTGCCACGGCTTCATCAGCGCATCGACTTCCTTTGGCGTGATCAGCGGCACCATGTCGCGCGGCTGGCCCTTCGGCTCACATCCAGGAAACGCGAAACGCGTGCTGCCGAACATACCGTAGAGCGCGTAGTAGTCCTCTGCGGTGATGGGGTCGTATTTGTGATCATGGCAGCGTGCGCAGCCGGTGGTGAGACCGAGGAAGTTCTTCCCCAGCGTGTCGATCACATCCTCATGCGTGAGGTGCATGTCTTTTTCGATGTCGTGACCAAAGCGCCGTGCGATGGCAAGGTAGCCGGTAGCGACGATGCCCTCCGCACGCTGCTTCGCGTCTGCTTTATCGAGAAGGATGTCACCTGCGAGCTGCTGGCGCACGAAGTCGTCGTAGCGTAGATCGCTGTTGAAGGCATCAAAAACCCAGTTCCGGTAGCGCCAAGCATGCATGAGTGGCCGGTCGGTGTTTTCGCCTGCGGTGTCAGCGTAGCGCACCACATCCAGCCAGTGCCGTCCCCATTGCACGCCGTATTGCGGCGAGGCGAGCAAGCGCTCGATGAGCGGCTGCAATGACGAATGGCGAATGACGAATGACGAACCTGAGGTGCATTCGCGGACGAACGCCTCCACATCCTCCGCGCTCGGTGGCAGGCCGGTGAGGTCGTAACTCAGGCGACGGATCAATGTGCGAGGATCGGCGGGTGTTGCGGGTGTCAGTTTTGCTTCGGCGAGCTTCGCGTTGATGAAGTCATCCACGCTCTTTGATGCATCCACCTTCGGCAGCGGCTGAAAAGCCCACCATGACTTCGCCTCGTCCGCTTTCATGCCCGCGATCTTCGCTGCCGCCACACGAGGATCCGGCGCACCCATCTTCACCCACTCGACCAGATCCGCGATGAGCGCCGCGGGCAGCTTTCCACCCTTCTTCTTCGGCGGCATGGCGAGGTCGTCGTCATGATAGCGCACCACTTTGATCAACAGCGACTCATCCGGTTTGCCCGGCACGATGGCTGGGCCCGTGTCGCCGCCCTTTTCCCAGCCCTGCTTCGTATCCAAGGCGAGCCCGCCCTTTGTCTTCTCCCCACTGTGACACTCATAGCAGTGCTCCACGAGCACCGGCCGCACCTTTGACTCAAAAAAGGCATGATCCTCCGCGAACGACGTGTGCGTGGCGAGCAGCAAGGTGAATGAGGCGAGGTATCTCATGGCTGCACCTCCGTCGTTGGCAGCCACTCGCGCCAGCTCAGGATGTGCTGGCGCATCAGGCGTTCGCATTCGGTGGGGGACTTGGTTTTAAATGCCTCTACCACACCTTGGTGACTGCTCACGGTCTCTGCACGGGTGCCGCGCGTCTGGAGTTGCTTCGAGCGATGCAGCCTCCCCAGCCAAAGTTCCAACTCACTGCGCAGCGAGTGCCAGAGCTTGAGCAGTCGTGCATTCCCCGATGCCTCCAGAATGATCTCATGGAAATCCAGATCCAATTGCGTGACTTGGAGCAAGGTGGTGGCTTTGCTGGTGGCCTTGATGTTTTTCTCAAGACGCGAGCAGTCTTCGCGCAGGGCTGGTGCGGCCAATCGCGCCGCCACGGGTTCCAGTGCGAGACGCAGCACATAAAGCTCTTCAAAATCATGCGGCGTCAGGTCTTTGACATAGGCCCGCCCCGTGTCGCTGAACTCCACCAATCCCTCCCGCTCCAGGGCAAACAAGGCCTCCCGCACGGGCACACGGCTGACGCCAAGCCGTTGCGCAACGGCAGACTCAGCGAGGAGATGACCGGGGGAGATCTCACCATCGAGGATTTCTTGCCGGAGACGGGAGACGGTGATGTCGGAGCGAGTGGTTGTAGATGGAGGTAAGCTCATGTGGTATACCGTTTCAATACGGTATACTGTCAGAGCTCTTTCAATCCAGAACGTAAAATCATCGGACGATCTCGAGAATGATAGGGACGCTGTGCTGGGCCACAGATATTCCGACTCATTGATGCCAGCCCCGTTTCACAAACCCCAACGATCAACGCGTTTTGAAGTGATGAATGGTCGTGGTGCTATACGTCTGGCTAGGACGGAGGATGGTCGTGGGGAACTCGGCGTGATGGACGGAATCGGGGTGATGCTGGGTCACCAGGCAGAGGCCGTGGAAGCGGTCATAGCCCATGCCGTTTTTACCTTTGAGCGGTGTGGTGTAGGTGGCGGTGTAGAGCTGGATACCGGGTTGGTCGGTGAGGATTTGCAGCACGCGTCCGCTCTTAGGCTCATACACTTCGGCGGCAAGGGCGGGCTTTGTCTGCGGCTTGTCGGCGAGAACGAAGGCGTGGTCGTAGCCGCCGATGGAGATTTGATCAAAGCGGCTGCCAATGACCTCGCTCTTGGTGAAATCAAACGCGGTGCCTGCGACGGGCAGCAGTTTTCCTGTGGGCAGCAAGTCGGCATCGGTTTCGAGATAGCGCTGCGACTGCAAGCTAAGCCGATGGTCGAGCACGGTGCCACTGCCTGCTCCAGCGAGGTTGAAGTAAGTGTGGTTGGTGAGGTTGATCGGCGTGGCTTTGTCAGTCGTGGCCTCATACTCGATGACAAGTGCATCCTCCTCGGTGAGCACATAGATGACGCTGGTGTTGAGATTGCCGGGGAATCCCTGGTCGCCATCCTTGCTGAGGTAGGTTAGGCGCAAAGCAGGTCCTCTTGGGTCGGTGACGATTTCTGCTTTCCAGATGACCTTGCTGAAACCCTTCAAGCCACCGTGCAAGTGGAAGCTGGTCTTCGGATGCAGATCCAGCGTGTAGGACTTGCCATCGAGATCGAACTTGCCGCCCGCGATGCGATTGGCCACGCGCCCGGTGATGCAGCCGAAAAAAACGCCGCCATTGTGCTCTTCGTATTCAGCCACCGTGTCGAATCCGAGCGCGATGTCGGCGAGTTTGCCCGCGCGATCAGGCACATGCAGTTCGTTGATGATGCCGCCCAGGGTGATGACCTTTGCGGCAAGGCCATGCTTGTTCTTCAAGGTGTAACGCTCGACGGATTCGCCATCGCGCGTGGTGCCAAAGTTGTCTTTGGTGACTTCTGCCTGAGCGGAGATGAGGCCGACGGCTAGTAGGGTGAGGATGAGGTGTTTCATGGAGTGTTGGAGTGGTAGAAGGATGGAGAGTTGGGTTATTCGTGCAGACGTTCGTCGGAGTTGATGAAGGCCCAGCAGATGGCGCCGAGGAAGTAGCTGAGGGCGAAGAGGCCCATGTTGATGGCCCAGTTGTTGTTCGTGGCGGCGAGCACGAGGGGCACGGCCATGGGGGCGATGGCTCCGCCGACTTGGCCCATCATGTTCATGCTGCCGGAGAGTGCGCCGGTGTGGCGTCCGCCGACATCCATGCACGCACCCCAGGCACCGGGCATGGCGAGATCGCTGCACAAAGCCGCGAGACCAATGGCCAGCACGGAGGCCACGGGTGTCTGAAGTTGCATCGAGACGAGCAGCATGAACCCCGCAGCGCCCATGCCGAGCACTCCCAGCCAACGACGCGTGCGGGCGATGCTGCCGAGCCACACATCCAATCGCGCCGAAAGCAGACCCGCAAGGATGGAGCCGATGCCGCCGAAAAACAGCGGCACACAGGCCAGCAAAGCTCGCTGCATGTCGCCCATGCCGGCGAACTGTTCCTTCAGATACGTGGGGAACCAGGTGATATAAAAATACCAGGCGTAAGACATGAAAAAATACTGAGCCCAGAGCATCCAGACTGTGCGGGAGGCCAGCAGCTTGCCCCACGGCATGGAATGATCACCGCTGTGCTGCGTTTCGCCAATGACAGCCAGCTCGCCCGCATTCACCGCCGGATGATCCTTCGGAAAATCGCGGAACCAGCGGTAGAACGACAGCGCCCAGACCACGCCCAGCAGACCAAAGATCAGAAACACCCACCGGTAATGCAGGCCGAGTCCGAACTTGCCCTCACCACCACTCGCCAACATCCAACCGACCAGCAGCGGTGTGAAAGCACCACCCCATCGAGCGCTCAGCCACAAGATGCCCTGGGCTTTGACTCGCTCGGCCGACGGGAACCAGTTGGTAAAAGCCTTCGTGATGTTCGGAAAACAACCCGCCTCGCCCATGCCAAAGAAGAACCGGCTGACCACCAGCGACCAGAGATTCCACGCCCAACCCGTCGCCACCGTGAAGAGAGACCACATGCCCACCACCCGCATCAGCACCTTGCGCGGCCCAATGCGATCTCCGAGCCAGCCACCGGGGATTTCAAACAAGGCGTAAGCCCAACCAAACGCGGTGAAGGCGTAACCCATCTGGATTTTCGTCAAACCCAGATCCTCCTGCATCGTCGGAGCCGCCTGCGAAATGCAGACGCGGTCCACATAAGTGATGATCGCCAAGGTAACGGCGAAAAAGAGCACGACGCGGCGTGCTTGGGATGGAGGAGGATTAGTCATGAAAATGGAGAGCGGTGGAAGACATACATCATCGAATCCAAATCCCTTTCCCCGTGCCGCCTTTCGGTGTGGTCTTGGGGTAGTCGGGGTTGGGTTTTTGCTCGATGACTTTGACGACTTGCTCGATGGGCAAGTCGGTCTGCGAGTCACGAACACGGACCCCGGAGATACTGACGTTGCGCACGGTGCAGTCGAGGTCAGGTGAGAAGATTTCCGTCCACTTCTCTGGCTTGCTCGGACCTCCGCTCTGGTAGGTCATGGACTTCGGGCCAATAGCGAGCAGGTGCCATTCAGGAGTGACGGGATGATTCACGCGGACGTTGTGAACGATGAGGCCATCGGTGTTGGCGTGGAGTTCAATCTTGCCTGGGTGATTGAAGGTGAGGTCTTCAAAATGGAGCTTTTTGAGCGTGCCAACGCCGATGCTGAAGTCGGTGCCGCGACCGAGTTCGAGGTTCGGCTGGTCATAGAGCTTGAACTCACGAATGTCCGTGATGCGGCGCAGCGTGATGTCGCTGATGGGGCAATCGAGCGTGGTGCCATCGTCA
>NZ_JBILYB010000207.1:0-7874 GCF_044378005.1 Prosthecobacter sp.
TTTTTCAGACCTGTTCATCTTGATCCTCTTGTGAATCCTGTAGCAAAAAGCCTCTTTTCATGATGATGCGCGAAGCCCTGGGAGACAGGCGAGATGGAATCTCGCCACACCAGCTGACGACTTGCCAAGTCGGGCGACGGGGACTTGAAAAGTCGTTTTCCGGCGCACCGGCCGTGAAACAACTCGGTGACAAGTCCATTTGAGCGTTGCATTCGCCCCCTGCCGCCTAGAGTCGCGCTCCCCCGTTCAGGGGGTTGCTTGCGTCATTCGTTCATTCGTCCCTCCCCTTTCCCCATCATGTCACACAGAGTCCTCATCATCGGAGCCGGCGGCGTCGGCCGCGTCGTCACTCATAAATGCGCCCAGCTTCCCGAGGTCTTCGGTGAGATCATGCTGGCCAGCCGCACGAAGTCGAAGTGCGATGGCATCGCGGCGGAGCTGAAGCGCCCGATCCAGACGGCGTCCGTGGATGCGGACAATGTGCCGGAGCTGGTGGCCCTGCTGCAAAGCTACCAGCCGGAGGTGGTGATCAATGTGGCGCTGCCTTATCAGGATCTGACGATCATGGACGCCTGCCTGGAGGCCGGGGTGCATTACATCGACACGGCGAACTACGAGCCCCGCGATGTGGCGAAGTTTGAGTACCACTGGCAGTGGGCGTATCAGGAGAAGTTCAAGGCGGCTGGTCTGACGGCGCTGCTGGGCTGCGGCTTTGATCCAGGCGTGACGAATGTGTACACGGCCTATGCGTTGAAGCATCACTTCAGCACGATCGACACCCTCGACATCATCGACTGCAACGCGGGCGACCACGGCAAGGCCTTCGCCACGAACTTCAATCCCGAGATCAATCTCCGCGAAGTGACGGCGAATGGTCGCTACTGGGAGAACGGGGCCTGGGTGGAGACGAAGCCGCTCGCCATCAAGCGCAGCTTCCCCTTCCCGGATGGCATCGGCCCGAAGAACATCTATTGCCTCTACCACGAGGAGCTGGAGTCTTTGACGAAGCACATCCCCATGCGCCGCGCGCGCTTCTGGATGACCTTTGGCGACAACTACATCAAGCACATGGAAGTGCTGGTGAACGTGGGCATGACACGGATCGACCCGGTGATGCATCAGGGCAATGCCATCATCCCGATTGAGTTTTTGAAGACCCTGCTGCCCGAGCCCGGCACGCTGGGTGCGGACACCAAAGGCAAGACCTGCATTGGCAACTGGATCGAAGGCACGGGCAAGGACGGCCAGCCGAAGCGCTACTACGTGTACAACATCAAGGACCACGAAGACTGCTACAAGGAAACCAACAGCCAGGGCGTGAGCTACACCACCGGCGTGCCCGCGATGATCGCGGCGAAGCAGCTCCTCACGAACACGGAGTATCGCCAGCCCGGCGTCTGGAATGTGGAGCAGCTCAATCCCGATCCCTTCATGGCTGACCTCAATGCGTATGGTCTGCCCTGGCTGGAGACCTGGCCGACTGAGCCGATGCCTGGGGAGTGACATCAAACGACTTTGCAAGTCGTGGGCTGGTGCGGTGAGTTTGAAACTCGCCGGAACCGCGAGATTGAATCTCGCGGCACCAGCGTACGAGTTTTAAACTCGTTCTACTTCGTGCCGCACCTACCGATTCCAAGGCTTCACCACGGTAATGCGAGTGACTCGAAATTCATCGACCGCAGCATCCAACCAGTAGCGAATCAAAACAGGACGCACGGCCTTCACGCTGATATGCCTGCCTGCCAGATCGGTTTCAGAGAAGTCCTCGGTGGTTCGTGGGCGCTCGTGGCGAAGCTGCTCAAGGACCGATAAAATCCGCCGCCTCGCCGCTGGCGGCAGCACCAGCAATGTGTCAACAGCCTCACCATCCAGCACGAGCTTGGGCGACGAGGTCATGACTTATTTTCCCTGCCGTTCCAGGGTTTCATGTCTCTCGACGAGTTCCTCAAACGAAACCTTCTGCCCTTCGTCCATCCGACGGTTTGCCGCAGCCATCGCGGCGGCGTGATTCGGATCACGCTCATCGACGAGGTGCTGAAGGAATGCAGCCACATAGAACTGCTCATCCTCCGTCATCTGGGCGATCTCCTGGGTGACTTGGGCGACTGACATGGGCTGATTATGAACTGAAAGCCTGGAGCTAGCAAACAGAGAGATAGGCGGACAGGGCTCATTTCGTCCCCTCACTCGACTTCGTGCCGCACCTGCTCGGAGGTCCAGCCTTGTTCGCGGAGGGCGCGGAGGGATCTGGCGTCGTCGCGCTTGGCGAGGCGGCGGCCTTGATCATCGAGAATGAGGCGGTGGTGTTCCCAGGCGGGCATGGGGAGATGCAGCAGCTCGATGAGCAGACGATGGAGATGCGTGGCGGGCAGCAGATCCTCGCCCCGCGTCACGAGTGTGATGCCCTGACGTGCGTCATCGAGCACCACGGCGAGGTGGTAGCTGGCTGGCGTGTCTTTGCGCGCGAGCACCACATCCCCAAAGATGCCCGGCGTGGCGATGAAGTGCCCGTGAGCGCGATCTTCCCAGTGCAGTTCTTTGCCGACGAGGCTCATCGCCCGCGCCACATCCAGCCGCAGCGCGTAGGCATCGCCTCGGGCGATGCGGTCCTGCCTTTCCCCGGCGCTGCGGGTCCGGCAGGTGCCGGGGTAAAGCGGGCCGTCGGGGCCATGCGGTGCGTTTCCGGCCTGGGCGATCTCGTGCTGGATCTCCTTCCGCGTGCAGAAGCAGGGATACAGCAGCCCCAGCCGATCCAGCTCCGCGAGCCCGGCGCGATACACCTCGACATGCTCCGACTGCCGGATCACGGGCAACTCCCAAGTCAGCCCGAGCCAGGCCAGATCTTCAAAGATCCCCGCCTCGTACTCGGGGCGGGCGCGGGTGGAGTCGATGTCCTCCAGCCGGACGAGGAAGCGCCCACCGTCCGCCTTTTCAGCGGCAAAGAGAGCCGCGTAGGCATGACCCAGGTGCAGCCAGCCGGTGGGACTGGGGGCAAAGCGGGTGGTGGCGGGGGGCATGGGGTCAGTGAAAAATGCCAGCGCCTCGAATCAAGGCTCTTCTCTGCCAAACTGCGGCCAGCCGCCCCCACTCCCCCGCTTGCGCTCCGGCGAGATGCCGCCATCATGCGCGCCCCCCTATGGCTCTACGTAAAGAGGTCAGCATCTCCATCTTCTCCTTTCTGTTCCTCGCCTTTCTGGCCGTGGGACTGGGTTTTTTCTACCGTTTGCCCGCCCTGGATCGCCGACCGATGCATGCCGATGAGGCCATCCTAGGCATGAAGCTGGCGGATTACTGGCAGGATGGGCACTTCGAATACGACCCGAAGGACTACCACGGCCCTGCGCTGCATCAGGTGACCGCCAGTTGGGGCAAATTCACCGCCTGGGGAGATCCCTCCACCTGGACGGATGGCGATCTCCGCCTCGTCGTGGCCCTGACCGGCTTTGGCGTGATGCTGAGTGCGCTGCTCTTCGCCGGTCCTCTCGGGCGGCTGGGCACTGTGCTCGCGATGCTGATGACCGCCGTCTCGCCGATGATGGTTTATTACAGCCGCTACTTCATCATGGAGATGCAGCTCACCCTGCTCGTCATGCTGACCCTGGGCTGCTTCTGGCGATTCTCCCAGAACGGCGGGCGGCTCTGGCTCATCCTCGGCGGCATGGCCCTCGGCTTCGCCCATGCGACCAAGGAGACTTTCATCATCAATGTCGGGGCCGCCCTGGCCGGGTGGATCGTCGCCCGCATCATGATCGGCGACTTCCAGCCTCGGAAGAGCAACAGCCTCAGCCTGAGCTCCTCCCGCTCGAAGAAAGGCGTCTCCGCCCCCTGGCTGTGGGTGCTGGCCCCCGCCCTGCTCGTCTCCGTGGCCTCCTACTCCGGCGGCTTCCGCGACTGGCAGGCCGTGCAGGACAGCTTCTTCACCTTCGGCCACTACTTTGAGCGCAGCGAAGGCAGCGGCCACGAGAAACCCTGGCACTACTACCTCACCCTCCTCGTTTATCATAAAGACGGCCTGGTCTGGAGTGAGGCGATGATCGTGGTGCTCGGTCTCATCGGCATGGTTTACGCTCTCGTCGGTGAGTTTAAAAACACCGCCCGACAGGCCCTGCTCGTCTTCCTCTCTGTGTATACACTCGCCCTGATCGGCGTGTATTCCCTGCTCAGCTACAAGACGCCCTGGTGCATCCTCAGCGCGCAGCACAGCCTCACCCTCCTGGCTGGCGCAGGCGCTGGCTGGCTCTGGACAATCTTCACCGGGCGCATCAGCCACCTGCTCTTCACGGTCGCCATCAGCAGCGGCCTTTGGTTCTCCTGCTGGCAGACCAAATTCGTCAACGATGAGTACCGCGCCGACCAGCGCAACCCCTACGCCTACTCCCACACCACGACCGATCTGCTCCGCCTCGTCAATGAAGTGAAGACCATCGCCGCTGACCGGGGCGAAAGCTTCAGCGCCCAGGTCATCAACCGCGACTCCGGCTGGCCCCTGCCCTGGTACTGGCGCACCCTCACCAAGGTCGGCTATCAGATGGCAGTCCCCGCCCAGCTCACCTCCCCCGTGATCATCGTCGAGGCCGAACAGCTCCCGCAGGTGAAGCTCGCCCTCGGCGACCGCGCCGCCAGCTACACCGAAAGCGGCCCTTACGGCCTGCGGCCCGGCGTTTACCTCACCCTGCTCGTTCAGAAGGAGAAAGCCCCCGAGCCCCAGCCAGTGGCTCCGGTCATCCCGCCAGCCGCACCGGCCCCCGAGTCCACAGCCCCCGTCGCCCCGCCTGCCGGCACTCTCAATGCCGCGCCCACCCTCACCCCCAGCGGCCCCGGTTTACCCGTCCTGCCAGGGATGCCCATGCCCCTCCCAGGCACCCAGCCCTGATCCCCCATGAGCGGCGAGCCCCCGATGTTTCGCTTCAGCCATGATGCCATGGCCACCAGCTTCGAGGTCATCATCGCCCAGGAAGACATCGACGCCGACTATGCCTCCCAGGCCGCCGAGGCCGTCTTTAAAGAGATCGACCGACTCGAAGACGAGCTGAGCCGCTTCCGCACTGGCAGCGACATCTGGCGGCTGAACCAGCTCACCTCCGGCCAGAGCCTGCCCGTCTCCCTCGCCACCTGGGACTGCCTCAGTCTGGCCAAGACCGTGTGGCAGGAGACCCGTGGTGCCTTTGACATCACCATCGGCCCCCTCATGCAGCTCTGGCGCAATGACGATGGCAGCCTCCGCATGCCCGATCCTGAGAAGCTGGAACTCGCCCGCCAGAGCATCGGCACCCAGCACTTCGAGCTCAATGAAGCCGAGCTGCTCGTCACCGTCCACGCCGACCACATGGTCTTCGATCTCGGAGCCGTGGGCAAAGGCTATGCGCTCGATCAGGCCGCCGAGATCCTCCAGTCCTGGAGCATCACCCGCGCCTTTCTCAATGCCGGAGACAGCACCCTGCTCGCCCTCAGCCCGCCCCCCGGTCGCGAAGCCTGGGACATCACGCTCGCCGATGGCACCCAGGCCCTCTCCCTGCGCGACCGCGCCCTCAGCGGCAGCGGCTTCCAAGTGCAGGGAGCGCACCTCATGGACCCGCGCACGCTCCAGCCCGTCCCCGTGCAGCCCCAGCGGAGCTACGCCCTCGCGCCCTCTGCGGCGCTTTCAGACGCCCTGTCCACGGCTTTCATGATCCTCACCCCCGAGGAAACCCACACTCTCTGCCAACGCTACGGCGGCCAGATCGAAGCCCTCGTCGTGTGAGACTTCGGGAGTACGGGCTGACACCTCAAGACCGAGGTTTCAGATCACGCTCGATGTCGAGGCGATCCTCGCGGTTGCGGGCCTTGATCTTGTGGTCGCGTTTGTGGATGCGCTCGACGGTCATCTGGCGCTTTTTCTGACGCTTCCTGAGCAGGGCGATCTCGTCTTCGAGACTGAGGAATCCTTCGAGGCGGGCGGGATCGAGCTTCTCCTCAGCGATGGCGGCGCGGAGGGCGCAACCGGCGTCTTTGCCATGCTTGCAGTCGTGGTAGCGGCACTGCGCCGCCAGCTCTTCGATGTCTGTGAATGACTCGCGCAGCGTGGCTTCGTCGGTCCACATCTGCACCTCTTTGATGCCGGGATTATCCACGAGGATGCCGCCGCGTGGCAGGACGATGAGCTCGCGTGCGGAAGTGGTGTGGCGGCCTTTGCCAGTGACTTCGTTCACGTCGCCCACCCATTGCCATTCGTCGCCGAGGATCTCATTGATCATGGCCGATTTGCCGACGCCGCTGGAGCCGATGAGCGCGACGGTGACGCCTTTTTTCAGGTAGCTGCGCAGGACTTTCATCCCCTGCCCTTCCAGCACGCTGGTGATGTGGACGGAAGCGTCGGGGTTCAATTCGCGGATCTCCGAGGCGGCCTGAGCACATTCGACCTTGGTGAAGAGATCTGACTTGTTCAGCACAACGACGGCCTGCGCGCCGCTGCGCTGGATGATGGCGAAGTAGCGCTCCATCCTCCGCAGGCTGAAGTCCGCCCCAGGCTCGGTGATGACCATGACGACATCGACATTCGCCACGAGCACCTGCTCCTCGCTGCTGGTGCCGGGCGCTTTGCGGGAGAAGCAGGTCTGGCGTGGCAGACGGGCACGGATGACGGCATTCTCACTCGTGACTTCGAGCGCCACCCAGTCACCCACGGCGGGCAGATCGGCATCGTTCGCAGCATCGTGATAGACCTTCCCCCCGAGAATGCAGTCCAGCTCATCGAAGTCCTTTTCATCGAAGACGAGGCAGCCGTAGCTGATCTTATTGTCCCGCAGCAGACGGGCAGGTTTCCAGCCGAGCTTCGCATACGGCGCGAAGGCATCGGCGAAATGGTCATTCCAGCCGAGGTCTTCGCGGGTGATCTTGCGGGCCATGTGTCTTTAAAGGGTGGAGTCAGTCAGCGGCGATGCGGCACGCTGCAAGCGGGGTTTTCATGATGCCACCTTTCCCAAGGATAAAAAAGGCCCGGCCACTGCTGAAATGTGCCTGAGAGAGGTTGGCAGTCTTGAGGCAACTCAGAGTGCGTTGGAGCAGGTCACCTCGCGGAACATCCGCACCATCAAGCCACCTTTGAAAGCGCCGACGGATGGTGTGCTTGTGTTCCCCCATCAAACCACCAGTGCCCTCGTTAAACCGTGGCCGAACAGGTTCTTACTTTTCGCCATTTGGCGCTGGAACCCTTGATTTTCCAAGTGGAGGCGAGGGCGGGAATTGAACCCGCGCTTCACCAAGGGGTTGTTTGGGGATGTTTCGGAACGTCTGAAACCATTCATTTACAAGGAAGAACGCGATTTTCGAATTTCGGTGGACATCCCGAAACAAGGTAGGATGTTCTTACTCTCGTTCTTACTTTTATTCTGTTATGGCCTCTGTCTGGAAACACCCCAACTCGCCCTACTGGACGGCGTGCTTCACGGACCTTGATGGGAGGCGAAAAAAGCGCTCCACGAAAGAGACGAACCGCAGGAAGGCCGAGAAGCTGGCTGAGCAGTTTGAGGAGGCAGCCCGAAAGCGTCGGACCTTTGGCCAAGTGCGTAGTGTTCTGCAGGATCTGCACCGAGAGATCACTGGAGAGGAGTTGAAGTCTGTGACAGTCCGGGAGCATGTGGACAACTGGCTGGCAGAAAAGAAGGACGAAACGAAGCCTGCGACCATGCACTTCTACGGGGCATCCACCACGAAGTTTCTGGATTTCCTCGGAGAGCGAGCAGACCAGGAGATCTCATTGGTCACCCGAGGTGATTTAATCGGCTACAGAAAGGCACTCGCTTCCACCCTGTCTTCCACGAGCACCAATCATCACATCAAGTGCGCCAGGATGATGTTCAAGATGGCAAGACGTGATGCATTGATTGCAGAAAACC
>NZ_JBILYB010000208.1:0-7790 GCF_044378005.1 Prosthecobacter sp.
ATGGAGGTGGCCGGGGCGGGGATGCCGGGCAGGGGCACGAGGCTGTCGCCCGTGGGGGAGGCATAGGCCTCGGTGGCCTGCTTTTTCTTGATGAAGGCGAGCTCCTCTTTGGCGCCACGGGCGGCCTGCTGGCCCTCCCAGGCGAGGTAGGAGGTGGCACCGATGAGGAGGGCGGTGAGGACGTAGGCGAAATGAATGAGGCGCATGGGGAAAGGGGATGGAATGAAGGGTGGGGGACCTGGGTTGGAGTTTCAGAGACTACCGCGATTCATGAAAATCAAAAACTGATTTCCATTTGCGTCATCCTTGCGCCACCAGCCCTGCGTTTCACTATGGCACTCATCACATGACAGACATCGCATTTTTCAGGCTCCCGGACGGACGGGCGTGGATCGGAAAGGGACCCTTTGAGTCTTCGTCGTCCATGCCAGCGGACGGCGGGGCTTTTTACGTCAATGATTTCGATCTAAAGGACCCCGTGCCGTGGAAACGCCCCGCAAAGCTGATCCCCGTCGCCGCCGAATCACTCGCCAGCAGTGTCGGCTGGAATGGGGCACAGGCTCCACACATTCAGTGGGCAAAGCCGGCGACAGAGTGGTTCAAGATGGCCTTCCGCCGCATCCGCCGGGAAGTGCTGGCGAAGCGTCTGGAAAAGATGGTGCCGGTGCTGACTGAGCGCGGGTGCATCGTGAGCGGTGATCCGATCCGTTTGCTGGAGCGCGTGATGGATGCGCCGCCGAACACGTGGGGATACGCCTGGGTGCAGGGCGAAGAGGGGTTCATCGGCGCGACGCCGGAGCTGCTCTTCCGAGCCCAGGGACGGGATGTGAAGACGATGGCGCTGGCTGGCACGGCCAAGCCGGGTGCGCAGGAGGCTTTCCTCAAAGATGTGAAGGAGATCGACGAGCACGAGATCGTGGTGCGTTACCTGGAGGCGCAACTTTCCAAGCTGGGCCCCGTGCAGCGTGATCCGCGCGGGCTTTGCCAGGCCTCGACGCTGCTGCATTTCCAGACAAACCTGCGCGTGCAACTGGCCGGTGACGCCGTGCCAGATACGCTGGTGCGTGAGCTGCATCCCACGCCTGCGGTGGGCTGTCTGCCGCGTGAAGAGATGTGGCTGGACCGGCTGCGGGAATATCGCGCGCAATTGAAAGTGCCGGGCTTCTTCGGCGCTCCCTTCGGCTTCGTGGAGCCGGGCGAAGGCCACATTTGTCACATGGTGGTGGCCATTCGCGGCGTGAGCTGGAGCGGTCAGGAAGCTCAGCTTCCGAGCGGTTGCGGCATCGTGGGTGGCAGTGCCTTTGATCACGAATGGCGTGAACTGCGCCTGAAACGCGAGGCCGTGGTGGCGATGCTGGGGCTGTGATGAGCGAATGCAAAACTTGGTGACGCCGTTCCCGCAGGGTGTGGCGTAGTGAATGGAGCATTCATCTTCATGGCTCTTTCTCAGACGCACACTTCTTCCTTCGTTCTGCCCGACACTCTCGGGCTGATCGTGCTGGAGGAGTGCTTCCACTTCCCCGGCTGCTTTTTGCCGCTCTACATCTTCGAGCAGCGCTACCGACAGATGCTGGATCATGCGCTGGAGACGAGTCGGATGTTTGGCGTGGGCACGATCCTGAATGATGAACTCCTGCCCGTGACTACGGTGGGCCTTATCCGCGCCAGCAAAAAGCGCGAGGACGGCACCTCCCATGTGATGCTTTATGGGGTGAAGCGCATCCGCATCACCGGCTGGGTGCAAGAAAGACCCTTCCGCATCGCCACCATCGAGCCCTTTCCCACGCTGCGTGAGTCCACCGACGAAGAACTCATTGAGTTAAAGCATCGGGCGCTGGATCTGCTCCCGCCTGCCAAGCCAGAGTGCAGCGAGGCCATGCAGACGCTGCGTAGCACCCTCGATGATATGGTCTGCCCGGATCTCGCCTGCGACATCTTGAGCTATCACTTTGTCCGGGAGCCGGAGATCATGAGCCGACTCATGGTCGAGCCAAGTCTGGAGGAACGCTACGCCGTGCTCATGCACGAACTGGAGCGGCTCAAAGCAGGCGCATGAGGTGATCGGTGACAGAGGTTGACTCTGGGGCACGTCTCCGTGACTTATTGCAACCAATGCGCGGTTTCCCTCCCATCCAGATCTTTGTCCTCGGCCTGCTCTTCGGCCTCCTGGCCGTGCCGATGGTCCAGCTCACGGGCAATGCCACCCACATCCCCGAAGTGGAGCCAACCGCCGCGCAGACACGGGCGGAAAAGAAGCCTGTGCCGGTGATCGTGCGGCTGCGTTACGCGCACAAGCCCGTCTCCATCAGCTTGAAAAGCGAGGGCACAGAGCTGCTCACGAAGCTGGATCTGAGCGCCTCACCCGCCGAGGTGGAGGCCGAGATCGCGGTCTCCAATGATGGCAATGAATTCAGCCTCGACGCCCAGTGGCCTGCAGGCACCCCCGACACCGCTTTGAGCCTGGAGATCGAGCCCGACGGCTACGATGCCAAAAGCGAAACCCGCTGGTCCAGCGGGGCCGCACTCAGCGAAATCCTCACCTTCACTTGGTAATGCCCACGACCACTGCCAAAGAACACGTCTGCTGGGGCGGCGGCTGCGAGCACTCGCACCAACACCGTCTGGAAGTTCGCGACCTGCGTGTGAGCTATCGCGAGGTGCTCGCGCTGGACGGCATCAGCTTCGCCACGGAATGCGGGCGCAGCATCGCGCTGATCGGCCCGAACGGGGCAGGGAAGAGCACTCTTTTGAAGGCCCTCGCCGGACTCCTGCCGACGGACAAAGGCAGCCTCATCTGGCGCGGCCAGCCGCTCACCCGCAGCAGTCATGAAATCGCCTACCTGCCGCAGCGGGGCGATGTCGATTGGCAGTTCCCCATCACCGTGCGTGGGCTCGTGGAGATGGGCCGCTACCCGAATCTCGGCTGGTGGCGCGGCTACTCGAAGCACGACGGCGAGATCGTCGAGCGCGCCCTCACCGCGATGAATCTGCTCGACCTCCAGGACCGCCAGATCAGCGCCCTCTCCGGCGGCCAGCAGCAGCGCACCTTCATCGCCCGCGCCCTCGCTCAGGAGGCGCACGTGCTCCTGCTCGATGAGCCTTTCACCGGGCTCGACAAACCCGCGCAGGACAACCTCAGCCGCCTCTTCAAAGAACTCACCGCTGAGGGCCGCCTCCTCATCGCCAGTCACCACGATCTGCAAACCGTCTCCGGCTTCTACGACGACGTGCTGCTCATCAAAAAGACCCAGGTCACCTTTGGCGATGTCGCCACGCACTTCACGAAAGAAAACATCGCCGCCGCCTACGGGCAGTGATCTCCACCCGCCGCCATGCCCCAGGATCTTCCCACACTCACTGACTTCCTTGCCGAGCCCATCGCCAAACGGGCGCTGCTCGCCTGTCTCATGATCGGCTTTGCCAATGGCTTCGTCAGCGCCTTCGTCGTGCTGCGGAAGTCCGCGCTGAAGATCGGCACCCTCTCCCATGCCCTGCTGCCCGGCATCGCTCTGGCCGTGCTCTTGGTTGGGCTCACGCAGTGGAGTGCGCTCGCCGGAGCCGTCTTCGCCGCCATGATCGTCGGCCTCGGCTCCATCTTCCTCTCCCGCACTTCCCGGCTGGATCAGGACACCTCCATGGGCATCCTTTACACCACCGCCTTTGCCGGAGGCTACCTCATCCTCACCCAGCTCAATGTTCGCCAGAAGCTCGACGAATGGCTCTTCGGCAGCCTCGTCGGCATGGCAGACAGCGACCTCTGGATCGCCTTTGGCATCAGCGCCATCGCCGTGCTCTCCCTTACAGCGCTGCAAAGGCCGCTGCTCATCTACCTCTTTGAGCCCAACATCGCCGCCAGTCTCGGCGTGCCCGTGCGCTTCCTGAACTACGCCACCTTTGCCATCACCATCCTGGTGCTCATCTCCTCGCTGCAAGCCGTCGGCTGCATCCTCAGCGTCGGGCTCATGGTGGCCCCCGCAGCCACCGTCTATCTTTTCACCAATGACGCCCGTACCCTCTTCTGGGGCGGCGGCATCATCGGCGGACTTGGCTCCGTGGCCGCCTTCTTCATCAGCTACCCGCTCGGCTGGTCCATGAGCAGCACCATCATCCTCGTGCTCGGCAGCCTCTTCCTGCTCGCCTACATCTTCAGCCCCCGCTACGGCCTCTTCAGCAAACGCGCCGGTGCGTGAACCAGATTTTCTTCATGCGCTATCTGCTCCTCCTGATTTCCCTCTCTGCTCTGGCCCAGGGGCCTGGCGTTCCTGTCTATGAAGAAGGCCGGGGTGCCAAAGGGCAGGCCGCTTTGCTGGCACAAGCTCAGACGCTGCGGGAAGCCAAACAACTGCTGCCCATGACGACAGCGACGGAGCAGATGAAGCGCGCAACTTGCGAACTGACGCTGCCTCCGCCCGAGACGAAGCCTCTGCCACCCCGCGAACTCTGGCAGCGCGCACGACTGGCACATCTGCGGCTCGGCTTTTACTACCTCTGCACGAAGTGCGACAAGTGGCACCTCAACCTGGCCGGTGGTTACGCCATCACCACGGATGGTGCCGTGGCGACCTGCGCCCATGTCATTACCCCGCCGGAGAAAATGCTCGAAGGCTACCTCATCGCCGCTACGGAGGATGAGCAGGTGCTGCCCGTGACGGAGATCCTCGCGGTGAACACGGGCAAAGACAGCGCCATCGTGCGCGTGAAGTCCACCGCACTCACTGCCCTGCCGCTGGCCAGAGACACCATGCCCGGTGATCCCATCTGGTGCTTCAGCGATCCCTACGGCAAGCGCGGCTACTACAGCGAGGGCATCGTCAGCCGCTTCGTGAAGCGCCCTTTCATGCGCAAGCGCGAGCAGGCAGCCCTGCCTGCTGGCACTGCCGTCCCGACGCCGATCTGGTTGGAAACCACGCTCGACTGGGCACCAGGGTCGAGCGGCTCCGCCTTGCTCGATGCCCAGGGCAACTGTGTCGGGCACGTCTCTGAGATCCAGGCCATGCTGGAAGATCCGCCGCTGCGGGCACGCGCCAAGGAAGTCCCCGCAGCGGCCAAACCGCTGGGCACTTACATTGTTTTTCATCAAGGCATCGCCGCCGCCGAAGTGAACTCACTCGTGCTTTCAAAGTGAAGGCAGTGCGGTTATCGAAAGGGGAGGTGCCATGATTGAAACCTCCTTCTTTGTGGAGGGATACTTCAAGCATTCCACCCCTCCGGCCTCCCCGGCGTTGACAAACCCTCTGACCGCTCCTTTTTAGCGCCCCCTTTCCGGCCAAACCGGACTATCCCACCCCAGCCAGCACCTTTCCCATCTATGGACTTCATCGCCAAAAACATCGCCGAACTCGCCCCTTCCATGACCCTTGCCATCACTGCCCAGGCGAAGGCGCTCAAGAAGCAGGGGATCGATGTGCTGAGCTTCGGCGCAGGCGAGCCAGACTTTAACACGCCCGACCACATCACCCAGGCCGCCGCAGAGGCGCTGATGGGCGGCAAAACGCGCTACACCGAAAGCGCCGGCCTTCTCGAACTCCGCGAAGCCATCGCCGCCAAGCTCCTCCTCGACAACGGTCTGCAATACGACCCCTCCATGATCAGCGTGAACTGTGGTGCCAAGCACTCCTGCTACAACGCCATCGCTGCCGTCGTGAATCCCGGTGACGAAGTCATCATCCCGGCTCCTTATTGGACCAGCTATCCTGAAATGGTGAAGATCGTCGGCGGCATCCCCGTCATCGTCGAAACGAAGCGCGAAAACGGCTGGAAGATGACGGCTGAAGAGTTCGAAGACGCCATGTCTCCGATGACGAAGATGGTGATCATCAACAGCCCTGGCAACCCAACCGGCTCCGTGTATTCCAAGGAAGAACTCGCCGCCATCGGTGAGATCGCCGCCTCCGAAGACATCCTCATCCTCTCCGACGAGATCTATGAAAAGCTCGTCTATGCCGAGCAGAAGCACGTCTCCATCGCCAGCATCAGCAAGGACATCTTCGACCACACCATCACCATCAACGGTTTCTCCAAGGCCTACGCCATGACCGGCTGGCGCCTCGGCTACACCGCCGCTCCGAAGAAGATCGCGGAAGCCATCGACACCATCCAAAGCCACACGACCAGCAACGTCACCACCTTTGCTCAATACGGTGCCATCGCCGCCCTCCAGGGCGACCAGCAGATCGTCGCTGACATGCGTGACGAGTTCGACGTCCGCCGCCAGTACATGCTCAGCCGTCTCCAGGCCATCAAGAACATCCGCGTCGTCGAGCCCCTCGGCGCCTTCTACTTCCTCGTCGATATCGAGCCCACCGGCATGAAGTCCGTGAACTTCTGCGAGAAGCTCCTCAGCAAAGCCCGCGTGGCCGCCGTCCCAGGCGTTGCCTTCGGCGCTGAGAGCACCCTCCGCTTCAGCTATGCCACTGGTCTTGATGTCATCAATGCCGGCATGGACCGCTTCGAGGAGTTCTGCTCCCAGCACTAAGATTGACGAGTCATCTCCACCAAGGGCCGCTGTGATCCAGCGGCCTTTTTTTGTGGGTGCATCAGGATGGAAATGCTGAGCCCGTCAATCGAAGTGCTGCATTCCTTTTGCTTGCCGGAACAGGTGCCTGAATCGAAGGATCAATCCTTTCCAAACCCATGATGAATGTCCTCGCCTACTATCTGCATGATCTCAGCCCGCACCTGATCCGCTTCAGCGATGCCTTCGCTCTGCATTGGTATGGGCTGGCTTATGTCCTGGGCTTTTATCTGACGTATCGGGTGATGCTCTTTCTCTCGCATCGCGGACTTTCGGAAATCAAAGAATCCCAGGTGGCGGATTTCATTACCTTGGTGGCGCTGTTCGGTGTCGTGCTCGGTGGGCGCATCGGTTACATGTTGCTCTATGATTGGGACCACTTTGTGCAGGAGCCCTGGATGATTTTCATGATTCACAAAGGCGGCATGGCCAGCCACGGGGGGATAGCCGGAGTGGCTTTGTTTTGCCTCTGGTATGCACGAAAGCACAAGATCTCATGGACAGGTATTGGCGACACGTTGGTGTGCGGTGCTCCGCTTGGCGTGTTTTGCGGGCGCATTGCCAATTTCATCAATGGCGAACTCTTTGGCCGTGTGACTCAGGTGCCCTGGGCCGTGAAGTTCCCCACGGAGTTGCTGCATGAAGACTTCGTGAAGCAGGGCGGTACCGCTGTTGCACTGCCTGAAAATCTCCAGCACAGCCCTGAGATCATCGCGTGGTTCGAGCGGAATGGGGGTGGTCGTGCTGAACTCGAAGCGATCCTGCATCCGCGCCACCCTTCGCAGCTTTATGAGGCACTCGGGGAGGGGCTGTTCCTCAGCGCCATTCTGTTGGCAGTGCGTCTGCGCTGGCCACGTCTGCCTCATGGCGTGCTTACAGGGTTGTTCTTCCTGCTTTATGCGGTGGCGCGTATCTCGCTGGAGTCAGTGCGTCAGCCGGACTCTGGTTCAGAGGCCATTCTGGGCATGACGAAAGGGCAGTTCTTCTCCCTGTTCATGGTGCTCATGGGATTCGTCTTCATGGCTCATGGCATGCTGCGTGGCAGACGTGCATAATTCTGCTTCGTCGAGAAACAAGTCAGTTGCAAACAGGGTGGTCCCCGCCATCATCCGCCTCCCCAGCCGGACGGCGTCAAGCTGTCCCGCCAAAAGGTCGGGCCGTAGTTCAGCCTGGTAGAACGCTTGCATGGGGTGCAAGAGGTCGTGAGTTCGAATCTCGCCGGCCCGACCATTTTTCTCCTTCCACGATGTCGGAGTAAGTGCTTGAACTGCATGCG
>NZ_JBILYB010000079.1:0-28749 GCF_044378005.1 Prosthecobacter sp.
GAAAGTGAGGCGTCTGTCCGCATTCGGGAGCTGTGGTATTCTTTACACGCTACAAGCTCGTAACGCAACGCCCGGCCCTCTCCCCAAATCAAGGGAGAGGGCCCCCTCCCGGATAAGCACTCCAGCTCAGTTTCGATGAAAGCAAATCCGCCCCATTTCAATTCCTCCCTGAGCCGCAAGTGGGTGGCCGCCACGAGTTTAAAAACTGGTGCCTGAACGCCGCCCTCAAGCTCCAGCGCACCAAGGCCTTCGCTCCATAAAGCCTGCACCTGCTGAGAATGCCTCAAGCGTCTGCGCGGCTGAAGACCAGCACATGATGCTGCGCGAAACGGTCCACCACATGCGCCTTGGAAAAGCCTGCGGCCTCGGCCATTCGTGTCAGATCCGCCAGCGTCTCGGGGAAATCAAAGGACGCCACGTGCGCACAGGCCTGCTCGAGTTCATCCGGTGGCACCGCCGTCCAGCTCGCACGCATATTGCCGAGGTAACCATCCAGGTAGTGCTCCCGCGATTGGCCCTCCTCGCGCACGACATCGACCATGATCAGCACTCCGCCGGGGGAAAGCCGACGCGCAGTGGCATGGAAAAGCTGCTGCTTATCTTCAGTGCTCAGATGATGAATGGCGAAACTTGAGAAGATGACGTCAAAACAACGATCTTCCTTTTGCAGCGCCTCCAGCATGTCCGTTTCATGCCAGCGTACGTTGGGCAGACAGGAGAGCTTGAGCGCCGCCTCTTCCAGTGCCACGGCGGAGAGATCCACACCATCGTAGCTGGCCGGAGGATGAGCGTGGAGGCACGGTGCCAGGAAGCGCGCATTGCCACAGCCGAGATCGAGCAGTGAATACTCACCTCGCTGCCGCAGCAGATCCGACACATGCGTATAGATCTCCCGATGGAACATGTAGTTCTTCTCGGAGATCGCGTCGTAGAGCGTCCAGGTTTTGCGGAAGAGCGTGGTTTCGTCGTCCTGCGTGCTGAGTGTCGTCATGAGTGCAAAAGAAAGCAGGCTGATCACTCCACCCGCACGGCTGCGCAAACCATTTCCAGCACACGATTCAGCGAAGCAGCGCCCGAACCTTCCTGAAAGGCATTGCCGGGGATTGGCTGCCAGTTATCCCGATCATGCTTCTGCTCCGGCTGTGGGATGCGGGTCAGAGTCGGGTCATACTGGCCGTCTTTGCCGCCGAGCTTGTAGATCACGAGATCCAGCGATGGCACGACATAGAGGCAGAAACCGCCCGCTCCGCTTTTCCAAAACGCATCCTTCGGCGCTCCGGCCACATGCCCGTCCTCATTGTGCTCCCACTGGAGGCTGAAAGGCGTGTGCGGGTTGTAGGGGCTCCAGGTCTGGCACTTCTTGATGTAGGCAGGAGGTACGAGTTGTTGATCCTTCCACTTCCCACCCTGAGCCAGGCAGTAGCCAAAGCGCATCACATCCGTGGCATGAAGCGCTGTGCTGCCCGCGCCGTTCGCGTGCGGCATCACGAAGTCACCGCGATGCAGGCAGTAATCCCACGCACCCCAGCCCTGCGGTTTGGCGAGGCGTTCATGAATGAAATCCTTCAGTTCCATGCCGCTCACATTGCGCAGCACGATGCTGGCGATGTGTGGCGAAGGCGACGAATACGAGTAACCCGACCCCGGATCACACCACAGGGGCACATTCAGGGATGAGGCATCCAGATCCTTGATGTTCTGCCCCGGCACTGGCTTGAGCTGCTTCGGCTTCGGGTCGCCTTTCACATAGCCGGTTGGCGTTTGTCCCTCGCCCCAATAACCACCTGTCATGCACAGGAGCTGCCCCAGCGTGATCTCCGCCTTGCGGGGATCATTCAGCGGGAAGGCCTGCGGCAGATACTTTTCAGTAAAGACCTTCGTATCGAGCCCCTGCGGGATCTTGTCCTTAAACTCCTCCAGCATGATCCCGCACGCGATGCTGCAAAAGCCCTTGCCCGTCGATGCCATGTCGGGATTCGCATTGCGGCTGGCGCGGCCAAAATAGCGCTCAAAGCAGAGGTAACCCTTGTGAACTACCACGAGCCCGCCATTGCCGGTCGAGCGCTCCGTCATCGTGTAGGCAGGCTCCAGCTTGCTCAGATCCATGCCAGCCTTGTCGCGAATCTCTTTCTCCGTCTTCGCCTCGCGCCAGCCGCCTTCGGCATCAGGTGGCGGGAAGTAGATGTCTGCGGCTTGGACAGAAAAGGCGAGACTTAGAAGGAGATGGCGAAGCATGGTGGTGGGAAAGAGAAGTCAGGATGTCCTCGAAGGACAGTGCAAACGCAGCGTGAGTCCTGCCTTTTTATCCTTTCCGTCGTTTCGGTCCTTCGCTAAACACTTCCCCATGCCCGAAGAACCCACCACTCTCTCCCGCCGTCATGCTTTGAAATGGCTCACCGGCACTGTCGCTGCACCGATGGCACTCTCGGCAGCTCCAGGAGAGACCGAGCCCGCTCCGCCAGCCCACTTGGCGCGCTACACGATGCATGACCCGGACTACACGAAGTCTGCCACAGGACCGTGGGACCGCGTCATGACGCCTGAGGAACTCAAGACTACGACAGCTCTGGCGGATCTACTTTTACCGAAGGATGCCAATGGTCCCGCCGCCAGCGAAGTCGGCGTGCCCGAGTTCATCAACGAATGGATCAGCGCGCCTTACGACACGCAGCGCGAGGATGGCGAAGTGGTGCGTGGCGGTCTCGCCTGGCTGAATACGGAGAGCTTCCGCCGTCACGAAAAGCGCTTCGACGAACTCACGCTCGATCAGCAGAGCGGCATCGCCGATGACATCTGCGATCCGGCGAAAGCGAAACCTGAGCACCGCATGGGCACCACCTTCTTTGCCAAATTCCGCCAGCTTTGCCTCGGCGGTTACTACACGCACAGCTCCACGTGGAAGCAGCTCGGCTACGTCGGCAACATCTCCCTCGGCGGCCCCTACCCAGGAGTGCCGCAGGACGTGATCGAGAAGTATGGTTTGCAGGATGTCGCGTAGGGTAGGCTTTCTAGCCTGCCCTCCCATCAAGCATGAGGCCCGCGAATGCGGTGCAGCCCCAGCATCTGCCGCACGACGGCAAACATGTCGCCAAGCTTGCCCCAGTAAGGTCGCGATGGCGTGAGCACCGTCACATCCCCCTCCGGGAAGTGAGCGCGCAGACTACTGCTAGGATGAACAAGCACGCGATTGCCCACGAATTCGAGCAACGGGATGTCGGCGGAGCTGTCGCTATACGACCAGCAGTGGAAACGCTCTTCTTCCGAAAGCGCGGCCACACCCGAGAGCCGCTGGCGCATGGCGGCGATCTTGGCCTCGCGTTTGTTGTTCGTGCCGATGATGGGCGGACGCAGCGGAACCTCGTCGCCAATTTTAAACTGCGTGGCGATGCAGTGATCGAAACCGAGCACTTCGGCGATTTGATCTGCATAGAAATCAGGACTTGCCGTGTTCAGCACGAGCTTCCGGTTCTGATGCTTGTGGCGGAGGATCTCCGCACGCAGCTCGGGGTAAATCCAGGTGTCCACACAGTCATGCGCAAAGTCCCGCGCCAGCTTCCGCAGGTGCGCGCGCTTCATGCCGGCGAGGTAGGAAAGGAAGGCCCGCTTCGTCGTCGCCGTGCTCACGAGTCCGACCGCGCGCCCCAGTGCAAACGGGATGAACCAAAGATGCAGCACGATCCGCCAAGGATGCCGACGCAGCACAAAATTGCAGAACAGCGCCTGCGTATCAAAAGGCAGCAGCGTGTG
Source organism: Prosthecobacter sp. (assembly GCF_044378005.1). Lineage (GTDB taxonomy): Bacteria > Verrucomicrobiota > Verrucomicrobiia > Verrucomicrobiales > Verrucomicrobiaceae > Prosthecobacter. The sequence continues at coordinate 3,748 of NZ_JBILYB010000079.1, forward strand.
GTCGAGATCGAAGAAGGCGTAGCGCATGAGGGAGGCGGGAGAAGGCAGGTCAAGAGGTCAACGGTCAAGCCTTGTTGTCCCTCACTTGTAGTCCTCCCCATTCAAGCTGCGCGCCACGCTTTCCAGCCAGTTCTCCAAGGCTTCCTGCATTTGTGGCACGCGCTCGGGCTGCTCGGCGAAGAGCACGCGGCTTTCGTCAGGATCGGCGCTGAGGTCGTAGAGCTCCCAATCGACGTCGCCGGTCTTCTTGTCCTCGATGCGATGCAGCTTCCACGGCCAGTCCAGCCAGGCCGAGTGGCCGGGAAATTTGTTCAGCGGCACCGGCTCACCGATCTTGCCCGCATCGGCGGCGAGGCGCAGCGGATCATTGGGTTCCTCTCCACGCGCCTGAGCGGCGAGGAGATCGCTCATCCACACGTCGGATGGCGTGCCGATACCCTTCGCGCCGCTATCCCAGAAGCCCATCGGCTGCATACGCTTTTTGACCTCGCCTTTGAGCAGAGGTAGGAGGCTGATGCCATCCAGCGGCGGTGCTTTCCTGGGCTTCGCATCCACGATGTCGAGCAAGGTGGGCAGGATGTCTGAGGTGATGCACGGTGTGTTCACCACCTTGGGTTCGGCGAATTGCGCGGGCCACTCCAGCAGCGCGGGCACGAGCAGACCGCCTTCGTAGATCTTGCCCTTGTTGCCACGACGTCCGCCGCTGGAGCCGATCTTCGGCAGCGCGCCATTGTCGCTGCAATACCAGAGCACCGTGTCCCGCTCGATGTCGAGCGTGCGGAGTTCATCGCGCAGGCGGCCAAACGCGCGGTCCATCGCCGTGATCTCGCCGTAGAAGTGCTGCTGCGCTTTTGGCAAACCTTCATACTGCGCCGCGTCCGCCTCCAGCGCTTTGTGTGGCCCGTGGGGCGAACCAAACCAGACGACCGCGAGGAAGGGCTTCTTTTCCTTCGCGCAGTCGCGGATGAAGTCGATGGCCACGGCGGCGGTGATATCGGAGCTGTCGCCTTTGAACTGCGTGGCCTTGCCGTTCACACTGAGGATGGGATCGAGATCGAAGAAGTTCGGCGCGGAGACCCACTGGTCGAAACCACAGGCACCTGGGCTCACCGCGCTCGCCTTTTGCACCGAGCCGAGATGCCACTTCCCGAAATGCCCGGTGCGGTATCCCACTGGCTTCAGGACCTCCGCCACCGTGATTTCCTGCGGCCGGATCGGATGCCCCCAGGAAAAGACGCCGTAGCGGTTCGGCGTGCGGCCCGTCATCACGCTCCCACGCGTCGGCGAGCACACCGGTGCGGCGGCATGAAACTGGCCAAAGCGCACCCCAGACTTCGCCATCGCATCAAAGTTCGGCGTCTTGAGATACGGATGCCCGTTGTAGGCCATGTCCCCCCAGCCCTGATCGTCCGCCATCACCAGCACGATATTGGGTGGTGTCGTCGTGACAGCCTGAGCAGTCAGCACCGCAGCACAAAGGAAGGTGAGAAGGGATTTCATGCCGTGAGCTTAATCAGGAGCGACTGGCACTGGCAAGCTTTGTGCACGGCAGGCGTCCTGAAAAGGTTCCACGAATGTTGAGGATGCACTCTGGTTCACGGTTCGTGATGTCACCGTCTGGAGCGCCGCCATCTGACGGTGGTTTTCTTCTTTCCGAAGTTGCCCGGAGACAACCCGATGAACCAGGATAGTCATGCACAAAAAACGGCTGCCAGTCGCCTGGCAGCCGTTTTGAGAATGGAATGGGAGAGGATTACTTCTCGATCTTCAGAAGCTCGACCTCAAAGATGAGGGTCTCACCTGGGCCAATGTCAGCACCTGCACCGGCGTCGCCATAAGCGAGGTCGGAAGGGATGTAGAACTTGAACTTCGAGCCGACGGACATGAGCTGGAGGCCTTCGGTCCAGCCTTTGATGACTTCCTGTACGCCGAAGGTGATCGGCTCGCCGCGCTGCACGGAGCTGTCGAAGACTTTGCCGCTGGTGAGGGTGCCATGGTAGTGGACGTTCACTTTGTCGGTCGGCACGGGCTTGGCTCCGTCGCCTGGCTTGACGATTTCATACTGGAGACCGCTGGCGGTGGTCTTCACGCCTTCTCGCTTGGCGTTGTCGGCGAGGAACTTGGTGCCGGCGGCCTTGGCTTCGACAGACTTGGCGGCGGCTTCTTTGGCCATCTCCGCCTGGATCTCGGCCATACGGCTCTGCATGTACTTTTCAAATTCACCCATGGCAGCTTCGAGCTCGGCCTGAGGATACTTGGATTCCTTGCCAGCGACGACGTCGCGGATGGCACCAGCGAAGGTATCGACATTGATCTCGACCTTCTGCTGTTTGAAGTTTCCGCCGATCTGGCGGCCGATGAAGTAGCTGACCTTTTCCATGTCAGGCTTGGCGACGGGGGCAGCGGGGGCGGCGGCGGCAGGTTTCACGGCTTCTTGGGCGTTCAGGGTGGTGGAAGCTGCGAGGGCAGCCAGGGCGAGGCAGGTTTTGAATTTCATAAACGGGCGGCGAGACTCAGGGTGAAGTTTGAAATGGTCAACCGAAGAAACTGGCAGTTATACGCCCCAGAAACGGGCTTGAGCCGCCGCGCAGTCTTGCCACCGTGCGCGCCCTTATGTCCGCCATTCCATCCCAATTCGAGAACATCACCGCCGTCACCAAAGCCAATGTCTATTTCGACGGCAAGGTGGTGAGTCACAGCATCCTCTTTGCCGACAGCAGCAAGAAGACGCTGGGCCTGATCTACCCTGGCAGCTATCATTTCGGCACGGACAAAGCCGAGCGTATGGAGATCGTTGCGGGCACCTGCGAGGTGAAGCTGGACGGCAGCGAGGCCAAGACGACCTACACGGGCGGGCAATATTTCGATGTGCCTGCGAAGTCGGGCTTCGACATCGCCGTGGCGGACGGCATTTGTGAGTACATCTGCTCGTTCATCGATTAACCGAAATGGTCACTTCGCGGTGGCCTTTCCCCACTCTTCCTTCAGCACGGGAGTCAGGATCTCCGTCCACTTCGCATAGCCCGCCGGGCTGAGGTGGAGGAGATCATCGACGTAGTATTTTCGGATGGGCTGACCTTTGGCATCCGCGAGGTAGCTGGTCGTATCGACATAGCGCACCCAGTCTTTGCCCTTGGTCCACTCGGCGAGCTTTCGATTCAGCTCATGCACCTGTGGCATCTGGGTGAGGCGCTTGATGGCGATCTTCACGGAGGTCACGACCACGCGCGTCTTCGGTGAGCGCTCGTGGACGAGGTTCAGGAACTTCGTGTAATCTTCAAAGGCCTCCTGCACGCTGAGCTTGGCGTTCAGATCGTTGCTGCCTGTGTAGGTGACGAGCACCTTTGGCTCATGGCGAAAGACGACGGTGTCGGCATAGACGATGAGGTCATTTGCCACGCTGCCGCCGAAGCCGCGATTCAGCACCGGCAGATCGGGGAAGTCCTGCTTCAAGGTGGTCCAGCGGCGGATGCTGGAGCTGCCGGTGAAGACGATGCCGCCCTTCTCAGGCTCCTGCTTGGCAAAGACGGCGATGTCTTTGGCGAAGCGCTCGGGCTTCGGACGCGGGGTCGCGGTCTGAGCATTGCTGCCTGCTGTAAAGAGAATGAACAGCGGAAGGAAAAGTGCGGTGGAAAGCTTCATGAGAGTGGCTGGTGAATCTGGAGTTGTTACCCATTGACCCGGCCTTGACCAACCAAAATCCACGAGGCGGTCTCTGCGCCCATGATTTGGCATATCGTGCCTTGGATTTGTCCAGGTTTGCGACCGCAAGGTTCTTGTCGCGAAAACGGCGAAGTTGTGTCGTTAGTGAAGGTGATGAAGCCACCCTTCGCCCTTTTCCTGCTGCTCACTGCCTCTGCCCAGGCCGTCGATTTCAATCGCGACGTGCGTCCCGTGCTCGCCCAGCAGTGCTTCACCTGCCACGGCATGGACGACCACGGCCGCAAAGGCAAGCTGCGCCTCGATTTGAGTGAATCGGCTCACGGCAAAGGCAAGTCCGGCGAAATCGCCATCGTCCCCGGCAAGCCGGATGCCAGCGAAGTCGTGAAACGCATCCTCTCCACCGATGAAGACGAGGTCATGCCGCCGCCGCACACGAAGAAAGTCCTGTCAGAGAAGGACAAAGCCACGCTCAAAGCCTGGATCGCCGAAGGGGCAAAGTACGAGGCGCACTGGGCCTACTCTCCGCCGCAGCCATCCAAAGATCCGAAGGCCAGCATCGATAACTTCATCCGCGAGCGTCTCAAAAAAGAAGGCCTGAAACCTTCGCCAGAAGCGGATGCCTACACGCTCGTCCGCCGTGTGTATCTCGATCTCATCGGCCTGCCACCCACGCCCGTCGAAGCCGACGCCTTCGTCAAAGCGTCCGACTCGTCGGACAAGTCTGACCAGTCCGACAAAGCCTACGAAAAGCTCGTGGACTCGCTTCTGAACTCCCCCCAATACGGTGAGCGCTGGGCACGTCGCTGGCTCGATCTTGCCCGCTACGCTGACACAAACGGCTTTGAAAAAGACCGCCCACGCCAGATCTGGCCTTATCGGGATTGGGTCGTTCGCGCCCTCAACGACGACATGCCCTTCGACCAGTTCAGCATCAAGCAACTCGCTGGCGACATGCTCCCCAATGCCACGCCCGACGACCTCATCGCCACCGGCTTTCATCGGAACACGATGCTCAACGAGGAAGGCGGCATCGACCCCAACGAATACCGCTTCTACGCCATGGTGGACCGCGTCGGCGTCACCGGCACGGCATGGATGGGCCTCACGCTGAACTGCTGCCAGTGCCACACGCATAAATACGACCCTATCCTGCATACGGACTACTACAGCGTCATGGCGCTGTTGAACAACGCCGACGAGCCGACGTATCACATTGAGACGCCAGAGGTCAAAGCAAGGCAGGATGAGAACGTGGTCAAAATCGAGCAACTGGAGAGGTCATTGTCATCGAAGTTCCCCGGTGGAACTGCGGCGATGGAGAGCCGGTTTGCCAATTGGATCGCCGAGGAATCAAAGGCCGCTTCGAAATGGCAAATCATCCTCCCCACGGCCATGAAGACCACGATGCCGCATCTGGAGGAGCAGCCTGACGGCTTCATCCTCGGCAGCGGCGACATCTCGAAGAGCGATGTCTATGATTTGAGCTTCAAAGCACCGATCAAAGGCGTCACCGCACTGCGGATCGAAGTCGCCAGTCATCCAAGCCTGCCGAATGACGGCCCAGGCCTCACCAACTATGAAGGCCCGCTCGGCGGCTTCTTCCTCAGTGAACTGCAAGCATTCCAAAACGGCCAGCGCATCAAAATCGCCCGCGCCGAGGCCACGAACGAGGAGGAAGACGATAAGATCAACGATGCCGCACCTGCAGCCGCAAAGTCCAAGAAGGCCGCACGGAAAGCCGCCTCGAAAAAGACCAACACCGCCAGCGCCGCGCTCGATGCGGAGATGTCCAGCGGCTGGCAGGTGCTCGGTGGCATCGGTGTGCAGCACGCCGCCGTGTTTCATTTCGAGCAGCCCATTGATCTCACCAGCGGTTTCGATTTGAAGATGCTCTTCGAAAAGCACTTCGCCTGCCCGCTCGGTCATTTCCGCCTCTCCGTGACCACCAGCGATCACGCCGAGGCCACCGGACATCCGTTTGAAGTCGAGAATGCCCTCGCGACCGGCGATCAAACGAAGCGCGAGGCCATGCTGCGCACCTTCCTGGAAACCGCGCCCGAAATGAAGCAAGCCTCCGCGCAACTCGCTGCCTTGCGCAAGAACCCACCACGCGGCCAGCCTACGCTCGTCATGAGCGAGCGCCCGGCCACGAATCTACGCGCCACGAATCGCTACCATCGCGGTGAATACCTCTCGCCCAAGGAAACCGTGCCGCCCGCCGTGCCCGCCTTCCTGCCCTCATTGCCGAAGGATGCGCCAGCGAGCCGTCTCTCTTTCGCGAAGTGGCTTTTCGCGCCCGAAAACCCGCTCACCGCCCGCGTCACGGTCAATCGCCAGTGGCAGGCGTTCTTTGGTCGCGGACTCGTGAAATCGCTCGAAGACTTCGGTTATCAAAGCGAGCCGCCGTCGCATCCCGAGCTACTCGACTGGCTCGCCGTCGAGTTCGTGAAGCAAGGTTGGAGCCTGAAGAAGCTTCACAAGCTCATCGTGATGTCGCAGACCTACCGGCAAGCAAGCTCGCTCGTAGTTCGGCCTTCAGGCCGTTCAGACGGGCTAAAGCCCGAACTACAAGCAGACACCGAAAACATCCTGCTCGCTCGCGGCGCACGTTTCCGCCTCGATGCCGAGATCATCCGCGACTCCGCTTTGAAAGCCGCTGGCGTTCTCTCGCCGAAAATGGGCGGTCCCGGCGTCTATCCGCCGCAGCCTGCCAGCATCACCTCCGAGGGCACCTACGGTAAATTTGAGTGGAAGACCAGCGAGGGCGAGGACCGCTACCGCCGCAGCCTTTACACCTTCACGAAGCGCACCGCGCCCTTCGCCATGGCCACCACCTTCGACGCGCCCACCGGCGAAGCCTGCCTCGCCAAGCGTGATGTCTCCAACAGCCCGCTGCAAGCCCTCACACTGCTGAACGACCAGATGTTCATGGAAGCCGCTAAAGCCATGGCCAAAGCCGTCATCGCCGAATCCCCCGACGACGACTCCCGTCTCACCAACACCTTCCGTCGCTGCCTCACCCGCCCACCCGCGGCTGAGGAACTGACCATGCTCAAAACCTTCCTCACCAAACAACGCGCCAACAAACTCGACGGCGAAGCGCTGTGGACTTCGGTGTGCCGTGCGGTGCTGAATTTGGACGAAGCGATTACGCATCCATGAAAACTTTGCGACGATCCCTGTTCACTCTGGCTGCTGCTGGCATTGTCGCAGCTTGCGGCAAAAAAACCACCTATCACAATCCTCCATCCATGAATTGGCCATCACTCACACAATTTGAAGCCGTAACCAAGCGAGCAGCTAATCAAGACGACGTTTCAGCAGGACGTGCTGTTTTCGTCCTTCAAGATGCCGGGAAACCAATTGGTGAACCAATCGACATAGTTTTGCCCCAATATGCACTCCATATCGATGAAGAGGCGAAAACCAAGAGCCCCTGCATTCTGATCCAAGCTGAACATGCCCGTGGTCAGCGAATTGGTGGGGCAGTCATGTTGCCTGACGAGACGCTCATGGCCGGGACACTTGCTGAGTTTGAACTCCTCGGAGAAGCGCCACCACAAGAATAGCTATTGAAGCAACTTCAATGACTGACACCGCCGCGTTTATGAACACCCTCAACATCACCCGCAGACACTTCTTCAACGATTGCGCCGTCGGCACCGGCAAGATCGCGCTGGCTTCGTTGCTGGCGGAGTCGGCTTATGGAGCGGCGAAGAGTCCGAATGTGGCTGCGACCTCGCATTTTCAGCCGAAGGCGAAGGCGGTCATTCATATGTTCATGGCCGGTGCGCCGTCGCAGCTCGAGCTGTTCGATCACAAGCCGATGCTGACGAAATATGAAGGCAAGCCGTTGCCGCCTTCGGTGATCGGTGGGCAGCGTTATGCGTTCATCCGGCCGGACGCGGCGGTTTTGGGGCCGCGTTTCAAGTTCGCGAAGCATGGGCAGTGCGGCGCGGAGCTTTCGGAAGTGTTGCCGCATTTGGCGACGGTGGTGGACGACATCGCCATCGTGAAATCCTGCCGTACGACGCAGTTCAACCACGCCCCGGCGCAGATTTTCATGAACACGGGCTTTTCGCAGCCAGGCCGTCCCAGCATGGGCTCGTGGGTAACGTATGGTCTCGGCGCGGAGTCGCGGGACCTGCCGAGTTTTGTCGTGATGAGCACCGGCAGCGGCATCAGCGGCGGCGCGGCGTGCTGGAGCAGCGGCTTTTTGCCGAGCGTGTATTCCGGCACGCGTTTCCGCAACACGGGCGACCCCATTTTGAATGTCAGCACGCCGGAAGGCATCACGCCCGACACGCAGAAGGACACCATCGACCTCATCAACTCGCTCAATCATCGCCGCCTCAAGCTCGACGGCGATGGCGAGACGGCCACGCGCATCGCGAACTACGAGATGGCCTACCGCCTGCAAACCTCCGCGCCGGAGCTGATGGACCTCACGAAGGAAGACGAGGCCACGCTGAAAATGTATGGCTGCGATCCGAAGGTGCCGTCCTTTGCCCGTGCCTGCCTGCTGGCACGGCGGATGGTCGAGCGCGGCGTGCGCTTCATCAACATCTACAATGAAGGCTGGGACGCGCACAGCAACGTCGAGGGCAACGTGCGCAACAACTGCAAGAACACCGACCAGGCCAGCGCCGCGCTGATCAAAGACCTCAAACAGCGCGGCCTGCTCGACAGCACGCTCGTCGTCTGGGGCGGTGAGTTTGGCCGCACGCCGATGGTCGAGGCCAGCGTGTCGCTCGGCCGTAGCATGGGCCGCGATCATCACCCGCAGGCCTTCACCATGTGGATGGCTGGCGGCGGCATCAAAGGCGGCGTCACCCTGGGCGCGACGGACGAGATGGGCTTCAACATCATCGAAGACGAAGTCCACGTGGCCGACATCCATGCCACGATCCTGCATCAGCTCGGCATGGATCATGAAAGGCTGTCCTTCCGCGCTGCGGGTCTCGATTTCAAACTGACGGGCGTGGAGCCGTGCAAGGTGATCAAGCAGATCCTCGCATGATTTCCGCCACCGTCGTCCAAGGCCACCGCGTCGCGTCCGGCTTGAATGGCAATCCGCGCTTCCCTGGTGGCACACTGCGGATGCAATTACCCTTCTTCCGCGAACTCGGTCTCGACTTGAGCGGCTATCACCTTGGCACGCTGAACGTCAGCATTGCGCCGCTGAGTTATCGCCTCGTGCAGGCGAAGCTGACCTTTCGGGATGTGAAATGGCATCCGACCGAGCCAGCGGAAGACTTCTCGTTCTTCGATGTCATCGTTCATCGAAATGATGCGCCTCCGACGAGTGGCCTGATCTACTTCCCGCATCCTGACACGAAGCCGGAGCATTTTCAGAACCCCGATGTTCTCGAACTACTGCTGCCTTGGGTGGAGGGTTTGGAGTATGGCCGAAAGATCCAACTCGAAGTTCCATGCGAGCAGATGTTGTTTGAGCACGGGTGAGCTGACATGGTAAAAGCAGATCTGCCAGAGCAGAAAAAACCTTCCTATTCATGCCCAAACCACTCATCGCCGTCACCATGGGCGACCCTGCCGGGGTCGGACCCGAAGTCTGTCTGCAACTCCTCGCGAACGATGCCGTGCGCGAGTTCGCCACGCCCGTCATCTTTGGTGATGCGCGTCTTCTTTCCCGATGCGCGCGTCAGGCCGGACTGCCTGCGCCAAAACGCATCATCAGCGAGATCGAGTGGTCTGAAAAATGTGGCGGTATCGACGAACCTGCAGTCTTGGACATCTTCGGCTTTGATGCAGAAGGCTTCACTCCTGGCACCGTCAGCGCCAAGACCGGAGCGGCAGGTTATCGCTATGTCGAAAAGAGCATTCAGGCGGCATTGGCAAAGCAAGTCGCCGCCGTGGCCACCGCGCCGCTGAATAAGGAAGCGCTGCACGCCGCTGGCATCACTTATCCTGGCCATACGGAGATGTTTGCCGAGAAGATGGCGGCGGAACGCTCCTGCATGTCCTTCTTCTCCGACGAGATGATTTGCAGTCTCGTCACCGTCCACATCGGCTATCAAGATGTCGTTCCTGCATTGACGAGCAAACGCATCCTCGACGTGATCGAACTTACGGATGCTGCTGTGCGTCGCGTGAAAGGCCGGGCACCACGCATCGCCGTGTGTGGGCTGAATCCACATGCGGGTGAGCATGGACTCTTTGGTCGTGGTGAAGAGGAGACAATCATCGCTCCCGCCATCGCCATGGCCAAAGCCGCCGGGATGACGATTGAAGGACCGCTGCCGCCGGACACAGCCTTCATTGCCGCCAAGCGAAAAAACGTCGATGCCTACATCTGCATGTATCATGATCAGGCGCTGATTCCGCTGAAGGCTCTCGCCTTTGACACGGCGGTAAATACCACGCTCGGCCTGCCGGTGCCCCGCACCAGCGTCGATCATGGCACCGCCTGCGACATCGCCTGGCAGGGCAAGGCGAACGGCAGCAGTCTCGTTGAAGCCGTGCGATTGGCGGCGAAGATGGCGACTTGATGATCGCCATCGATCGTGGGTGAAAGCGGCGACGTGTTGAATCGTTCCGTCTGTCATGATGAAACCTCGTGCCATCCTCCACAGTCGCCATGATGGTGCTGGATATGCAAAAACGCTCGCCACTTTGAGAGAGCTCCCCGGCTGCATCGGCCTCCACCTCTGCGGAGCTTACCTCCGCAACGAAACCCGCAAACGCGCGCTGCGTGACGCGATGGAGAAGGTGGATGAAGAAGCCATTCAAGACATCACGATTGCGAATCTAGCAACGGCGCAGTGGATGGAGTCCGCCGCCAAGCCCTGAGGCATCATCCATGATCAGGCCCGCGCTTTCCATCTTGTTATCCACTACGATGACAGCTGCAGGCATGAACGACATTCTGGCCAAGGCACAGCACGGCCGCGACAAGCGCGAGGGTATTCCGAGGTCACGCCAGCCCAGCATCTCGTAGCGCTGGGAACTGGGCTCGCCAGTCGCGGATAACTTGAGTGTCGAGTTCAGCCCGCAGTGCCTGCTCGCGCTCGCCAGCATCGGCGATGATGATGCCATGGGGATCGACGACGAGGCTCCGGCCGTTGTAGCTGAACTGCGGGTCCTGGCCGGTGCGGTTCACGCCGATGACGCAGGCTTGGTTTTCGATGGCACGGGCCTGGAGCAGGGTGATCCAGTGGTGGTAGCGCTTCACCGGCCAGGCGGCGATGTACACGAGCACTTCGGCACCCAGCTTCACGGCGGCGCGGGCGAGCTCGGGGAAGCGGAGGTCGTAGCAGATGAGTGGGGAGATTTTCAGCCCGGCCCACTCGAAGATCACAGGGGTTGAGCCGCGCTCATGTACCTCGGCTTCACCCCCGAGGGAGAAAGGCCGCTGCTTCGTGTAGCGCGCCAGCTCGCTGCCATCCGGCGCGATGGCGAGGGCTTGATTTAGTCCACGGCCATCCTTTCCAGGTGTGACGACTCCGCCCAGCGCGGCACAGTCGTGCTCACGTGCCAGCTCACGCAAAAATTGCTCGGTCTCGCCTGCGATGTCTTCGATGGTCTTTATCACATCGCAAGAGAAGCCAGTGGCGAACATCTCAGGCAGAATGAGGAGCGATCCACGCACAGGCGGCTGCTTGGCGAGAAGGGCGCGGACTTTGGCGAAGTTGGCGGTTTTGTCCTCCCAGATGGGATCGAGCTGCACGGCGTGGATGTTCAGAGTCATGCGGCATGATGATCGGAGAATTCTGATGCGCCAGTAATTCAGGCTGGCATTGCCGCAGGTCGGCTCCTAGATTTTCCGCCATGGCCCAATACTCTGTCCAGCCCGGTGACAACCCCAGCAAGATCGCGAAGAAATTCGGCATGACGCTGGCGCAGTTTCAGAAGATCAATCCTGACCTCGTCGAGTGGGGAACGGGGAACTGGAAGGTGCTCTTCCCAGGCCAGATCGTGAATGTGAACGGCGTGGTCACGGGGATGCCGCCTGAGACCGCCGCTGCAGCACCCACAAGCTTTGCCGCGCCGCCGCCGTGGATGCAGATCGCCATCATGGAGCAGGGCGTGCAGGAGTGGGCAAATGGGGACAACCCGCGCATCCTGGAGTATCTGAAAAGCTGCGGCATCGGCGGAAGTCTGCTACACGACGAGACGGCTTGGTGCGCGGCCTTTGTAAACTGGTGCATCAAGCGCGCGGGCTACCAGCCACAGGGCAGCGCGAAAGTCTCGGACTGGTGGGGCTGGGGACGCCCCGTGGCAGCCACGTACGGTGCCATCTGCATCATGCAGCCACTCACCGTGGATCAAGCCAACAGCGGTCACATCGGCTTCCTCCATGCGATGGACGCGACAAACGTCTGGCTCCTGAGCGGCAACTCGAAGAACCAGGTGCGCATCGCCGCCTATCCAAAAAACAAACTGATCCACAACTCGCCCTATCGCTGGCCGTTTTGATCAGCTTACCAGCTTCGCCTGATCTCGCCTCAGGCTGTGAGACCACGCTCATGCCACGCGAGGAGTCGCAAGGCATTCAAAACGACCACGATGGTGCTGCCCTCATGCAGAACCACCGCAACGCTCAGTGGGATGACGCCAAAGCCGGAGGCGATCAGAAGCAGGCCGATGACACCGAGCGCGATCACGAGGTTCTGCCGGATGATGCGTGCGCTGGCGCGGCTCAGGCCGATGGCAAAGGGCAGCTTGCCAAGGTCATCGCCCATCAGGACGACATCGGCGGTTTCCAGTGCGACTGCGGTGCCGCCCGCGCCCATCGCCACGCCGACGGTGGCGGCGGCCAGGGCGGGGGCATCGTTCACGCCATCGCCGATCATCGCGATGACGCCGTGACCGTGCTGGAGTTCGCGGATCAAGGTCAGCTTGTTCCCTGGCAACAACTCCGCGCGGACATCGGTGATGCCGATCTGCTCGGCGACGCGGTGGGCCACGGAGGCGTTGTCGCCGGTGAGCATCACCAGGCGCTCGATGCCCTGCGCTCGCAGCCGTTGCATCACTTCTTTGACCATCGCGCGCGGCTCATCAGCGAGGGCGATGACGCCGATGAATTTGCCCGCGCGGCGAATGATCACCGTGGTTTGGCCGTCGCTTTCGAGCTTGGCAATTGTGTCGGCAAGCGGCTGGCCTTTTTCGGCCGCAGCATCGCCAGCAAAGGCCCGCATGGCTCCGACGAGGACTTCCGCGCCTTCGACCTGCGCTTGGATGCCTTTGCCCGCGAGGTTTTCGATCTCGGTGGCCGAGGGAAAGGTGATGTTCCGCTCCCGCGTCGTCTTCACGATGGCCGCTGCCAGCGGATGGCTGGACTGTTCTTCGACCGCAGCGGCGACGCGCAGCACCTCATCCTCGGGTGTGCCTTCAAATCCAATCACTTTCGTCACGGCGAAACGACCGGTGGTGAGTGTGCCGGTTTTATCCAGCGCCACGGTGTTCAGGTGGCCGAGGTTTTCCAAATGGACACCGCCTTTGATCAGCACCCCGCAACGTGCCGCCTGGGCGATGCCCGCGAGCACGGCAGCGGGTGTGCCGATGGCCAGCGCACAGGGCGAAGCCGCCACGAGCAGCAACATGCCGCGATAAAAACTCGCGCTCCACGTCCAACCAAACACCAGCGGCAGCAGCACGATCACGAGCAGCGTGCCGATGAGCACCGCTGGCACAAAACGCCGCGCAAATGTCTCGGTGAACCGCTGCGTCGGGCTCTTCTGCTCCTGCGCCTCGGCCACAAGCTGCATCACTCGGGCGAGCGTGTTGTCACGAGCCAGCCTGGTCATGCGCACGTCGAGCGCGTTGTCTTGATTGATGGTGCCCGCAAAGACTTCATCGCCAGGTTTGCGCTCCACGGGCACGCTCTCACCCGTGATCGCGCTTTGATCGATGCTGCTCTCACCAGCGGTGATGACACCATCCACCGGCACGCGCTCGCCGGGTTTCACGACGACGACTTCATCGACCGCGAGTTGTTCCACCGGCACTTCTTCGAGTCGGTCGCCACGTTTGGTGAAGGCCGTGCGGGGCATGAGTTTGCCAAGCACGCCGACGGCATTGCGTGCGCGATCCATCGCGTAATGCTCACCCGCATGGCCGAGCGAAAAGAGAAACAGCAGAAACGCGCCCTCCGCCCATTCACCGAGCAAAGCCGCGCCTGCCGCTGCCGCGATCATCAGCAGATCGATATCGAACTTGCCACGGAATAATGCAGGCAATGCAGCACGCGCCACATCGTAGCCGCCTGCCAGATAGGACAAAAGGTAGAACCCAAGCGCCGCCGATGCGGGAAGGCCCAGGAACTTTTCGCCGAAGAATCCAATCATGAGGGCAAGCCCGGCGACGGTGACTGTCAAGACAGCCCAGCGTTCCTGCATCCAGTGAGGTAGAAACTGCGGGGCAAAGCCGTGATCGTGGTCGGGTTCGGTCTTCATGTGGGTGGATTCAATGGGTGCGTGTCACCTAGCTCAGTTACCGGTAGTTGTTCGGGCACGTCGATACGTGCCACGCCGATGCGGCTGTCGGCCATGCCGTAGTAGATGTCGAAGCGGTCCGGCTGGCCGAGATCATCACGACGGTCGATGCCGGTGGGGAATACGACGTTCGGGACGATGCCGTGGCGTTCGTCATGCAGCAGCGGCGTGAGTACAGGCTCGGCGGAGCGATGGCGGATGAGGTGAGGCTGCTCTTTGGAGAGGATCATGACGCCTGCGGAGTAGCATAGCGGATGCTTGGGGCCTCCCGGCACATCCACTTCATGCACGCCGTGGTAAATGATCATCCAGCCATGTCGCGTGAGCATGGGCGGTGTTCCACCACCGATTTTCAGCATCTCCCACGGATACGTAGGCGTGGCCAGTCGATGATGCGAATTGAAGAGACCCGGATGCTGCGGATCACAACTGCAGTCGGGCATCGGGCAATACGAATTCCAGATGCTTTCATGATCCAGATCGAGATCCAGGTCATCTGTCCTGCCGACGGTTTCCTCAGGACGTGTGCCGGGAAAAAGCGGTCGATGCATGAGCGCCATCTGCATCTTCCCGGCGTGGTTCGGAATGGCCACTGGAAAGAAGCTAGCGTCCTTGTTATCGACATGAGCGAAGTCGATGCCGCGATACGGCTCGAACTCCACCAACCCCAGGCGCTGCCAACGAAACAAGTCGCCTGACACCGCCACGGCAATGCGCGGGCCGAGCGGTGTGCGGGCCGTGTAGGTCATCACATAGCGTTGGATCGGCTCCATGAAGGTGATTCGCGGGTCCTCACATCCACCACCACCATGCGGCAGGAGTTCGTAGTCCGTCTCAGGCTCCAGGGCGATGCCGAGCCGTTCGACTCCGGTCGGATCACCCGCCGTGTTAAAGACGACACGTGCGATGCCGATGCGCGAATAATTCCCCGCCGCGACCAGTCTGGGAAACAGATAAAGCTGCCCATCAGGACCACGCACAGCAGCAGGATTCAGCACGCCTTCGACTTCATGCTCGTTGCCAGCCTCCGGCTCCATGACCACACCCAACCGCTGCATCGTAAAGGGGGTCATGCGTGTAGCCCCATGGACTTTTCTTTCTCCAAAATGGCGAGGCGGGCTTTCAGCACGGTGTCGGGGGTGAGGGAGATGCTGTCGATGCCTTGCTCGACGAGGAACTGGGCGAATTCGGGGTAATCGCTCGGGGCCTGGCCGCAGATGCCGATCTTGCGGCCTTTGGCGCGGCAGGTGGCGATGACTTGGGCGATCATCTTTTTCACCGCTGCATTTCGTTCATCGAAGATAGGCGCGACGATCTCACTGTCGCGATCCACACCGAGGATGAGCTGTGTGAGGTCGTTGGAGCCAATGCTGAAGCCGTCGAAGAGATCAGCGAACTCTTCGGCAAGGATGACGTTGCTGGGGATCTCGCACATGACGTAAATCTCCAGCCCGTCCTGCCCGCGCTTGAGGCCATGCTTTTCCATTTCGGCCTGCACTTTGCGGCCTTCATCGAGTGTGCGGCAGAAGGGGATCATCAGCTTCAAATTGGTGAGGCCCATCTCATCGCGCACCTTTTTCACGGCGCGGCACTCCAACTCGAAGCCAGCCTGATAACGCGGGTGGTAGTAGCGACTCGCGCCACGGAAGCCGAGCATCGGATTCTCCTCCGCAGGCTCGTAGGCTTTGCCGCCGATGAGATTGGCATACTCGTTCGTTTTGAAGTCGCTGAGTCGCAGGATGACATCCTTCGGATAAAACGCGGCGGCGATCATGGCGACGCCTTGCGCGAGTTTATCGACGAAGAACTGCGGCTTGTCGGTGTAGCCTGCGGTGAGCTTCTCGATCTCTGCTTTGGCGGCGGCATCGGCGAGCTGTGCGAAGTTGATCAACGCGAGCGGATGGATCTTGATGTAGGTGCTGATGATGAACTCCATCCGCGCAAGGCCCACGCCGTCATTCGGGATGAAGGAGAGCGCGAAAGCCTCTTCGGGATTGGCGAGATTCATCATCACCTTCGTACGTGGTTTGGCGAGGGTCTTCAAGTCGGTGTGCTGCACTTCAAAGGGCAGCTCACCATCATAAACAAAGCCGGTGTCGCCTTCCGCGCAGCTCACGGTAACCATCTGGCCGTCCTTCAGCGCCTCGGTGCCGTGCTCGGTGCCAACGATGGCTGGCACGCCGAGTTCGCGACTGACAATGGCCGCATGACAGGTGCGCCCGCCGCGATTGGTGATGATGCCTGCGGCCTTCTTCATGATGGGCTGCCAGTCGGGATCGGTCTTGTCGGTGACGAGCACTTCGCCCTGCTGAAACTGGCCGATGAACTCGGCGCTTTTGATCACACGCACTCGTCCGGTGGCGATCTTCGAGCCGACGCTGCGCCCGCTGGTCAGCACGGTGCTACGCTTGCCCAAAACATAGGATTCGAGCACGTCGAGATCCTTGCGCGACTGCACGGTCTCAGGCCGAGCCTGCACGATGAACAACTCTCCCGTGATGCCATCCTTGGCCCATTCCAAGTCCATCGGCGCGTGCTGGCCGCGCTTCGCCGAGTAGTGATCTTCGACGATGCAGGCCCAGCGGGCGAGTTCGAGCACTTCGTCATCCGTGAGCGCGAGTTTAGCGCGATCCGCAGGTGCCACGGGGATGTTTTTCACCATCTTCCCACCACCGGAATCATAGACGAGTTTGAATTCCTTGCTGCCCACCGTCTTTTGCAACACAGGCCGATGCCCCGTCATCAACGTGGGTTTGAAAACCAGAAACTCATCCGGCGTGACGGAGCCCTGCACCACGTTTTCGCCGAGGCCATAGGCGGCGCTGATCATCACGGCATCGCGGAAGCCCGTTTCGGTATCGATAGTGAACATGACGCCGGAGCAGGCGAGATCCGAGCGCACCATGCGTTGCACGCCGATGCTGAGCGCGACTTTGAAATGATCGAAGCCCTTGTCCACGCGGTAGCTGATGGCGCGGTCGGTGAAGAGCGAGGCAAAGCAGCGCTTGCACGTCTCCAGCAGCGCGGCGGTGCCGTGGACATTCAGATAAGTCTCCTGTTGCCCGGCGAAGCTTGCATCGGGCAAGTCTTCGGCAGTGGCAGAGGAACGCACTGCGACATCCAGCGGTGCTGCACTGGCACCTTGAAGCTCGCGATACGCAGTGGTGATCAGTTCCTGCAAATCGGCAGGCAGCGTGGCATTGAGGATGGCCTGACGCACCGACTGACCGCGAGTGCTGAGGTTCGCCATGTCGCGCGTGTCGAGATCAGCGAGCGTGGCGCGGATGCTCGTGTCGATGCCCGCCTCACGAATGAAGTGCCGGTAGGCATCCGCCGTGATGGCGAATCCATCAGGCACCTTCACGCCCTTGGCGGTGAGTTCGCGCACCATCTCGCCGAGAGATGCATTCTTGCCACCGACCAGCGGCACATCGTCGATGGTGATGTCGGCGAACCATTTGATGAAGGGGGAGGTTGGGGATGTTTTCATGAGGTGTTTGCAAAACAAGGTGTTGAGTCCATGTCTGCGATGCCATGGGGTATAGACCTCGCTTACTGAAACCAAGCTACTTCACGATCCCAACTAACGATTGCCAATGATGATGCGGATCATGCGCTTTTCAGCCCGACTGACCACGCTTTATCACCTCCGTACGGAAGGGCGATGATCGGATCTCAGCGACCGGCCTTGGCTTCATCTTTACGACCGGCGGCGTAGGCATCGAAGACTCGTTTGATCTCATCCCGCACGCGGCGGAAGACGGTCATGATTTCTTCCTCACTGCCGGTGGCATGGGCGGGATCATCAAAGCCCCAGTGATGGCGGTTGAGCTGGCCGGGAAACATCGGGCAGGCCTGATCGGCATTGCCGCAGACGGTGATCACGGTCTCGACGTTCTGATTCAGAAATTCGTCCATATGCTTGCTGGTATGGGTGCTGATGTCGATGCCGATCTCGGCCATGGCTTTGATGCCGAGCGGGTGGACATAACCGGCAGGCTTCGAACCAGCGCTGGCGACGTTGTATTGGTCTCCCAAAGCCTGACGGAGTATACCTTCAGCGAGATGAGAGCGGCAGGAGTTGCCGGTGCAGAGGATGAGGATGGTGGGCTTCATTGAAAAATGGCGAATCACGAAGAATCAGCAGCAGCCGCTGGGGCCGCAGCAGGGATTGCTGGCTTTGGCGGACTTGCCCGTCATGAGTCCCCAGCCGCCGAGGATGATGCGGCGGATGGGCTCGCCGGTTTCGGGATGCTGTGTGAGGGGCAGATCATTCATGCTCTGCTGGATCTCGTAGTGCTTCACTTCAGCGCCTTCGCTGGCGGGAATGGTTTCGTAGAGGTAGGTCATGCGGTGGCAGGGGTGAGAAGATGAGAGGCGGCCAGATGGGCGAGGGCATCCGGGCCAGTGGGTTCTTCCGGCTGCCACGGCAGCCAGGCGGTGCGAGCGGCCTGCTTGTCGACGACTTCGCGGATGTAGCGATGCTCGGAATGCTCGCGGCGCTGCAGCAGTGGATCGCAGGAACCGCTGTGGAGCAGGCTTTGATTGATGACCCAGGCAAAGGGCTCGATGCGGGCACGGCGCAGATCTTCCTGCAAAGCGGCGGCCTCATGCACGGGCGTGGCCTCGGGCAGTGTGACGAGCAGCATGTGAGTGTAACCGGGATCACGCAGACGTTCGAGTAGCTTCAGCACTTCCTCCGGCTGCGTGCTGCGCGCCTGGCGCTCGAGTTCACGCTGATAAGCCTCGCTGGCATCCAGCAGTAGCAAGGTGTGGCCGGTGGGCGCGGTATCGAGCACGACGAAGCGGTTGGTCCCCTGTCCCACTTCACGCGCAAAGGCACGGAAC
Source organism: Prosthecobacter sp. (assembly GCF_044378005.1). Classification (GTDB taxonomy): domain Bacteria; phylum Verrucomicrobiota; class Verrucomicrobiia; order Verrucomicrobiales; family Verrucomicrobiaceae; genus Prosthecobacter. The sequence continues at coordinate 22,713 of NZ_JBILYB010000079.1, forward strand.
ACGGCGATCTCTTCGGTGCATGGCGAGCGCAGATCTTCTTCGAGCAAGGCGCGGCCTGCTTCATCCATGGTGGCACCTTGTTTGAGCATGACTTCGCCCTGATAAGCAGCGGTCTCAGCAGCGGGGTCGATCTTGCTGAGTGTCAGGCCTTCGACTTGTCCGGCCAAAGTCTGCGCGACATGCGCGGCGGGGTCCGTGGTGCTGAGATGCACGGCATGGCCACGACGTGCGAGCATCACCGCGATGGCAGCAGCGACAGTGGTCTTGCCCACGCCGCCTTTGCCCATGGTCATGATGACGCCATGACCTAGCTTCTCGATGTCGGTGACGAGTTCTTCGAGGCTCTCCATCACGGGTGGAGCCCACTCTGAATCCGAGTTTGACGCTGGCGCAACAGTCGTGGTGTCATCACCGCTGAGCAGCACGCGCAGTCCGCCGATGCCGAGGATGTTGATGGGCCGCAGTGGCACGATGAAGCTGGGCAGGCTGTCGATGAAAGCAGAAGCGTTCGTCATCGCTGACAGACCTCTTTGTTGCATGGCCTGTGCGGTGACATCGTTGGGGCATTTCGTTTCAAAGGTGCCGTTGATGACGAGTCGTTGGTTGCCGACACCGAGTGCGCGCAACTCCTTCGACGTGCGCTCCGCTTCGCGAAGTGCGGAGAGCTGAGGGCGGCTCACGAGTACGAGCGTCGTGGCGGAAGCATCGGCCAAGGTATTGACCGTGGCTTCATAGACAGCGCGCTGCTTTTCCAAACCCGCGAGAGGTCCGAGGCAGGAGGTGCCGCTGGTGTTGTTGTCGAGGAACTGATCCCAGGCCTTGGCCAAACTCATCAAACGCAGCGTGTGGCCGGTGGGCGCGGTATCGAAGATGACGTGATCGTAATCTTTTGCAGCATCAGGATTGCCGATGAAGCCGGAGAACTCATCGAACGCGGCGATCTCCACGGTGCAGGAGCCGGAAAGCTGCTCCTCCATGCTGCGCAGTGCTGCTTCGGGCAATAGTCCACGCATGGGCCCGATGAGTTTTTCGCGATACTCAGCAGCGGCATCGACGGGGTTAATGTTCAGCGCATCGAGTCCGGGCGCTCCAGCAATGGGCGTGGGATGATTGGTGAGTTTTGTCTCCAGCACTTCATCGAGATTCGAGGCTGGGTCCGTGCTCACGAGCAGCACGCGTTTACCCGCTTCCACGAGCTTCAAAGCTGTGGCGCAGGAGAGGGATGTTTTGCCCACACCGCCTTTGCCAGTGAAGAAAAGAAAGCGCGTCGAGCTGGTGGTATCAGGCTGGTAGAGGGGCAGTTTCACTGGGCTGCCTCCTCTTTGCCAAGGGCCACGCGGAACCAATGCGGACGTTCGTCCTTGGTCGGATAGCGGCCTTTGAGATGCACCTCGCCATCCCAGAAGATGACCGGCAGCACCTCGACACCTTCTTTGTCGAGCAGGGCTTTCACCGCTGCATTTTGCACAAAGGCCATGGGCTGTTGGCCGAGATTGTAGCGTTCGATTTTGATGTCGTGAGTGCCGAGTTGCGACAACATCGCGGCGAAGTTCACTAGGTCGGGATCAATATCGGTGCCGCAGATGCCGGTGGAGCAGCACATGGGGGGATCATAGACTTGGATGGATTTCATAAAGGGGTGTGGTGGATTTAGCAGGAACGGCAGCAGCCGCTCTCACGGGTGCCGATGCAGAGGGGAATGGCGATCAGTGCGCCGATCATGGGAGCCGCGAGGTAGATCCAGAGGTGGGTGAGATTTCCAGACACGAGCGCCGGAGCCAGCGAGCGGGCGGGATTCATGGAAGCCCCGCAGATGGGCCCGGCAAACATGGCCTCCAGCGCGATGACGCCGCCGATGGCAATGCCAGCCGTGATGCCTTTCTCCTTCGCACCGGTGGAGACGCTCAAAATGGTAAGCATCAGCACAGCCGTGAGCACGATCTCCAGCACGAAGCTCTGCATCGGAGGTCCAGCGGGCAGGGTGGCCCCCAGTGTCGTGGCTTCAGGAAACAAAAAGTGCAGCAGCGCACTGGCAGCTAGAGCTCCGACGATCTGCGCTCCAACATAGCCGGGCACTTCCCGCCAGGCGAAACGCCCCGCCGCAGCGAATGCCGTGGTGACGGCAGGATTCAGATGCGCACCGCTGACATCACCAAAGGTGTGGATCATCGCCAGCACGACGAGACCAAAGACGATGGCGATGCCAGCGTGACCGATGACACCGCCAGCCACTTGATTGATCACAATGGCCCCAGTGCCCGCGAAGACGAGCGTGAAGGTGCCGAGGCATTCTGCGAGGAGCTTTTTCATCATGGATCAGGGTTTGCTGGCGAGCTTCTCAGGGCCTGGGCAGCAGGTCTTCTCACGACGCTGCACGCGTTGCTGCGCCTTGGTCGCGTCTTTGATCAACTGCGGATCACTGGCGGGTGTGGAGTCGAAATGGTGGAAGAGCGCGGAGAGCACGTCGCGGAACTCGGGCTTCACGCGGTAAAAGAGCCACTTGCCCCGGCGCTCGCAGTCCAGCAGACCTGCCTTCTGGATGACACGAAGCTGGCTGGAGAGCGTGGATTGTGGGAGCTTCAGCGTCTCCGCCAGCTCGCACACGCACAACGGTTGGTCGAAGACGAGATGTATGATCCGCCAGCGGGTGCTATCGGAGAGTGCCTGGACGAATTGGATGGCATCTTGCATCGACAATACTCGTAACGAGTATTGTCGATGCGTCAATGTGTGACTTTGAATCCTGGCCCGGTGCCTGCTGAGAAATTAGCGAGAGTTTCCTTCGGAGGCTCCGTTGGTTTCAGGCGTATCTACACTTATGCTTCACCGAGTTTTCTCCTCCAGTCTTCGGATGGCCGCCCTGATATGGGTGGCGGGTTTCGGCATCGGTCAGGCTGAACTTTCCAGCACGTCGTTGAAGGAACTCCTCACCGTGCAGTCGGACGTGCAGTCGCTTTTTGCCAAAGTCCGGCCTGCCGTGGTCGCTGTGCGTATTAGCGATGGCACGGCAAGCGGTGTCATCATCAATGCCGAAGGGCTGATCCTCACCGCAGCGCATGTGGCGGAGAAACCTGGGCGCGAGGTTCGGGTGGTGCTGGATGACGGCAAGACGGTGAAAGGCACCACGCTCGGTCTGGATAAGACCACCGACGCAGCGCTTATCCAACTCCAGGACAAAGAGCGTAGCTGGCCGCATGTGAAGCTGAGCCGCGAGGTCGTGAAGGCGCTGCCCGGGACCTGGTGTTTCGCCCTCGGTCATCCGGGTGGTTTTGACAAAGAACGTGGTGTGGTGCTTCGCGTCGGGAAGATCATTCGCCAAACAGCGAACTCCCTGCAAACCGACTGCGTGCTCATGGGGGGTGACTCCGGCGGGCCGCTCTTCAATCTCAAAGGCGAGGTCATCGGCATTCACAGCCAGATCTGGGAGGAGCGGGATCACAACATGCACGTCTCCATGGCACCCTTTTTACGTTCGTGGGATGAGATGAAAAGCAGTCTTGTCATCCGCGTCTGGGGCACGGGCAGCGGTGGGTATCTGGGCGCGGCCATTGATGTGAATGCCGCTGGCAAAGTGGAGGTGCTGGAAGTGCTCGAAGGTTCACCTGCACAGAAGGCGGGCTTGATCGCTGGGGATGTCGTCGAGGCGCTGGAAACGCAGCCTGTGAGTTCGGCATCCCAGTTCTCCAATGCGGTGCGCGCCCGAGCCGCTGAGGATGAGATCACACTCAAAGTTCTCCGCGATAATGCCGCCCGCGAACTGCGGGTGAAGCTCGCCTCACGCCCGAAGGAGGATGAGGGATGAGACCGGCGGGAATGACGAAGTCCGAATGCCGAATGACGAAGGTGAACCTTCGGGTGTGCTGTGACGTGGTTTTGTGGGTCGCTTTTTTTCTCAGCGTCGCTCATGCGGACACGCGTCCGCCTTTGAGCCTGGAAGAGCGCACGAATGGCGCGCAGATTCTCGGTGGGGTGGAAACCACGCTGCCAGGTGCCCGGGCTGCCGTGGCGCAGATCAAGGACGCCAAGGGCAAAGCTGTCGCGACGGCGGTGTGGGTAGGGGCGGATGGTTATTTCCTCACGAAAGCCAGCGAGGTGCCGGAACTGGAAAAACAGCGCATTCACTGGGACAAAGAGAAGAGTGCCGCGATCCGTGAGATTCATCGGCTGAATGCCCATGACCTCGTGCTCGCTCAGGCGGTGGGCGTCAGTGGCGTCACGCCGGTGAAGTTTGAAACTGCTGCATCAAAGACAGCCTACGGCCAGTGGCTCGCCGCGCCGGTCAAAGGTGGGAGCGAGATCCGCATCGGCGTCATCAGTGCCCAGCCGCGCAAGATCCAAGGCTTCGGCGCCGCCATGGGCATTCGTATGGATGAGCAGCCCTCGCGCATCCCCGGCGTGCGCATCACCGGCCTGGCGGAGGAGAGCCCGGCTGCGGCAGCCGGCCTGAAGGCAGGTGACCTCATCACTGCCCTCGATGGCAAGCCCGCCACGGACATGAAACAGGTCTCCGATCTCATCAAAAGCTACCAGCCCGGCGACTTCATGGAGGTCAAATACAGCCGCGAAGGCAAGCCGCGCACCACCCGCGTCCGCCTCGCCAGCCGGATGAAGATCATGATGAACTGGGATGGCGAGGACTTCGCCAATGGCGGCATCTCCCTGCGCACGGACAACTTCACCCGCGTCATCCAGCACGACCTGCCACTCACGCCGCTCGACATGGGCGGCCCGCTCTTTGATCTCGAAGGCCACGCGCTCGGCATCAACATCGCCCGCGTGGACCGCGTGACCACCTTTGCCCTGCCTGCGTCCTTGTTTTGGAAAGAGATCGAGCCGCTGATCGAGGTGGATCGGCATCCGCCGAAAGCGCTGAAGCCTTGACCGGTATCAATAATCCCGCGAGAGCAAATAGTCCGCCAGCTCACGCAAGCGCTGACCTTTGTCGCCGAAGATGTTCAGCGCATCATGCGCCACTTGGGTGAGTCGATGCGCCTCATCTCGTGAGGCATCCAGACCGATGAGCGCCGGGTAAGTGCTCTTCTCCGAGGCCAGATCCTTGCCCGCGCTTTTACCCAGTTTCTCGCTCGTCTGAGTCACGTCCAGGATGTCGTCGATGATCTGGAAAGCCAGACCCGTAGCCATGCCGAAGTCGTGCAGCGCCTGCATCTGCTCCGGGGTCGCGTTCGCGCTCATGCCGCCGAGCTTCAGGCTCGTGGTCAGCAGGGCGGCGGTCTTGTTTTCATGAATGAAGCGCAGGGCTTCGAGAGGGAGCTTTTTGCCCTCGCCCTCCAGATCCGCAACCTGACCTCCGACGAGATGCAGACTGCCTGCTGTCACGGCCAGTTCGCGCACCAGATCACCCGCTGTGAAGCGCGTAACCGTCGGAGTCTTCACCACCAGTTCAAAGGCCAGCGCCTGGAGCGCATCACCCGCCAGCACCGCAATGCCATCGCCGAAGACCTTGTGGCAGGTCGGTACGCCACGGCGGAAGTCGTCATTGTCCATGCTCGGCAGGTCATCGTGGATCAGCGAGTAGGTGTGCAGGCACTCCACGGCGCAGGCGGCAGGTCCGGCTGACTCCTTCGTGCCGCCGCAGGCCTCCGCAGCCGCCAGACACAGGATGGGGCGCAGGCGCTTCCCACCTGCGAAGACGCTGTGGCGCATCGCCTTGTGGATCGTCGCAGGCGCGGTTTCGGCGGAAGGGATCAGTTGATCCAGCAAAGAGTCAGTGAAAGCGCAGCGCTCGGCGAGGTAGGTCTTGAGGTCGGACATGTCTTCTAAAATGGCGAAGGCCGTGACTTTCGTCACGGCCTTCATTGGTAGCGGGGACAGGATTTGAACCTGTGACCTTCAGGTTATGAGAAGGAAGGGACAGGTTGATTTTGTTGGAGATGGTAGTTACCCGTGCAACTACCCGTGCAATAAATGGTTGTTTTGCGCTTCGTGATGCTGTTGAATGCGGGGCGATGAAAACCACAAACAAACGGCCACAAGCATCTAAGCGGACCAAGAGAGTGGGCGCGAAGAAAGGCGGAAA
>NZ_JBILYB010000209.1:0-7724 GCF_044378005.1 Prosthecobacter sp.
GACGACTCCGGCTAAGCTGGAAGGTGTGTTCACCGGCAAACGCGTCGTCGCGGTGTCGGCAGGTGGCACCTTCGCTGCGGCGCTGACTTCGGATGGTCGGGTTTATACATGGGGAAACAATTCTCAGGGGCAACTCGGTGACGGAGGCCCCGTCGTCCCATCAACCAATAATCCGACTCCCGCCGGAGTGAGCGGCACGGGCCTCCCTGGTGGCAAGACCATCGCCAAAATTACCTGCACGCAATCGGCGGTCTATGCGCTCGCTCGCGATGGCACCTTGTATGCGTGGGGCATTGGTGGCTTGGGCGGACTCGGGAACGGCACCACTGTTAGCAGTTCGACTCCGGCCCAGGTGGATGTCTCCGGTGTGCTCTCGGGTAAGACGATCGCCGACATCGCTGGCGGCAACAATTTCGCCCTGGCCCTGACCACCGAAGGGAAGCTTTACAGCTGGGGCACCAATGCCAGCGGCCAGCTCGGCGACGGCACCACCGACCAACGAAACAACCCCATCGCCGTGGATGTGAGCGCCAGCAGCGCCCTCAACGGCAAGACCGTCAGCTACCTCTCGGACGCTCGCCAGCCGACTTTCATGATGGCCGGGGCAAATGGTGCGGCTGCTCCCACCGCCCCCGAGATCGCCGTGACGGAAGCAGGCGTGGGCGACATCCCTGACAACACCGGCACCTTCAGCTTCGGCATCACCACAGTGGGTGCGCCGGTGACAAAGACCTTCACCATCACGAATAGCGGCGACGCCAATCTCACGCTCTCGAACCTCACGGTGCCCACGGGCTTCACCCTCGCGGCGACCTTCGGCAGCACGACCGTGGCGGGAAGCGGTGGCACCACGACCTTCCAGATTACGATGAGCGCAGGCGCTGCGGCGGCGCCGAGCGGCACGCTGAGCTTCGACAACAATGACGCCACGGAGAACCCCTACAACTTCACCATCAGCGGCACGGTCAATCCGGCACCCGTCGCCATCACCTCGCTCAGCCGAGTCGATGGTACGCCGACGAACGCAGGCACGGTGAACTGGACGCTCACCTTCGCCAGCGCTGTCACCGGCGTTTCAGCCAGCAATTTCACGCTCACCGGCCCAGCCGCCGCAGGCCTGAACGTGGGATTGCCGACCACGAGCAACAACATCACCTGGAACATTCCGGTGAACACCGGAGCCACGGACGGGCTTCTCACGTTGAACCTCGCCAACTCCACCGGCCTCTCCACGGCCATCAGCACCACGCTGCCCTTCGCGGGCGATAGCTACACCATTGATAAGACACCGCCGACCGTGCTCTCCGTGGTGCGTTTCAATCCTTCCCCCCAGACGACGAACAACCCCTCCGTCGTCTTCCGCGTCACTTACTCCGAGCCAGTGACGCTGAACCTGCCCGAAGCCAACCGCTTCCAGGTCGTGCCCGTGAATGGCAGCAACATCGTCGGCACCGTGACCGGCGTGACCGGCAGCGGGAACATCCGCGACGTGACCGTGAACCGCACCAGCGGCACTGGGGAGTTCAGACTACGGGTGATCGACTGATCCGTTCTTCAAACCTTCATTCCCCTTCGCATCTCACCTTTCATCGCCTCCTCTCTTATGAAGAACTCGATCCTCTCACGCCTCATTTTGCCGGTGGTCGCTGCCACGGTTTGCCTGGGTGCCGGCGTTGCGCACGCGGCGCTCCCGCAAGTGTTCAACCCCAACAATGCCGTCTTTGTGCGGCCCGGCGGCACGAGCTTCACCTGGACCTACGGCACCGGCACCACGCCCGAGCCCGGCTTCGCGGGCACTTACAACGTCACGCAGATCAGTTATCACGACGTGCCTCCGCAAAACATGTTTCTGACCCGTGGTCGTTTCGAGTTCAGCACCAACAGCGGATCATCGTGGTCAACTTACCCTGCGGGCATCAACAACAACACCAGCTTCACCACCATCTCGGGCAAGATCTGGCGCTTTGTTGACACCTTGGGTGGCAACACCACCACGTCGAATAGCATCGGTTTTGCCTATTTTCTCGGTGGTGGGCCCACGACCAATGTCGGCACTGGGGCAACGATCATCCCCGACAACGCGCCGACTGATATGACGGCGGATCGCACGACGGTCTTTGACACACTGCCGCAGGGCTCCACACTCGCCACCGTTACCCCGGTGGACACGGGTGCCACGAGGGATGGCTGGTGGGTGCTGGAAAACCAGTCGGTGCCGAGTCTTTTCGCCATCAGCTTCAATCGCAATGTGGACAACAAGGTGGCGCTTACCAAGAGCACCGGCACCATGCCTGCGCCGGGCACCACGGTCACGGCGACGCTGCGCTACTACGACCTTTATCAGACCGACAGCAGCGGCAACCCGATTAACGCCCAGGGTTTCAGCAAGCAATTGAGCTTTACCGTCACGTCCGAGGTCTCGAACGATCTCACTCTGGGCAATGATGTTCCGGTCAATACCTTCACCACGAACAACCAAAGCGCCCCTTCCGTGGCGAATCTGACCACCGGCAATCTCGCCGTGGTCTGGCAGTCGGCTAGTCAGGGCGGCAAAAGCCCGGCGACAAACAGCGGGATCTACGGCCAACTCCTCTCCAGCACGGGTGCGGCGGTCGGCTCCGAGTTCGTCATCAGCAATGCAGGTGCCGCCGTGGATGAAATCACACCCGCAGTGACCGCTCTGGCCGGTGGCCGCTATGTCGTGACCTACTCGAAAAAATCAGGTGCCGACTACGACATCGCTTATCGCATTGTGGAGGCGAATGGCACCGTTGGCTCGCAGCTGATTGCAAATACGACCACCGCAGGCGACCAGTCCGCGCCAGCTATCGTGACGCTGACGGATGGCTCCTTCGTCATCGCGTGGTATTCAGGCAATGGCGAAGTCCGCGCACGGCAGTTCGCGGCAGCGGCGGGTGCGCCCGTCGCCGGCGAGGTGCTGTTTGACAGCGCGGGCTACTACACCTCCGTGGCGGCGCTCAGCAATGGCAGCTATGCCGTGGCTTGGGCGGATAACAGCACAAGCGAGATCGAGGTGAAGGTCAACGGCGGCAGCGTTGTGGCCACCGGCATCATCAGCGCCTACTATGCAGGGCCGCGCCTGGCAGGGCTCACCGGTGGTGGTTTTGTCGTGGCCTCGGAGTCGGCAGACAGTGTGACGTTTATCCCTCAGATCGATGTCGCCCGCTACAACAACAGCGGCGTGCTCCAGGGCACCAAGTTCCAGGCCAACACTGTCTCCACCGGCAGTCGATATGCCGCCTCTGTTGCCGGACTAACGGGTGGCGGCTTTGTCGTCGGCTGGACGGCGGACAATGGCGACTTTGACCTCAACGGCCTCTTTGGCCGCCGCTACACGGCCCTCGGCGTCGCTGTTGATGCAGGAGAGTTTGAGATCAATCAGCATCGCAATGGCGATCAGGCCTACCCTGCCATGGCGGCAATGCCAAGCGATGCCTTTGCCACGGTCTGGACCGACACCACTGCCGCCAGCGTCACTGCTGGAACCTACTTGGGCGACGTGGAAGCGCGCATCCTCGCGGTGGCTGCCTTGAGCAATAACGCCGACCTCTCCGCGCTCGCTCTCACCACGGCGACGCTTAATGAAACCTTCGCCGCAGCCACCACGAGCTACACCTCCAGCGTGCCGAATGCCACGAGCAGCGTCACCGTCACGCCCACCGCCGCGCAGGCCAACGCCACCATCCAGGCGCGCGTCGGAGCCAACGCCTTCGCCAGCGTCACCTCCGGTAGCCCTAGTGCCAGCCTCGCGCTCGCCGAGGGAGCGAACACCGTCCAGGTGCAAGTCACCGCCCAGGATGGGACGGCAATCAAGACATACACCATCACGGTGACTCGTGCAGCAGCGGCGGCTGCACCAACACTCCTGGGCACGGCTGCGCAGCAATACACGAACAGCAGCACGCTCTCATACACCGTGGCGGCAGGCACAGACCGGCTTCTGGTCGTCACAGCGGGTGATCCGGGCACGCCGACGAATCCAACGACGGTCACCTTCAACGGCATGGCGATGAGCCTGGGCAACTCCACCTCGGACAACACCTACTCATGCGACTCGATCTGGTATCTGGCCCTCGGCTCCGGTGCCTCCGTGACAGGCAATATTGTGGTGTCGTTCGGAGGGACCGTCAGCCGCTACATCGGTGCCGCCGTTTACTCCGGGGTGAATCAGACCACGCCAGTGGACATTAATGGCCCCAAGATCTCCGGCTCGGTCACGGGTGTCCCGACGGTGGCATCCTCTCTCAATGTCACCAGCCAGACGGGGGACTTGGTGTTCGATCTCGTCGATGCCTATCACTCCACGACGACGCCAGGGACCAATGCCGGAGGAGGGCAGTCTGTGGTCAACAACGTCGGGAATACCTGGACAGGCGGCGCGTCACGTTACACGACCAGCGTCGAGGCTGGCGCTCCGTCAGTGACCATGAGCTGGACGACCACCAACAATAACGGATCCAGCACTGACCCCAGCAATGCTATCGCCATCCTGCATCTGACGATGAACATCAATGCAGGGGCTGGAGCACCCGCCACCCCCACCATCACGGTGAACCCGACCAATCTTGCCCTGGGCACGACGACGACGGGCACGGCCTCGACTCCGGCGCAGTCCTTCACGGTGAGCGGCAGCAATCTGACGGCGAACCTCGTCATCACGGCACCCACGAATGTGGAGATCTCCCTCACCAGTGGATCGGGCTACGCCTCGTCGCTGAACCTCACGCCGTCGTCCGGCACGGTCGCCAATACGACGATCTACGCCCGCATCCCGGCCTCGGCTGTCGCTACGATCACCCCGGTGAGTGTCACCGGCAACATCACCTCGGCCAGCACCGGGGCCACCACGCAGAACGTGAGTGTGTCCGGCACCGTGAACCCGCTGCCGCAGAATGTCACCGTCATGGTGCCTGCGGGAGTGTCCTTCACGCTCAATAGTGTACTTTACACGGGCTCGCAGACGGTGCCGCTCGCACCGGGCAGCTACACGCTGTCCACCACCACGCCGCAGACCTTGGGCGCGGGCACGCGGGCGGTTTTCTCCAACTGGTCGGATGCGGGTGCGATGTCGCACTCGATCACGGTCGCGGCGGCTCCCGTGTCGATCACGGGCAACTTCACCACGCAGTATCAGCTCACCACGGCGGTCAGTCCTGGCCCTGGCGGTTCGGTCAGTCCGGCCAGCGGCACCTTCTTTGATTCAGGCTCGTTGCAGGCTGTGTCAGCCACGCCAAACTCGGGCTTTTTGTTCAGCAGTTGGACCGGCGCGGTGGCGAGTGCCAGCAGCGCCTCAACCACCGTGACGATGGACGCGGCGAAGTCGATCACGGCGAACTTTGTGGCCTTGGCCCCAGAAATCGCCGTTTCCGGCAATGGCAATCCCATTAATGACGGCGCGCTCCTCGCAGCCGCCAGCGCGACGAATGCGACGGACTTCGGCAGCACTCCGGTGCAGGGCGGGATTGTCGAGATCACTTACACCATCGCCAACAGCGGCAATGCGGCGCTGAACCTCTCTGGTGGGCCGAATTTTGTCAGCGTGTCGCCCAGCACCGACTTCAGTGTGACCCAGCAGCCGACGAGCCCCGTGGCCATCAGCGGCGGCACGACGACGTTCAAGATCGCCTTCAATCCGACCACAGCGGCCACGACGAGCGCGACGGTGAGCTTTGGCAACAACGACAGCAACGAGAGTCCCTTCGACTTCGTGGTCAAAGGCACGGGCACCCCGGCGCAAACCTTTGATGCGGTGGGCAATGCCCTGGCAAACTCGCCCTTCGATGGTGGTGAGACCTACATTTTCGTCACCAACTCGGCACCTTCGATCACCAGCAACGGCAGCGGCCCGACGGCGGCTGTGAACGTGGCCGAAAACACCACGGCGGTGACGACGGTGACTGCCTCGGATTCAGACCTGCCCCCGCAGATGCTGACCTACAGCATCACGGGCGGGGCGGATCAGGCGAAGTTCAGCATCGTGCCTGCCACGGGTGTGCTTAGCTTCTTGGCAGCGCCCAATTTCGAGGTCAAGACCGACGCGGACGACAACAACGTTTATGAAGTCACCGTCACCGTCACCGACAACGGTGCAGGGTTGCTCACCGACACCCAGGATATCAGCGTGACCGTCACGGACACGAACGAAGCTCCGCTGATCACGAGCAATCTCGGTGGTCCGACGGCGGCGATCAGCATCGCGGAAAACACCAGCGCCGTGACCACGGTGACCGCGACGGATGCCGAAGTTCCGGCGACGCAAACGCTGACCTACAGCATCACGGGCGGGGCGGACATGCTGAAGTTCAGCATCGTGCCAGCCACGGGCGTGCTGACTTTCCAGGCTCCACCTGACTTTGAAGGCCCCCGCGTCGCGGCCCCCCCCAACAACGTCTATGAAGTGGTCGTGACCGTGACGGACAACGGCTCCGGTTTGCTCACCGACTCCCAGGCGATCAGCGTGACGGTGACCAATGTGAATGAACTGCCCGTCTTCGTGAAGGGCGCGGACCAACTGCTGCCCTACAACACCAGCAGCGCGCAGACCGCCACCGGCTGGGCCACAGGCATCAATGACGGTGACAGCACGGTGACACAGGCGCTGACCTTCAACATCAGCAGCAACACCAATGCCGGACTCTTCACCACCGCGCCGAGCATCGACAGCAGCACCGGCACGCTGACCTACACCCCGAACGGCACCGCCGGCACGGCGACCATCGGCGTCACGCTCACGGACGATGCCACGATCAACGGCAACGCCGCGCTGACCACCGCCGAGCAGACCTTCACCATCACCGTGCAGCCGGCACCAGACTACACCGTCGCGACAGCGGGCAATGTCATCGTGGTCACCGACATGAGCGGCAATGGCGACACACTCGCCGTCAGCGAGCCGAGCGCGGGGAACATTCAGTTCGCGGCAGCGGGCCGAACCTTCAGCGTGAATGGCGGGCTCAACATCGCTGGCAACTCCGGCGCAGTCACACGCACCAGCGTGACCAGCATCACCGTCAATGCGGCGGCTGGTGCGGACACGATCAACGTCGGTGCCTTCACCGGCACGCTGCCGAGCCTGACGCTGAATGGCGGCACGGGCGACGACACGGTGAACCTGAATGGCGACATCACCTTTGCCGCGAATGCGAGCCTGGACCTGGACCTTCAGAACGACCATGCGACGCCGGGCACGGACATCGTGAGCGTGGCGACGGGTGCGAATATCCTCACCTCTGGCACGGGCAGCATCATCGTGAAGGTGAGCCGGAACGTGTCCCTGGCCTCGGGCTCCAGCCTGGAAACCGTGAATGGCGGGATCAGCATCGAAGCCAACCAGCAAGGCATAGCGACGACCGGCAGCTTCGCCGGTGTGGATGTGGACAATGGACTGGTCCGGTCCACCGGTACGGGAGTTGTGTCCGTCACGGGCAGGGCGGGCAATGGCGCTGGCGGGCTTCAGGTCGGTGTGTATGTGCGGTCCGGCGGCGACATCCTCGGGGGCACCGCGGGCACGCTGACGGTGGCAGGCAGCGGCGGGGCGTCCGTGGGTCAATTTAACTTTGGAGTAGCGGTGGACGACAGCAGCACGATCAACACCAGCGGTGCCAATGTGCAGGTCACCGGCACCTCTTTCGCCACTGGAGCGAGCGACAACGCCTACGGAGTCTATGTGAATGCAGCGGGTGCCCTGATCTCAGCGGGCGGCT
>NZ_JBILYB010000006.1:0-97904 GCF_044378005.1 Prosthecobacter sp.
TCACGGGCACCTCGACGAGCCTCGTGGTGATGAACAGCTACTTCGCCAACCCCGAGCGCCCGCGCGACTTCTCCAGCACTGCCGCCATCTTCGAGACCTTCCGCCACGCCCACCACTGGATGAAGGCCGAGTACTTCATGTCCACCATGCCGGACAAAGGCGAGGAATACGAGACGACGCAGTTCTACGGCCTCATGGCTAACCCCCACGGCATCTTCGCGCTCTACTCGTATCGCAGCGCGCAGCAGTTCCATAACTTCTGGGCCGCAGGCTCTGGCCGCGACTTCGCCCTCGGAGCCATGCAGACCGTTTATCAGCACTACGATGACGTGACCGACATCGTCAAAGCCGGCCTTTACGCCTCCGCCGAGTTCGACAGCGCCACCGCCGGACCTTTTGAGATCTACACCTGCCCGCTCATTGCCGTGGAGTCGCCCTTCAAAGCTGCGAAACCGGCGAAGCCTGCCAAACCAGCGAAGAAGAAAGCACGCCGCAAAGCGTAAGCCTCCGTTCACATTCTCCCAACCATGAAACGCCTCGCTCTCGCCCTAATTCCTATCATCGCCCTTGCCGATGGTCCCAAGGACAACCTCGCTGAAAATGTCCGCCCGATTCCGCCTCCCGGAGTCGCCGTGCCGGAGGCAGATGCCAAAGCTCTCCAGCAAGGTCTGACGGAGCTGCGTGCTGCTATCGACGCAGCCGCCAAGGCTCAGGCAAAGAACCCGAAGCTCGCCGATCTGCTACCCGATGTGGAGATTTACCACAAGGCGGTGGATTGGGCGCTGAAGTACAACGAAGTCCACAAACTCACCGAGCTGAAAGCTGCCCAGGAAATCATCGCCGAAGGCAAACAACGCGCCGAGCAGCTCAAGAACGGCCAGCATCCGTGGACGACGCAGAAAGGTCTCGTCGTCCGTGGCTATCGCTCAAAGATCGACGGCTCCGTGCAGCCCTACGGCATGGTCATTCCAGAGAGCTACAGCGGTGCGCCATCGCGTCTGGATGCCTGGTGCCATGGCCGTGGCGAGACGCTGAGCGAGATGGGTTTCATCGACCAACGCCGCAAGCAGGTTGGCAATGTCGCTCCGGCCAACACGCTCGTTTTGCACCCCTATGGCCGCTACTGCTGCGCGAACAAATTTGCCGGTGAAGTCGATCTGCTGGAGGCGCTCGATCACGCCAAGAAGTTCTACGCCATCGACGAAGACCGCACCATCGTCCGCGGCTTCAGCATGGGTGGTGCCGCTGCCTGGCAGTTCGCCGTGAACTACGCGGAGAAATGGTGCGCTGCGAACCCCGGCGCAGGTTTTGCCGAGACCCCTGAGTTCCTCAATGTCTTCCAGAGCGAGGACGTCTCCAAAATCCCCGCCTATGAAAAGACGCTCTGGCATTGGTACAACGCCACCGACAGCGCCTTGAACCTCTTCCACGTCCCCACCGTGGCCTACAGCGGCGAGATCGATAAGCAGAAGCAGGCCGCCGACATCATGGAGCGCTACCTCCGCGAGGAAAACATCGAGCTGACCCACATCATCGGCCCGCAGACCGCGCATAAAATCGAGCCCAACGCCCTCATCGAAGTTGAAAAGCGCCTCGCCGCCATCGCTGCCGTCGGTCGTGACCGCACACCGCGTGAGATCCACTTCACCACCTGGTTCCTTCGCTACAACTCCATGCACTGGATCACGGTGGACGAGCTGGAGAAGCACTGGGAGCGCACCCGCGTCCATGCCGAAATCACCGGCGATGCCGAAGTCACGATCAAAACGCAGAACGTCGCCGCCATCACCCTCGACTTCCCCGCCGGCCACTGCCCGCTCAGCGTCCGCGAAAAGCCCACCGTGAAGATTGATGGCACCGCGCTGGAAGTCGTGCGCCCAAAGACGGATCGCTCCTGGGTCGTGCATCTGCGCCGTAGCGGTAGCAAGTGGCAGCAGACGCTCACCGCCCATGAAGAGGGCAAGATCGTGAAGCAGCACGGTCTCTCCGGCCCCATCGACGACGCTTTCATGGACAGCTTCCTCTTCGTGAAACCCACCGGCATCGCCATGAACGACAAAGTCGGCGCCTGGACCAAAGCCGAGATGGATCGCGCCAGCTTCGAGTGGCGTCGCCAGTTCCGTGGCGATGCTCCTGCGAAGGATGACAAAGCCATCACCGATGCCGACATCGCCGCCAACAATCTCATCCTCTGGGGCGATCCGCAGAGCAACGCCGTGCTCGCCAAAGTCATCGCTAAACTGCCCATCCAGTGGACGAACGGCAAGCTCATCGCCAACGGTAAAACCTACGACACCGCCACCCACGCGCCCGTGCTCGTCTATCCGAACCCGCTGAACCCGAAGCGCTACATCGTCATCAACAGTAGCTTTACCTATCGCGAATACGACTACCTCAACAACGCCCGCCAGATCGCCAAACTGCCCGACTGGGCCGTGATCGATCTCACCCAGCCGAAGACGCCCCGCGCCGCTGGCGGCATCGCCGATGCCGGTTTCTTCAATGAAGCCTGGCAGTGGGGGAAGTGATCTCGTTGTAATTCTGTCGAAGCAAAAAGGGTCAAGGGGGGCGACTCCCTTGACCCTTTTGAATGTTTGGCCCTCGCTTCGATGCAGCGGCTATCTTACTTTGCCTCAACTTTCAGCTTGGCCTTCTCTTCTAGCTTTTTGCGGAACTTGATCACCTTCGGGCTGACGACGACGCGGCAGTAACCGGCATACGGGTTGTTGGCGAAGTAGTCCTGGTGGTAGTCCTCGGCGGGGTAGAATTTTTTCAGCGGCACGATCTCGGTGACGATCTTCTCGGGGCTATCTTTTTGAGCTTCGGCCATGGAGGCTTCGGCGATCTTCTTCTGCTCCTCGCTGGTGTACATGATGGTGGAGCGATACTGAGGGCCTTCGTCGTTGCCCTGGCGGTTCAGGGTGGTGGGATCATGGGCGAGCCAGAAGAGGTCGATGATGTCCTTGAAGGTGATGATGGAGGGGTCGTAGTCGATCTTGATGACTTCGGCATGGCCGGTGGTCTTTTCGCAGACCTGCTGGTAGGTCGGATTGTCCACATGGCCGCCGGCGTAGCCGCTGACGACCTTGTTCACGCCTTTGAGCATTTTGTACTGGGCCTCCACGCACCAGAAGCAGCCGCCACCGATGATGGCGGACTCCGTTTTGCCCGAGGGGGCGGGATCAGCAGCAGTGGCGGAGGTGGCGAGGAGGGACATGGCGGCGAGGGTGGCAAAGAGGGATTTCATGGTCGCAGGGGGATGCAGAGTTTTGGCGACGACACAACCGTTACGTCAGCCGTCATCCTTTCAGACGAAAGAGGATTCGTGGAGTGGGAGCGAGATCAGCGAAGTCTATTCCGGGTGAAAATGAAGTGTCATCATCCACACGCCGCTAATTCCTGCTTGGCACCGCAGTGACCTCGGGCAATCTGGCGAATGCCTGACGCTCCTCATCCTCTCGAAAAACTCCGCCAAGATGCCTGGATCGGCGATGCCGTGCTGGAGTTGTATGTTCGCTCGTGGGTGCTGCGGCATCATGGTGCGATGGATGCGGAGATGAAGACGCGCTTTACCTGCAATCAGTTCCTGAACTGCTTCGGCAATCCGACGAAGGTCGAGGCGGATATCGGCGTCATTTATCAGCGTGAGGGAATGGAGCCCGCCTTCGCGTGGATTCGCGAGCACCTGGAGCCGTTGTTTGTGAAGCAGGAAGCCAATCGCGGGCCGCGCAGGCATTGATGTGGCGGCTGACACGACAAGGAAGAACGTATTCCACCTTGCCTCCGAAATGGGCTGAGCGTTCATTTCCGGCTCATCCCCCCCGATGCCTGATTTTCATCTTCAAGACCTGCTCTCCCAGGCCGCTCTGCGTTTCCCGCAGCGGACGTTCCTGTTTGATGATCGGCAAAGCCTGACCTTCGCCGAAGCCGCCTCACGGGTGGAGCGGTTGGCTGCAGGCATGATGAAGCTGGGAGCGCGGACAGGAGATCGAGTGCTGATCGTGTCCGAGAACCGCGTGGAGCTGCCGCTGACGACTCTCGCAGCGACCCGTGCCGGGCTGGTCTTTTCCGTGCTCACCTCGCAGATCAAGGCGGAGTCTTTTCAGCGCATCGTCGGGCAATGCGAGCCGTCTTTGATCTTGCTGGAGGAGAAGCGGGCCGATCTCCGCCCCTTCTGCGGCACGGCCAAGGTCGTGTCGCTCGATCAGGACTTCGCCGCTTTGAGTGAAACGGAAGCCGTCGAGCTACCGAAACCCGAGGGCGGAGATGCCCTGGCCTTCCTCGTTTTCACTTCCGGCTCCACCGGGATGCCGCGCGGGGTGATGCTGAGCCATGCGAATGTGGATTTCGTCACGCGGGCGATTTTGGCGCGGCTTCAGTATCGGGAGACGGACCGAATCGGCGTCTTCCTGCCTCTATCCTTCGACTACGGTTTCTACCAGATTTTTTATGCGCTGATGAGTGGAGCTGCGCTCTTCATCGGGCGCTCCGAGATGGCTGGGCCAGAGCTGCCGCGCATCCTCGCGCGGCATGAGATCACGGTGCTTCCCGGCGTGCCGACGCTCTTCGCTGGACTCATCAAGATGCAGTCCTGGCGGCCCGTGGCACTGCCCCATCTGCGGATGCTGAGCAACACGGGCGATCACCTGCCGCTGCCGCACATTCGTCAGCTCCAGCAGCTCTTTCCCCAGGCGCGCGTATTCCCGATGTATGGCCTCACGGAGTGCAAGCGTGTCTCCATCCTGCTGCCGGAGGAGATCGACGCGCACGAAAACAGCGTCGGTCGTGCGCTGGATGGCACGGAAGTCTGGACCGAGTCGCCTGACGGAGAAAGGCTGCTGCCGGGAGAAGTCGGGGAGTTCATCGTCAGCGGACCGCATGTGGGCCTCGGCTACTGGCGAGCACCCGAGGAGACGGCGAAACGCTACCGCACATTGCTGGATGGTAGGCGTCTGCTCGTGACCGGAGACTACGGCGCGGTGGATGCCGAAGGCTTCCTGCACTTCCAGGCACGCAGTGATTTCATGATCAAGCACAAGGGCCACCGCATGAGCCCGGTGGAGATCGAGGAGGCTGCCTGCCGCGTGCATGGCGTCACTGCCGCTGGCTGCATCAAAGACGAGGCGCAGAACCAGCTCTGCCTCTTCATCGCCTCCACCGGCGGTCCTTTGGAAGATGCGGAGATCCTGACCGCGCTCGCGCAGCATCTCGAGCGCGCCAAGCTGCCGGATCGACTCATCCACCTGCCCGATCTGCCACGCACGGCGAATCAAAAAGTGGATCGTAAAGCTCTCCGCGCGCTGCTTTCCTCCGCCGCATGAATGCCACGCTCGCCCAGACTCTCGCCACGCATCACGGCACCCCCTTTTACGCCTATGATCTGGCCGGAGTTAGCTCTCGAGCTGCGGAGCTTTTTGCGGCACTGCCAGACGGCGCTTCGGTCTGCTATTCCTTCAAAGCGAACCCCTTGCCTGCCATCGCTCGACGGGTGCGGGAGGCGGGTTGCCGTGCTGAAATCACCTCGGAAGGAGAACTCGCCGCCGCGCAGGCCGCAGGCTTCACGGGAGATCAAATGCTCTTCGGCGGACCCGGTAAGACACGCCTGGAAATCGAAACCGCGCTGGCTGCCGGCATCCGGCTTTTCTCCAGCGAGTCCTTCCGCGATCTGGCGCTGCTTTCAGATCTCTGCCAGCAGCGTGGCATCACCGCGCAGGTGCTGCTGCGGGTGAATCCCGCCGAGGCACCGGACGCTCGTCTCGCCATGAGCGGCGTGGAGAGCCAGTTCGGCTTCGAGGAATCGCTGCTGCTGACTCCTGCCGCGCGTGAGCGTGTGCTCCAGCCCCATCTCGATGTCTGTGGCGTGCATGTGTACTTTGGCACTCAGGTTTCTGGCGTGGATGCACTCACGACGAATACCCAGCGCGCTCTTGCCGCCGCCCGGCGAGTGCAGTCGGCCTTGGGCTTCGACTGCCGCATCATCAATGCGGGTGGCGGCTTCCCCTGGCCTTACGCGAACGATCACACCCCGCCCGTGCTCGATGGCCTGCGCCAGCGGTTGGATGACGTCTGGCAGAGCACGGACTTCGCCAAGGCCGGCGCGGAACTTTGGTTCGAGTCCGGCCGCTATCTCAGCGCTAGCAGCGGCTGGCTCGTGGCCCGTGTGCTGGAAGTGAAATCCCTGCCGACGAAGACCTTCATCATTCTCGATACCGGCATTCATCATCTCGGCGGCATGGCCGGACTCGGGCGCGTGCCGCGCGGGGCGGTGACTATGCAAAACCTCAGCCGTGAGGTGTCGGCGGAGCCAATGATCACGGCAGATCTCGTCGGGCCTTTATGCACGCCGCTGGACTGTCTGGCGCGCGGCTTGAAGATTCCGCCCGTCGAGCCCGGCGACCTCATCGGCATCCCAAACGTCGGCGCCTACGGTCTCACAGCCAGCCTGCTCGCCTTCCTCAGCCATCCGCCGCCGGTCGAGATCGCCCATGAAAGCGGCCAAGAAGTCGAAGTCTGGCGATTGCGCCATGGACACGAGCGGCTGTCTGCCTGATTTTTTCGTCCCCCCGTCATGCTTTCCTCTGAAGACCGTCTCATCGCCCTGCTGCGTCCCTTTCTCCGCCTCCTCCCCGCAGACGCCGGGTTGCCCATGGATGCAGATCTCGGCAAACTGGGGCTGGATTCGCTGCAATCCATCGAGCTGCTGATGGCGCTGGAGCAGGAGTTTGGGGTCACGATCCCGGATGAAAAAATCACCGTCGATGCCTTTGCCACACCGGCAAACGT
Organism: Prosthecobacter sp.; assembly: GCF_044378005.1. Lineage (GTDB taxonomy): Bacteria > Verrucomicrobiota > Verrucomicrobiia > Verrucomicrobiales > Verrucomicrobiaceae > Prosthecobacter. Next base: position 6,784 of record NZ_JBILYB010000006.1, read on the forward strand.
GCTCGCCCTGGTGAGCTGAGATTCAAAGCCCCCAGTCGCCCTCGGCCATCACCTGGCGCAGAGGCTGGTCTTTCAGAGCCGGAGGCAGCCAGCAGAAATGGCTGATCCTTTCCTCCCGCTGGTAAAACTGCGGCACGCCCTGCCAGGGATCATCCGGAAGGAAAGCCGCGAGGCTGATGAAGGGCCACCAGTTCCCGTGATCAGCAGGAGAATGGCGAATGAGCCAGCCGATGAGTAACCGTAGCTCATGATTCGTCTCCAGCGTGGTGAACCAGTCCATCACCTTCCAGGTGGGCACGCCGCGGATGGGCTTGGCGATGAGCATCACATAAGAACTCAGGCCACCCTCCTGATCTACGATACCGACAAAATGGTGCTGCCGCATCGGCGACGCCGCATACCAGCGGAGGTACTCGGGCGTGATGTGCTTCTGAACGAAGCCTTTGGCAAGGCCGGGGGAGATGTGGCGCACCCGCCGAACGTCCGTGGTCACCTCCCGCTCAGGTCCCAGCTTTGTGAGATCTGCATTCATCACGCCGGCGAACAGAGCGGCCGGGATGCCACGCACGACGAGACTGCGGCGCACCTGCATCCGGGGAGTCCAGCCCCAGCGTGTGAGCAGCGCTTGCACCTCCGGGCTCGGTGTCGTGTCCACCAGCAGGAGGTCACGCCCCTGACGCTGGAGCATCATTCCCATCGGCAGCGCGGCGTGCCGGTGGCCCTCCGTCACCGCCCAGGAGGTGGCGATCAAGGCCGGGATGGGCTTGCCCGTGGCGTCTTCATAAAGCGTCGGGATCGTGCCGAGATAGCCGACCATATGATCCCCATCCCGCAGGCACCAGCCACGGCATGGATGCGCCTGAGCAAAGGGGTTTTCATCCCACCAGTAGGCGAAACGCCGCAGCCACTGCGGCTCATCGCAGGCGTCTTCTCCCAAAAACTGCGTCTTCAAAAACGCCGCCAACTCCGTTCGCGTGGAAGGGCTGTCTTGAAAGAGTTCGAGCTGTGCGGACATCGGAAAAATCTACGCATTCGCCGTGCTAATGCTCGACTTTTTCTTGTCCCTGCTGCCACCACATGGCTACCCTTCGTCATGGCATGGAAATTTGATCAGGCGATCGTGCGCGGTGAACTCGACAACACCGAGCAGGGCCGTGTGCAGGTGCGTCTGGAGATCCTCGGGCGCAAAGAACCCCTGCTGTTCGATTTAGCCGGCGATGCCTGGCAGGACATCGCGGGCAGTCGGCTGCGCTTTTCCAATCCGACCCCAAAGCGACAGTTCAAAATTCCAACCACCGCGGGCGTTCAGGCAGGCTGGGTGGGAGACATCACCGCTTCACGAAAAGTGAAGGTCTTCACTGTGCCTGAGGAAGAGTGGCGACAGGCGTATCGGGAGGGAAACATCGACTCGATGCCCACCGAGATGAGGAACAGCCTCTACCTCGAATGGTTCACCGTTGAGCACGGTCGCTGCGTGGTCGAGAGCGCCGACTTCGAGATCGAGGTCATCGAGCACTCCTGGCAGATGGATGAGGATGATGAGGCCGCGCAAAAACTGGCCAACATGCACGCCATGCGTGAATACCTCGCCGGCATCATTCAGCGTCCTCCCCAGCCTGAAGACGGCGAATACGATGACGAACTGCGCCAGGAAGACTTCACAGAGGAGAAATGGGAGGAGCAACTGAAGGCCTCCGACCGTCTCAACGACGCCAGCATGGAGGCGCATGACAAGTACATCGAAGACGATGAATCCGAGAGAAAGATCGCCTTTGTCATGGGCTGGGATCACATCATCGAAGACATGGCCGATGAGCAGGAAGGCGTGCTGCCCTCCGACGATGATTCACCCGAGAAAAAGCGCCGTCGAGAATGGATCGAGGCAATGAACGAGGCCTGCCAGGCTGTCGAGAATGGCGAAGTCGAGGACGACGACGAAGATCTCATCGAGGACGATGAAGACGTGGAGGACTCGGACGACGAAGTTGCTGACGAGGATGATGAAGACGATGACATCTTCGGTGAAATCGACCGTCATCCGCTTCAGAAGCAGTCCAGGAAGTTCATGATGCGTGTTTTTGAAGAAATGCGCAGTGCCGGACTGGATGATCCGCGAGATGAGGAGCCCGGCCACCCGCTGGATGTCTTCCTTTCCAACGTGATGCAGATCTCCGGCAAACTCGCCGGGGCACTCGGCATCATGCGCCGCCGAGTGACCACCAGAATCGACATCGACACAGGCCACGTCCTCGCCATCACCAAGCGCTGCCTGAACTGGGCCAACGAGGCGCTCGCTGCGCTGAACTCCCTGCACGAACTCCCCGAATATGCCGCCCATCACTCCCTTTTGGATGGCTGGCAGGCGGAGCTTTATTCCCTCCGGGATGGCATCACGGATGTCCGCCGCGAACTTCAGGGAGGCTAAGAATCGACCACTCAGGATAAAAAACGGCACGTTTTCAGCATCGACAAACGGCCCGCCGTCAGATGAAACTCACTCCAGCATGACTCAGCCGCAACGCGAAGCCCTCTTCGACCTCCTCTCCCTTTCCATCTATGCCGATGCCCATGTCTCCCTCGCCGAGGAAGATTTGCTGAAGCAGACCTTTGTAAAAAAGGGCTGGAAGTCCGACTACCCCAAAGACCTCTTCATCGAGGAATCCTTCGCCCGTGCCCGCGAAGCTTCCGAGAGTGATGAAACCGTCTTTGACTACCTCAACAAACGCGCCGCCGTCTTCACGACGAAGGGTGCGCAAAAGGAGGCCTGTGATGTCCTCAATGCCATCCTCGAAAGCGATGGCATGGAAGCCGAGGAGAACGAGTTTTACAGCCTGTTCATCCAGTCATTACCCATGGTGAAATGATCAGCGGATGCTGCCTTGCCACAGCTTCGACTTCTTGCTCTCCAACTTCGTCAAATCCAGAGGTGCGTCAGATTTCACCTCTGCCTTCGCGCCGCGCACATCCAGCGTGAGCGACGAATTCAAATGTGAAGCCTCCAGCCAGTAGCGGAGCCGCACACTCTGCGAGGTTTGAGCAGCGATCTGTGGCGGTTTCTCCACCGGCAGGATGTACAGCGGCACCTCTTTGCCATCGCCAGTCGTGAGCTTCACATCCGGCGGTTGCAGGATCAGCGGGCGCGGGCTCGCATTGCGGTAGCGCAGTTCGATGTCCAGCCGCGCATTGCCAAAGTCACGCTCCAGCGTGCAGCGGTGGATCACCAGTGCAGGGTCGGTGCTCGTGGACTCGATCGGCTGCGGATCGCCCTCGACCACAGGTTTGTCCATGAGCACCCAGACGGCAGCGCCACCACCGAGGATCAACAGCACCCAGACTTCGAATCGTTTCAGGAAAGACATGACCTCGGGTCGCTCTGAGCCGCCAGAAATGCAATTTCAGCTTTCAGTTTTCAGCTTCCGGCTTTCTGTCCGCCTATGGCAAACATCGTTCTCGGCATCACTGGCTCCATCGCAGCATATAAAGCGGCGGACATCGCCAGCCAGCTCACTAAAGCCGGGCATGTGGTGACCTGCGTGCTCACGAAGGAAGCCGTGGAATTCGTCACGCCGCTCACCCTCGGCACCCTTTCGCGTCGCCCGGTCATCACCGATCTCTTTGCCGAAAAAGAAGGCTGGCAGCCCGGCCACATCCAGCTCGCCGATGACGCCGACCTCCTGCTCATCGCCCCAGCCACCGCGAATATCCTCGCTGCCATGGCCCATGGCTTCGCCAATGATGCGCTCACGGCCATCGCCCTTGCCACGCGTGCGCCGATCCTCATCGCCCCGGCCATGAATGGCAAAATGTGGCAGCACCCCGCCACTTTGCGAAATGTCGAGACCCTCAAAGCCTGGGGCGTCAGCTTCATCGAGCCCGCCGAAGGTTTGCTCGCCTGTGGTTACGAAGGCGTGGGACGACTGGCTCCGGTGGAAGAGATTGTGGCAGCGGCACAGCAAGCTTTTGTTCGACGCTGACGACCTCCCGCGTATCCGTTTCGCAATGCCCAACGGACCCATCTCAACCAAGCTCTTCGATCTCGCCAAGCAATACATCCCCGGCGGTGTGAACTCGCCCGTGCGCGCGTTCCGCAATGTCGGTGGAGATCCCTTCTTCGTCCGCCGCGCCAAAGGCAGCCGCATCTGGGATGTTGATGGCCGCGAGATGATCGACTTCGTCGGCACCTGGGGGCCGGCCATCCTCGGTCATGCGCCACGTCCAGTGATCGAAGCCATCCACAATGCCGCGAAGGAAGGCGTCAGCTTCGGCATCCCGAATCCGTATGAAGTCGAGATGGCCCGCATGATCTGCGAGTGGGTGCCATCCATCCAAAAAGTGCGCATGGTCAGCAGCGGCACGGAGGCCACCATGTCCGCCATCCGCCTCGCACGTGGTTTCACCGGCAGAGATCGACTCGTGAAGTTCGATGGCTGTTACCACGGTCATAGCGACAGCCTCCTCGTCGCCGCGGGCAGTGGTGCTCTGACCCATGGCAATCCCGACAGCGCCGGCGTGCCCCGTGCCTTTGCCGAGTTGACCACCGTGCTTCCCTTCAACGACGAAGCAGCGCTGGAGGAGCTGTTTGAAAAGAAAGGTCACGAGATCGCCGCGCTCATCGTCGAGCCCTACCCGGCCAATGCAGGCCTCATTTTGCCAAAGCCCGGCTTCCTGCAAAAGCTGCGCGACATCACGGCGAAGCACGGAACCATCCTCATTTTTGATGAAGTCATGACTGGCTTCCGCCTCGCCAAAGGCGGCGTGCAGGAGCTGGAGGGCATCACGCCAGATCTCACCTGCCTCGGTAAAGTCATTGGCGGTGGTCTGCCCGTCGGAGCCTTCGGTGGTCGTGCTGACATCATGGATTTCCTCGCGCCGCTCGGCCCTGTGTATCAGGCCGGCACGCTCAGCGGCAATCCCGTCGCCCTCGCGGCCGGACTCGCGCAACTTCATGAAATGGACAAACAGCAAGGCTACAAGCATCTCGAAGCCATCGGCAAGATCATGGAAGACGCCGTGCTCGACGTGCTGAAGAAGAAAGGCCTCGGCTACCGCTGGTATCGCAAAGGCAGCATGTTCTGCCTCTTTTTCACCGAGAAGGAAGTCCACAACCTGCAAGACGCCAAGACCTCCGACCTCGCCGCCTTCCGCAAGTTCTTCCACCACTGCCTCGACAACGGCGTGTACTTCGCCCCCAGCCAGTTCGAGACCGGCTTCATCAGCCTCGCCCACGACGAAGCCGACATGGCCCGCGCTGCAGAAGTGGCGGCGGAGGCGCTGGCGGCGCTGTAAAAAGGCCGTGCCGAGTTTGAGGTGGCATGATAATCTCATGCCATGCCGCAGCTTACTATTGATCTCCCCGAAGCAGCCATGCCCTGGCTGACCCGCCAGGCAGAGAACGAAAACACGACGCCGGAGAGCTATCTCGTCTCCTACGTCGTCACTCGCAGCCAAATCCAGGAGGAGGAAGAACCCGCCTACACGGACCCCGCTCAGAAGCAGCTCGAAGACATGCTGCTGGAACGGGATCAAGGGCCGTTCATTCGGATCACTGACTCCAAGGCTCTGAAAGAGCGGGTCATGGCCAGAGCACTTGCTAGAATCAAGCAGACGACCACACATGTATAACCGTGGGTACGAACTCCATCCTGATGTTGAATCCGTCGATTTGGAGGACATCGCAGCCTACATCGCCAGAGACAACCCTGCGGCAGCAGATCAGGTGACGGAGGCGATCACAGAGACTTTTGATCTCCTCGCCAGCCAGCCCATGCTTGGCACTACCCAGCACTTTGTCCGCCGAATCCTTCGTGGCATCCGCATGTTCACGGTCACAGCCTACCCGAACTACCTCATCTACTACCGCCCACTGCTGAATGATGCGGGCGTTCGCATCCTTTACGTCCTCCACGCCGCGCGTGACGCAGCCACCTATGTCCACGAGCAACCGCGCCAGTGATTGACTTCGTTATTTCTTCTTCGCTAAAGCTTCGCGGAACACATCGGTTTTACTCATTCGTCATTTATGTCCTTCCCCCGCTTCGCCGTCGCTCAGCTTGATGAAATCCCACCGACACCTTGTCCCTGCGGACAAGCTCGTCGTGCTTTCAAGGAGCCCTGGAACACGCTGGCTACGGTGCATCTCACGGACATCCATGCGGACAGCAAGGCGCACTACCATCAGAAGATGACGGAGATCTACATCGTGCTGGAGGGCGAAGGCTATCTCGAAGCCGATAGCGAGCGAATCCCGCTCAAGCCGATGACCTCCGTGATGATCCGCCCCGGCTGTGTGCATCGTGCCGTCGGCAAACTCAAGATCATCAACATCCCGATGCCGCCCTTTGATCCGGCGGATGAGTTCGAAGTCTGAACCCTCATGAAAGAACTCTATACCAGCATGGATTCCTCCCGCATCGGCTTCTACAAGTCGGTGCTCGATGAGGCGGGGATCGTCTGCTTCATCCAAAACGATGCTGGAGCGCAGACGCTGAATGTCATCTCGCCCATCTTCCAGCCCACGCTCTGTATCGTTGATGACAGCCGCTATGATGAAGCCATCGAGCTTCTGAAGCCGCATCACTATCCTGAAGCCGGTCCTGAAATCGCTGAGTGGACGTGCGAGAAGTGTGGCGAGAGCAATCCGAGCAGCTTCGAGGTATGCTGGAGTTGTGAAGCAGAGAAAACAGCCTGATCAGGTGATCTTGACTCACCTTGACCGCCTTTGACGGCGTAGCCATTGACCCCGCCCATGTCCCCTTTCCAGCTCAATCAAGAATACGCGCCCTGCGGAGATCAGGGGCAGGCGATTGAGAAGCTGGTGAAGTCAATCCGCGCGGGGAATCGGCACCAGACCTTGCTCGGTGTCACGGGCTCGGGGAAGACGTTCACGATGGCGAACATCATCGCGCAGATCGGCAAGCCGGCGCTGGTGTTTTCCCATAATAAGACGCTCGCAGCGCAGCTCTACTCGGAATTCAAAAACTTCTTCCCGAACAACGCCGTCGAGTACTTCGTGAGCTACTTCGACTACTACCAGCCCGAGGCCTACATCGCGCGCACGGACACCTACATCGAGAAGGACTCAAACGTGAATGACGAGATCGAGCGCCTGCGCCTCTCCAGCATGGGAGCGCTCATCACGCGGAAGGATGTCATCGTCATCGCCAGCGTCTCGTGCATCTACGGCCTCGGTTCGCCGGAGGACTATGAGGGCATGATGTTGCCCGTGCATGTCGGCCAGCAAATCTCACGCGAGACACTGCTCACGCGCCTCGTGGACATGCTTTACGAGCGCAATGATGTGCAGCTCAAACGCGGCACCTTCCGTGCTCGCGGCGACGTCGTGGAAGTCGTGCCCGCCTACCTCGACAGCGAAGCCATCCGCATCGAGTTCTTCGGCGATGAGATCGACCGCATCAGCGCCGTAGATGTGCTCACGGGCACCGTCACGCTGAAGATGCCAAGCTACACCATCTTCCCCGCGAAGCAGTTCGTCACGCCGGGCGACAAGCTGAAAAAAGCCATCGTCAAAATCCGCGATGAGATGACTGAGCGCGTGGCCTGGTTTGAAAAGGAAGGCAAACTGCTCGAAGCCCAGCGCCTGCGGATGCGCACTGAGCACGACATCGAGATGATGCAGGAGATGGGCTTCTGCCAGGGCATCGAAAACTACAGCCGCCATCTCACGGGTCGCGAGCCTGGAGCCACGCCGGGCACGTTGTTGGATTTCTTCCCTGATGACTTCCTCTGCCTCGTCGATGAAAGCCACGCCACCATCCCGCAGATCGGCGGCATGTATGAGGGCGACAAGTCGCGCAAGACCGTGCTCGTCGATCACGGATTTCGCCTGCCGAGTGCGCTCGACAACCGCCCGATGAAGTTCCCCGAGTTCATGGATGCGGTGGGCCAGCTCGTCTATGTCAGCGCCACACCGGCCCGCTTTGAGATCGAAAACAGCGTCGTCGGCAATGCCACCTACATCCCGCATCAGCGCGAGCGCATCGGTGAAGAAGAAGGCGTGCCCGCTGCGCTGCCAGGCATCGCTGTGCGAGTCAGTGGCAGCTCACAGCCTGTTGAAAAGTTCGATGTCACCACGAAGGGCAAGCCGCTCGTCGTCGAGCAAATCATCCGCCCCACCGGCCTGCTTGATCCCATCATCACCATCAAGCCGCTCAAAGGCCAGATCGATGAAACCATCGAGCTTTGCCGTCAGCGCATCGAGAAAGGTGAGCGTGTGCTCGTCACCACACTCACCAAGCGCACCGCCGAAGATCTCACCGACTACCTGCGCAATCTCGACATGAAGGTGCGCTACCTCCACAGCGACATCGACGCCATCGAGCGAGTCGAGATCCTCCGCAGCCTGCGCAAAGGCGACTGCGATGTGCTGGTCGGCATCAATCTGCTGCGCGAAGGTCTCGACCTTCCCGAAGTCAGTCTCGTCTGCATTCTGGATGCCGACAAAGAAGGCTTCCTCCGCAGCGAGACCTCACTCATCCAGACTTCTGGACGTGCTGCACGACACGTTGCGGGCGAGGTCGTGCTCTTTGCCGACATCGAAACAAAGAGCATCAAAGCCCTGCTCAGCATCAGCAACTATCGCCGGCAGGTGCAGCTCGATCACAACACGAAGCACGGCATTACCCCGCAAACGATCAAACGCGGCGTGCAGGAGTCGCTGCACACGCTTGGTAAAGCCCGCGAACTCGAAGAAAGCGTCCTGCGCGAAGGTGGCGGAGGCGACTTCGCCGTAACTGAAGTCATCCGCGAACTCGAAGGCGAAATGGCCGAAGCCGCCACCAAGCTCGAGTTCGAGCGCGCCGCCCTTATCCGCGACCAGATCCGCGAGCTAAAGAAGCAAGCTGGGTTGAATGCCGATGACGGCGGTGTTTTGCCAAAGCCAAAGAGCGTCACCTACCCGAAGCCAAAACGTGGCGGCGGCAAGAAGCGCTGATCAAGCCGCCTGCGCGAGAGTTTCCTCTTCGTTCAGATAGCAGGACGGGTCAGGAGCCCAGAAATCGCCGGTCATTTGCAGCGCACGCACACGGAAGCCACCACCGCAGACATTCAGCCAGCGGCAGCTCGCACAGCGGCCGGTGAGATGCTGCGTACGATTGCGCAAGGCGGTGAGTTCAGGGTGGTCGCGGTTCGTCCAGATCTCGCTGAAGGGGCGATCCTTCACGTTGCCGAGGTTGAGGCTGTGCCAGAACTGGTCGGGATGCACATTGCCTTGGGTATCGATGTTGCTGATGCCGGTACCGGAACTGTTCGCGCCGCCGCCATTCCAGGTGAGCAGTTCCATGGCCTTCGCGGCACGCTCGGGATTCTCACGTAGCAGGCGCATGTAGAGATAGGGGCCATCGACAGGTTGATCGACGGTCAAAACTTCGCGCGGTTTGCCGCTGGCAGCCCACTTCGCGGTGCGGTCCAGGATCTTGTCGAGCGCCTTGCGGGTGTCTTCATGAGCGACTTCGATGAGGTCGGCCCCACGTCCGCTATAGACGAGGTGGTAGAAGCAGACGCGTTCGATGTCTTCGCGCTCGATGAAGTCGAGGATGTTGTCGATGTCGTCGATGTTGTGCTGCGACAGCGTGAGGCGGAGCCCGACTTTTTGACCGACGGCTTTGCAGTGGCGGAAGGCGGCCACGGCTTTGTCAAAAGCACCTGTTTTGCCACGGAAGTGGTCATGAGTCGCGCCCATGCCATCGAGCGAGATACCGACGTAGGAAAAGCCGATGTCTTTGAGGCGCTGGGCTTTGTCGGCGTCGATAAGCGTGCCGTTGGTGGAAAGCGTGAGGCGGAGACCTTTGCTGGTGGCGTATTCGGCGAGTTCGAAGAACTTCGGATGGATCATCGGCTCACCGCCGGAGAGCAGAAGCGCAGGCACTTTGAACTGAGCGAGGTCATCCACGACGCCGACGCATTGATTCCAGTCGAGTTCGCCGGGGTAATGCTTCGAGTCGGAGTCCTGGTAGCAATGCAGGCACTTCAGATTGCAGCGGCGGGTGATATTCCAGACCACGATGGGCCGACGCTCGGCAGCCGTAGTCGGCGCACCATGGCCGCGACCATAACGCAGGTGATCCATGGGCTGGGCGATATCGCAGTAAAGACGGGTGAGATTGATCATGAGGCCACTATCAACGTCGCCAAAGCTCCACGCCGCCCGCCCGATCTTGCGCAGTGATGGGCCGTGTTTGCCGAGCTGTCAGAGCCTGCTGCCGGTGATCCGCTTCTTGTTGAAGTCGATGGCTTCGAAGCGCGTGTAGCTCTCATCAAAGGTCAGCACTGCCTTGCCGCCTTTACGGATGAGTTCCACGACGTGCAGGTCTTTGACCTTGAACTTTGCGGTGAAGTTCGGGTGACGAAAGGTTCCATCGTCCATGAAGACACACTCACGGTCAGGCACTCCTGCCTGAACATTCCGCCACGACCATTTCGTGGCGAGCAGCAACTGGCGGAAGTGCTCGGTGGTGCCGACGCGCTCAGGGATCTCAAGTTTCCCAGCGAGCGCCAGCAGAGGGGCAAAGAGGGTAAGAATAAAAGAGAGACGTTTCATGGCAGGGAGATTCCTCATCTGAACCAGCCGCGAATCCGGTCAAACAAACCTAGGCCACGAGGACCGGATGCACGCGGAGCAGAACTTGGTTGGGCGATCATGCCGTTGTGAGCCTCGCAGAATCCCTGGGGGACGAGTTCGTAAGGCAGCTCGTCTTCATAGGCCGCTCCGACTGACTGACAGCCGGGCGTGGCAAGCTGGCTGCTGGTACGGCAGAGGGCTACTTTTGTCAGAGGTGGTTCGGCACGAGGACCGGCGGGGATGTAGCCAAGCTCGACCGCCTTCTTCGCCACGTCCGCCCAGATGGGGATGGACATACGGCTGCCGTAGCCTTCGTCGATGATGGTTTCCGGTTTGTCCAAACCCACCCACACGGCGCAGGTGATGCGGTCGGTATAGCCCGCGAACCAGGCGTCTTTGTAGTCATTCGTCGTGCCCGTTTTGCCACCGCCGGGTTCTTTGAAGCCATGCTGAGAGCGGACGCTGGCGGCGGTGCCTTTGTCCATGACCTGACCGAGGATGCGGCGCATGATGTGCGCGACTCCGGGGGAGACGACATCGACCTCGATGATGCTGGCATCGAAAAGCACGTTGCCCGCTTTGTCGGTGATTTTGTGGATGAGGAAGGGGCGGCGGCGCTTGCCATCGTTGGGAAAGATGGTGAAGGCGCTGGCGAGTTCACGGGGGTTGCCGGCGAGATTGCCGATGAAGAGCTGGGGATTTTTGACCACATGCTCGCAGATGCCAGCATCGCCAAGCACACGCAGCACGCGGTCGAGCCCGGCGTAGTTGCCGAGGCGGATGGTCATGGTGTTGCGGCTCTGCACGAGACCGGCGGTGAGTGTCTGCTGGCCGAGAAATTTGTTATCTGAGTTCTGCGGATTCCAGGCAGGATCGGCACCCTCAATCTCGCCGGGACGGAGCGGGGCATCCTCAATCAAAGTGCCGGGTAGAAAGCCGCTGGCGAGAGCGGACGCATAAACGAAGGGTTTCACCGTGGAGCCGATCTGGCGCTGGCCGAGTGTGGCGCGGTTGAATTTGCTCTGGCGATAGTCACGCCCGCCAACGAGTGCGAGGATGCCGCCGGTTTCGTTGTCGAGCACCGTGAGCGCGCCCTGCAGATAGGGAGTGGAGGTGAGTTCGGTGCTGGGGTCCCAGGTGGCATCGAAGCTGGTTTTGGAGGGGTGTCTGTATCCCGGCAATTTTTCCACAGCAGCGAGTCGCTTCTCCACGGAAGCTTCGGCGGCGACTTGTAGTTCCTTGCTCAGGGTGGTGTGCACGAGCAGGCCGCCATCCTCGATCTCATGCTGTTCGAGCAGGCGGTCCAGATCACGTCTGACGGAATCAAGCGCCCAGTCGCCCTGGCTTTGGAAGAGCGGCTGCGCACGCATGGCGATGTCGGCGTAGCGAGCGGCGAGCTCTTCCTCGGGCGTGATCATTTTCAGAAGCAGCATGCGCTGGAGGACATCGTTCCGCTCCTTGATGGCACCGTCGAAATTACGGAATGGAGAGAAGCGCACCGGGCTGCGGATGATGCCGACGATCATGGCACCTTCGCTCAGCGAGAGCTGGCTGGCGTGCTTGCCAAAATAGACCTGACTGGCGCGCTGGATGCCATAGACGCCGGTGCCGAAAAAGATGCGGTTCACGTAGTGCTCGATGATCTGGTCCTTTGTCCACACGCGCTCGATGCGCCGGGCGAGCATCATCTCCAGCATCTTGCGATGGAAAGAGCGGTCGTTGAGGTCGGGATAGCTATTCCGGGCGAGCTGCATGGTCAGCGTGCTCGCACCCTGCACGACCCGGCGTTCCTTCATGTTCCTGACAAAGGCGCGCGCCACGCCGACGTAGTCGATGCCGCTGTGGCTGTAAAAGCGCGAGTCTTCGCGAGCGAGCAACGCCTTCACGAAATCTGGCGAGACCTGGCTGAGAGGCACGACGATGCGATTTTCCCCATGCATGCGCCCGAGCAACTCGCCTGCGGAATCGAGCACCATCGTTCGTTCAGGCATCTGACCGAGTGCGGCGAGGTCGTACTTCTTTGCGAGCTGCGAGTAGATGCCGATCACCACCGCAAGCGCCACTGTGCCGAGCAAGCTGATACCCATAATGCCAAACACAGCCCAACGCCGCCATTGGCTCCAGCGCGAGACACGGGGTGGCGGACGATGCGGGGCGGAGGCGGAGGGTTTCTTCATGGAGAGGCGGGTTCAGACGCCGGTCGGCATCATTCCATTCTAGTATTGATTCTGGCAAGATCTGCCTTGGGTTGTTTGTCCATGTCATTTAGGTCTTGCCACGCACCCGGTCATTGTTGTGTCATCTGCGCATGACCTTTCTGACACGCCGTCAAATCCTCGCCACAGCAGCTTCGGCCTTGCCCTTTGTCCGACTGAGCGCGGAGGAAAAGACGATCTCGCCGTGGTTGGCGAAGCTGGAGGCCATTCGAGTCAAACATGAGCTACCCGGACTTGGCGGAGCCATCGTCACGAGTGCGGGGCTGCGAAGTTCCGCCGTTTGTGGCGTGCGCAAGGCTGGGACTGAGATCGCGGTCATGCCAGATGACCTCTGGCATCTCGGCTCGAACACGAAAGCCATGACCTCCACGCTTGCCGCCATCGCCGTTGAGGCGGGGAAACTGAAGTGGGACAGCACGCTGGGAGAGATTTTCCCGAAGCAGAAGGATCTGAAAAAATCTCCGCTCGCCAAAGCCACCCTCACCCAGCTCCTCAGCCACTGGTCGGGTCTGCCTGCGAATGCCCTGTGGGGGATGATCAAGTTCGCGGGTGGCGATCTCCGCCATCAGCGAGAGACGGCGCTACAACTCGCCGCGCGGACACCGGACCTGCCGGAGCCGGGCAAAGAACACCTCTACTCGAACTGGGGCTACGCTCTGGCCGGGCACATGCTGGAGCAGGTGTGGGATGCACTCTGGGAGACGCTTATGAAAAAGCGCGTCTTCGAGCCGCTGGGGATCACTCATGCTGGATTCGGTGGCACTGGCACGCCGGGCAAGATCGACCAACCCTGGCCGCACAATCGCGATGGGAAGCCCAATGAGAAGAATGGTCCCGACATGGACAATGCCGCCGTGCTTGGACCGGCGGGTACCGTTCACATGCCGCTCAGTGATTGGGCCAAATTCATCGCCGAGCACCTCGCGGGGCGTGCTGGCAAAGGCAAGCTTCTGAAAACCACGGCCAGCTATGAGCATCTGCACACGGCCACCCAAAGTGGTGAACCGTATGCTTTTGGCTGGCTCGCTGTGGAGAGGGCTTGGGGCGGTCACGTCCTCAATCATAATGGCAGCAATACGATGAATCACAGCGTCGCCTGGCTGGCACCGGAGAGGGACTTCGCGGTCATCGCCTGCACAAACTCCGGCTCGGATCGGGCTGCCAAGGCTCTGGATGACGTCGCGGGACTGCTGATCCAGGAGCACACGGCGAAGTAGAGCTTCCCGAGAGGGTGTTTTGCCATCGGGTGACTACGACGTTGCTTCTCGGCGCGCCTCGGGCACTTTCCGCGCGCTTTGACGACGACCCAGGACAGGTATTTCCAGACCGGACTCGCAGGATCCTTTGTGATCCATGCGCTGGTGCTGCTTTTCCTCACCTGGTTCCTGAACAGCGAGGCCGGGCGTCGCCTGCTGGAGCCGCCAGAGGCGCCTGCACCGGTGGAGGAGCAGAAGGAGGTGACGATGATCTTCCCCGAGATGGTCATCCCACCACCGCTCCAGCCGAAACCCAAGGCCTACATCCGCACCACGCAGAATCAGGCCGCAACGGTGAAGCCAGCGGGGGCGGCTTTTGAATCCGACCGCAACACCATCGCCGCCAGCAAACTGCCGCCGAAGGCTGATGCCACGCTGATGATGCCCACGACGAATGGCGATGCGCCAACGAAGATGGAGCTGGCAAATCGCGACTTCCGCGATGGGCTGATCAAAAACGACGCCGTGGCTGCTGCGCCAGCGAACGCTACTCCGCTGGACATGCGCCCGCCCGCGCCGAATTCGCCGCCAAGCATCCTCAAACCGCAGCCCGTCACGCCTCCCCCACCCGCTCCGAAGCAGGTGGCCAAGGCCACGCCTGCGGACACCACACCACTGACCAAGATGATGGAGGAAATGGACAAAGAATCCGCCCGTCTGGACACCAACCGGTTGCTCTTGGAGGTCAGAAAGCCCGAGGCCATGAAGCCGGAAGTGGCTCCTCCGCCGAAACCGCAGGTGCGCGCGCCATCGGATGAGTCGCCACCAGTTCCCAAAGCCATCCCCGTCACTGACGATGTCAAAGCCACGGCTGGGAAGCCCGAGAAGGATGCCTTCAGCCCCTTCACCCGCATGGGGAAGAACGATGGCGCGATCAGCCGCGAGGGCGAAGACGCCGTGGATGCTGTGGCCACGCCACGCGGAATTTACATGCGTCAGGTCACCGGCGCTGTGGAAAAAAAGTGGCACCTCTACGTCCGCCTCGCGCGTGATTCCGTGACCTATGGTCGCGTGCGTTTCCGCTTCTATGTGGATCAGCGAGGCACGCCTCAGGATCTGAAAATCCTCTCCGACGCCCGCGATGCTGATCCGCGCATGAGAGAGATCACGCTCCGCGCCATCCTCGATGCCGACATCCCGCCGATCCCGGCGGAGCTCATCCCCGAACTCGAAGACGGGCGGCTAAAAATCGAGTACGAAGCCATTGTTTATTAGACTCGTGCAAGTCCACACCCTCGACCTTCATTTTCAAAACACGCCCGGCCTCATCGCCGCCTACATCATCGAATCCGCTGGCGAGCTGGCGCTCATCGAGACAGGTCCGGGCTCCACGCTGGAGACGCTGCGGGCAGGCATTCGCGGACTTGGACTTGATGAAAAGCAGATCCGCCATGTCTTCGTGACCCACATTCACCTCGATCACGCGGGCGCAGCAGGTTGGTGGGCGCAGCAGGGAGCGCAGGTGTATTGCCACCCGAGCGCAGCGCGGCATCTCGTCGATCCCTCGCGGCTCATCGCCAGCGCGCAGATGATTTATCAGGAGCGCATGGATTCACTCTGGGGTGCGATGTTGCCCGCGCCTGCCGAGCGTGTGACGCCGCTCCAGGATGGCGAAAGCGTGCGCGTGGGAGAGGCCGAAATCATCGCCTGGGACACTCCCGGTCATGCGCGCCATCACCATGCCTTCGTGGTCGGTTCCGTCTGCTTCACGGGAGATGTGGCCGGGATGCGGCTGCCGGGGAGCGACTACCTTTCCGTCACCGCCGCGCCGCCGCAGTTCGAGCCAGCGGCGTACGTCGCCTCGGTGGACCGCATTGCAGCGGCGCATTTTGAAAAGCTTTACCTCACCCACTTCGGGGAGGTCAGTGACGTCGCCGCGCATCTCGCCCGCTACCGCCAGCGCATCACGGAGGTGTACGAGGCCGTGCGTGCCGATCATGACGCCGGATGCGATGAAGCCGAGAACCGCCGCCGCTACACAGCGCGCGAACACGCGCTCGCCGTTTCTCTTGGTGTGAACGAAGCCGACTGGCAGCGACTAGAGATGTCCAACAGCACCACGATGTGTGCTGATGGTGTGCGCCTCTGCTTGGAAAAGGGGAGGTGAGCCTCAAACATCCACCTCAAAGATCCCCTCGATCTCCACGGCGATGTTTCCTGGCAGTGATCCCATGCCCACAGCACTGCGGGCACCGATGCCAGCGTCTTCACCCCAAATCTGCGCAAAGAGTTCGCTGCATCCGTTGATGACCTTCGGGTGATCGGCGAACTCGGGCGTGCTGTTCACCATGCCGAGCAGCTTCACCACGCGCTTCACGCGGTCGAGGCTGCCGAGTTCCTTCCGCAGCGTCGCCAGCAAAGCGAGCCCGGTTTGACGCGCAGCGGCATTGCCCTGGGCGAGGTCGAGGTCATCGCCCACACGACCCCGGATCATCCCGCCATCGGCGAGGTAGGGACCATGACCGGAGACGTAGGCCACATTGCCGACGATGACGACGGGCTTGTAGATGCCACCTTTCGGCGGTGCAGGAGGGAGAGTGATGCCAAGGGCGGTGAGTTGGGATTCAGCGGACATGGTGGTGATGATTACGCCCTCCATGCTGCACATTTTCCAAACACGACTCAATCCCAAATCTCAGGCATCATCAAAGAGATGCCGGTTTTTCCAGAAATAGCTAAAGCCGGAGACAACGGTGAGCACCGTCGTGATGCCGACAATCGCCGCGCCCACCCACCAGTGGGCGGGTGATGGCTCCAGCCAGGGGCGCAGGAAGCCAAACATCACCTCTGCCGAGGCGGAACTGAGCAGGAAGTAGAGCACCGTGATGATCTGCCAGGCCATTTTGTGCTTCCCGAGACGCTCAGCTGCGAGCACGACGCCTTTTTGCACCGCGATGAGCCGGATGCCCGTGACGAAAAACTCACGCCCGAGGATGGCGATGGCGATCCAGGCCTTCATCTCCGTGCGCTCCACAAGCAGGATGAAGGCGGCGGCGATGAGCACCTTGTCCGCGAGTGGATCGAAGAGCTTGCCGAAGTTCGTCACGAGATTGCGCGAGCGGGCGATCTTCCCATCCAAGTAGTCCGTGAACGATGCCGCCGAGAAAATCAGCAGTGCTGCCGTCATGGCCTGGGACCAAGGGATGTAAAAACACACCACGAATGCGCCCGTGAGGATCAGGCGGGAAACGGTGAGCTTGTTGGGCAGGTTCATACAGGTGGGGCGAAACTGTGTAGCGAGAGAAATGCGTGGATGTCAAACACCCGCTTCGCTATGTGGCGAAATCGTCAGACGCGCTGCACCCACTTCACTCCGCCAGGAATGTCGCGAAAGTCAGCCCCCCCGGCCGGCGAATCTAAAGAGATGGTCACCAGTTGAAGGCCACGCCGCCGCCGCTGGCGCGCTGGAGGCCCCAGCGCATCATGAGGCTACCGTCATTCCAGATGTATTTCGTCTTGGTGCCGAGCTGGACGAGGATGACGCTGCGGCCGCGGCTGGTGGCGGTGGAGATGAGGCAGCGGCCGCTGGCGTTCGTGTAACCGGTTTTCATGCCGTTGCACTCGGGCATGACGCCGAGGAGCTCGTTGGTGTTTTTCAGCGTGGTGGTGCGGCCATCCCGACGGGTGAAGGTATAGTACTTCCGGCGCACGGCATCGCGGATGATGGGATTCCGGTAGGCGGCCATGGCGATGCGGGCCATGTCGCGCGCGGTGGAGTGCTGGCCGGGGACGGTGAGGCCGTGGGGATTGTAAAAGCGGCTGTTAGTACAGCCGAGCGAGCGGGCCTTGGCCGTCATCTTTGCGCCGAAAGCGCTGATGCTGCCGGCATTATCCCGGGCGAGCACGTTGGCGACGTCGTTGCAGCTTTTGATGAGGAAGGCGTAAAGCAGATGGCGGCGGGTGTAGGTGTCGCCAGGACGCAGGCCGAGCACGGTGGGCTCCACGCGCACATCGGAGGACTGGACGGTGACTTTTTTATCCAGATTCCCCGCATCCAGCACAACGAGGGCGGTGAGAATCTTCTGGGTGCTGGCCACGGCACGCGGAGTCTCGGTGGCACGTCCGGCGAGGTGCTTGCCCGAATTGGCATCGATCATGATGTAGGAGGCGGCATGGATGGGTGGCCCGCTGGAGACGGCGAGCATCGGCTCGGCACCGACGGAGGTACCGCCATCATAAGCCACTGGCGTGGCGACGGGGAGGGCGGGGCTGCTGTAGTATCCGCCACTCATGTCTCCGGACATGCGTGTGCCCGAATGGTCTGCCGCGCAGGCCGAGAGGAGGAGCGCGAGCGTGCAGAAGGAGAGATTCAGGAGAAAGCGGAGCCGGGGCAACATCATGACGAGCAATGGGGGAACAGAGCGCAGCTTTCGTGCCGCTGCCCTGATGGGATCATGTAGGCGGCAGCAGCGCGGACTGTCAACCGGGCAGGCGGCGGCTGGAGGCAGCCTATGAAGGATGCGAAAACTTGCCTGCCTTCTTGGCAAAGTCTCTCCTATGGCGATAGTGCAGCCATGAAGAAATCCTGGGCACGTCTTGCCATTCCCGTTGCGCTTCTCATCGCTGTCATTTTCGCCGCTTGTGTGCAGCCGATGAATCGGTCCCGCATCAGTCAGTGGGAATCGCGTTATCATGACTCGATGCTCGGCCGGGTGACTCCGCAGCAACTCCTCAACGAGGTGGGCCTGCGCCCCGATCTCATCCGGGCTGGAACCGTCGGGCGGAAGATCTACCGGCCCATGACGCCGAAGTACATCACCATCCACAGCACGCAGAACTACACCGGAGATGCCTACAATCATGCCCTGGCTCTGAAACGCGGTGCCCTGCGTGCCACGAAACGGAAAGGCGGCAACCGCATTGGCTACCTGACCTGGCACTTCACCACGCAGGCGAACGTGGCCATCCAGCACCTGCCCTGCCGCGAGCAGGGTGAGCACGCTGACTTCGACGGCCCTGGGAACAACTACAGCATCGGCATCGAGATGTGCGAGCATCGCGGCAACGACGTCGGCCTGACCATCGACAAGACTGCGCGCCTCGCCGCCTACCTGATGTACACCTACCGCATCCCGCTGAATCATGTGGTGCCGCATTATCACTGGCCGCGCATCAGCCCCTACATCAAAGACCCGCACAAAGACTGCCCGCATTTCCTCATGGACGGCGGCAGGCCAGGGGGCACCTGGCAGTGGTTCCTCAATCGAGTGAACCTGCACTACAACCGCCTCATCCCAGGCCCGGCCCGCACCCTTGGTTAATTTGAGATTTCTCCTACCAGCCCTGCTCGCCGCCTGCGCATCTTCCGCCTGGGCGCAGCAGATCGAAACACCCCGCACTGAACGCGTGGCGGTGCTTCAGGACAAACGCATCAACGAAAGCTCCGGCCTCGCACGCAGCCTGCGGGAGCCCGGCATCTTCTGGACTCACAACGACTCGGCCAACGATCCCTGCGTCTATGCCATTGATCAGGCAGGCAAAACGCGCGCCAAGGTGCGCCTGCTGAGCGCGGTGAATTTCGACTGGGAAGACATGGCCTCCGCGAAGGACAAGGACGGAACCTCACGGCTCTACATCGCGGACATCGGAGACAATTTGCTCATGCGACCTAGCATCCAGGTTTATCAAATCCCCGAGCCTGCTTTGCCAAAGACTGCCGACAAAGAACTCCTCTCCGCCGAGCCGCAGATCTGGCATGGCCAGTATCCTGACGGGCATCACAATGCGGAGACGCTTCTTGTTCATCCGCTGACACGCCGGATCTACATCGTCACGAAAAGCGAGCAGGAGCAAAGTGCTGTGTATGCCTTTCCCGAGACCCTGACCAAGGACAAACCGATGAAGCTGGAGAAGATCGCCGATCTCCGGTTCCCGCAGCGTCAGCTCATCGGCAAGCGTCCGCACGATGCCTGCCAGACCACGGCGGGCTCTTTTTCCGCTGATGGCAGCCGCCTCGCCATTTCGACTTACAGCTTCATCTATGAATGGCGAATCAAGGCCGATGAATCCCTCGTCGAGGCTTTGAAAAAGCCTGCTGTCATCATCACGATCCCGCTCATCCCGCAGCTCGAAGCCCTGTGCTACGATGCCGATGGCAAGACGCTCTGGTTCACCAGCGAACGACTGCCTGCACCGCTCTGGCGCATCGTGCGCGATTGAGCTGCCTTTCGAAGGCAGGCGAAATTGCTTCGGCAGCGTGCGTTGAAGTCTCATGCGCCATCTCCTGACTCTGCTCCTCCCGCTGGCTGCCGCCGCGCAGCTCCCCTCAGCCAAACCAATCCCGCGTGTGCAGGCGGTGCCGATGCCGCACCACATCACCTCCTTTCAGCTCGATGGACGCGAGCTCACGGCCATGCATTTCGATCCGCAGGACATGCGCCCCTTCTGGCATCCCATCCGCGCTTCACACGATGCCAGCCTGACGCGTATGGGGCATCCGCATGATCCGCTCACGCACAGCCATCACAACAGCGTCTGGGTCACGCACAACATGGTCAACGACCTCGATTTCTGGGGTGACTACGCGAAGAAGCAGGGACGCATCGTGAACGTCGAAGTCTCCCGCGAAGGCTACGAGGACACGGACGATTTCGCCTCCATGCGCATGGTGAACCACTGGCTCAGCGAGGCGGACAAAAGCATCCAGCTCATCGAAGTCCGCCGCACCGAGATTCGCCCGCTCGATGGCGCGAAGAGCTGGTTCATGATCATCGATATCGAGTTCACGCCGGCGAAGGGAAAGACGACTACATTCGGTGCCACTGGGTTTGGCTTGGTAGCCGTGCGCGTGGCGAAGAGTATCGGCGTCCATGATGGCGGCGGGCGCATCCTGAACTCCGAAGGCCAAGTCAATGAAGAGCAGGTCTTCCGCAAACCCGCGCGCTGGTGCGACTACAGCGGCCGCATCACGAATGAGAAGGATGGCTTTGGCGGCATCACCCTGATGAATCACCCGATGAACCCTCACAACCCCACGGCCTTTCACGTTCGCAACGATGGCTGGATGGGCTGCTGCCTGAGCCTGGATGCCCCTGTCGAGGTGACCGAGGAAAAGAAGCTGCGCGTCCGCTATGGGCTCTGGGTGCATGACGGAGTCGCCACGCGGGAGCAAAGCGAGCAGCACTGGAAACGCTTCACCGAGCTGCCCGTGGCGGAGCTGCATCCGCCGAAGAAGTAGCATTGCTATTTCCTGATCCAGCGTGTGCCGAGCGCGACACTCCACTGATACTTCCGCGCGTGCTCGCGGATGAGGAAGGGAAGGTCCTTTTCCAAAGCGAGATCGAAGTGCTCGGACAGCACGGCTTTCAGCCAGTCGCGTGTGGAGCCCTGCGGCCAGTTGCCACGCGGGGTGAACTCTTCCAGCCAGGTGCAGGGTGTGGTGAGCAGGAGCTGGCCGCCCGGTTTTACGAGATCAGGCAATCGCTGGATCAAAAGCTGCGGATCGGTCAGTCGGCAGAGGAGATTGGCCGCATGGACGAGATCGAAGCTGCCGAGATCAGCGCGCAGATGCATGGCGTCGCCTTGCTCGAACTGCACTCGCTCGCGCGGAGAATCGGCGGGTGCTTTTGCGATGAGCTCCGTCATCGCGGAGCCTTCATCGAGTCGCTGGTAGGGCAGCTCGCTTGTGATCAGCGACTTCGCGGCATCGACAAAGCTGTGGCTGTAATCCATGCCGATGACGCTCTGGCAGAGCTTGGCCAGCTCGAAGCTCGACCGACCAACAGCGCAGCCGAGATCGAGCGCGGTGGCTGGGTTCAACGTGAAGTCAGCAAGTTCCATGACCGTGCGCACGGCAAACCCGAGCGCCGAACTCGGCCCCTGCTCCCACGGCAGCACCTCGTGTGGCGCTCCGTAGTGGAAGAGCAGGTATTCATCGAGCAGACGGCGGGTTTCGTAGATGTTCATGCGCGGTGTCTCATTCTGCCGCGAGGGCATCCAGCAGATATTTCGAGGGCTGGAAGTGCTCGATCAGGATCTCCTGCTGAGCGCCACGGTTCATGCGCACCTGCTTGATGTCGAAGTTCGGCGTCTTATGCGGGGCGAAGAGGATGTCATCGTGCGTGGCGTTTTGATGACGCTTGAACTGAGCCGGCGTGATGTGACCGCCAAGATGATCATCACGTCCGGTGGCGAGGTGACAAGTACCGAGCACCTTTTCATCCTGAATGTCGGAGCCGGAGACGGGCAGCACCTGGGTGCCGAAGCCGAGTTCGCCGAGCACGCCGGTCATGGGATCATCCAGAAGGCGGGCGTTGTGAGTGTCGATGGTGGCCTGATTGCCTTCGATGAGTTCGCTCTTGATGATGCGTCCGCCGACGACGGTGAGTTTGCCGAGCGTGCCGTCCTCATATTTCATGGGGAAGAGACCTTCCGCTCCAGTCGGGACAAAATAGACTTCGCCAGCGGGCAGGTTCGCTACATCAGGCGTGGTGCCTCGGCAGAGGCCGTGGCTCTTTTGCGCTTCCTGGCCGCTGAGTTCGAGCTTGGCGGTGAGCACTTCGCCGTTTTCGAGGCCGAAGTCGATCTCCACGCTGTCAGCGCCGGTCATGGCGAGGCGGAGTTTTTCAGCATCGCGGCTGACTTCCTCATAGTCCACGGCAAGGCCGGAGTTCAGGATGACTTCATTCAGGCCATGGAGCGTGGCCCCACGGAATCCGTATTGCTTCGCGAAGGCCGTGAGCGGTGCTGTGGCGGAGAAGGTGGAGATGCAGAGGATGATGTCGTAGTTCGGGTAGATGTCGTCTTCGAGGCTGAGCTGGTTGCCATCCATGTCCACGCACTCGTCTGGCATGTCGAGATTGCTGCCAGTGGTCTGGGTGTAGGCGTAGATTTCACCGCCTTTGAGGGCGAGTTCGTCCATGACGCCATTTTTCAAGCCGAGGTAGAAGTGCTCGTGAGCACGGCTCTGGATGGCACGGGCAGGATTGTTCAGGAAGGCCATGCCTTTGGCTTCGCTGAGGTCGGGCAGGTCGATGAGGATGCAGATCTTGCAGCCGAACGTGGGTTGGAAAACCGTGTGCAGCAGGCGGTAGAGATCGAACTTGGGGAACTGGCGGCTCTTGGCCGTCGATTGAACAGTGGACATGGAGGCGGTCATCATAGTCAGCGATGTGGGGTTTTGGGTAGCGACTTTTACGGGTGCCGATGAAAACGCGGGCGCGCTTTTCTTTTCTGAAATTCAGGCATCCAAGATCGGGGGGCTCGAATGAAACCCAAAATCGCAAGTCTTTGACGACTCACGACGAACCCGCCAGAGTAGCCTTGTAATTCATCTGAATAGCGCCTCCTGCGCTGCCGTCTGTAACCCCGCCATCCTTCTGTAACAATGCCCGCCTCCACTGCGCCTGATCCTGGCGAAGTCCCGGACATCGACCTGGTCAAGCGCTGCCAGGCGGGCGACACGCGTGCGTTTGACGTGCTCGTGAGTCGTTACAGGGGGCGGATTTACGCCATGACTTACCACATGATCCAGAATGAAACCGAGGCCTGGGACCTCGCGCAGGAGGCTTTTATCAAAGCCTGGCGCGCCCTGCCGCGCTTCAAGATGGACTCGGCCTTTTACACTTGGCTCTACCGGATCACTCACAACGTCGTCTATGATTGGCTGCGCAAAAAGAAGATCCAGGGGGAAGGGGAGTTTGATGACTCCTGCACCGAGCACCGTGTGGCTGCCGGAGCGGAGGCCGTGCCGCGTGGTGACGCCGCCCCCGACGTCGCTTTAAAGAATGCCGAACTGGGTGCCCGCATCCAGCAAGCCATCGCCAAACTCAGCCCCGAGCACAAGCAGGTCATCCTGCTGCGCGAGGTGGAGGGCATGGCCTATGAAGAAATCGCCGCCACCGTGCCGTGTTCCCTGGGCACGGTCATGAGCCGCCTCTTTTACGCCCGCAAGAAACTCCAGGAACTCCTCCGAGACTGCTATGAAAACACCGACTGAAGACCACGACCTCCTCCGCTGGCTGGATGGAGAAATGAGCGCCGCCGAGAAAGCGGCCTTCGAGTCACGCCTCGCTGCCGACCCCGCCCTCAAAGCGGAAGCCGAGCTGATGCAGCGCCTGAGCGCCGATTTGCGCACGCATCTTCCCGCCGAGATGCCGGTGCCGTATGCCGATTTCTTCAACAGCCAGATTCAGGTCCGCCTCGCCCAGGATGAGAACCAACAACTGTCCGCGCCTGCGGCGGAGGGCTGGTTCGGCTGGCTGCGCAAACCCTGGCTGACTCCGGCTTTCGCCGCCGCAGCCATCGTCATGGCTGCTCTCACGATGTGGCAAAACGGTGCGCCTTCTGAAGGGACGGATAGCCTCGTGAACAGCATTTACGTGCCGAATTCCGCTGTTCAGGCCCGCGCCTTCCACTCGGACGAAGCCCAGGCCACTGTGCTCATGCTCGATGGCCTCGAAGAGATGCCCGCCGACCGCAAGATCGTGGGATTTAACATCGACCGCAGCGAGGTCGATGAAGCCGTGGCATCCACCACCCTCTTCGGAGCCGATGGCAAAGCCGTGGCCGTCATGGCCAAAGATGCCCGCAATCAACCTCTGCTCCTCACCTCCACGACACCGCGCGGATGAAGCTCGCCACTGCCATCCTCGTGCTTCTGGGTTCCGCGCTGGCGACAGCGCAGGACGCTCCGCCCGTGCAGCCTTTGCCAGCAAAGAAGCCCGCCACTGACGCCAAAGTCTGGGGCGCGCTCATCTTCGCCACGAACGATGCCAAGGAAGCCGCTGCGATGGAGAAGGTGCAGTCCCCAGCTGAGTTTGCCGACATCCCGCAGCGCCTCGGGAAAGTCTTCCCCTATGAGCGCTTCGAGGTCATCGGCCAGCATTTGCAGGATGTTTTCCGCGAGTATGAATCCTGGGTCGTGCCGACGAAGGACTTGTTTTTAAAAGTCGATTCCAAAGGCCCTGCTGAAGGCGGCGGCATGAATCTCCACCTCCAGTTCTGGCGCGATCAGCAGGTCGTCGTGAAAACAGACACCGTCCTGAAGCCCGGCAGTCCTCTTTTCATCGCCGGTCCGAAATGGCGCGGCGGCCAGCTACTCTTCGTGCTCGTGCTCCAGCAGGGAAAGTGAGTGCGGTTGGCGATCAGTGATCGTTCCGCACGTTCAGTTCCCGCCCGAGGAAGAACGCCAGCACGGAGCCCGCGAGCGTCCACTCGATGAAATGGTCCGCCATGTTCACGATCAGATCCCGCGTCGGCAGCTCAAACCAGATCCAGTCCGGCACATCCGCCCCGAGTCCGATCAAGGCACCGATGGTGGCCGCAAAAGCCAGCTTTCCCGGATAACTCATCGTGAGCTGAGTCATCAGCGCGCCGAGCAGGATCGCTGCGATGAAGGAGCGGACGAAGCTGCGGATCAGGTTCTGCTTCACGCTTATCTCATTCTTCCCAGGGCGGACGATGGCATACATGAAGGGGCCTTCCTTCATGGCTTTTTCATACTTCGCCCGCATCTCTTCCGCTTCCTCGGGCGAGGTGATGTCTAGCGGCTTGTATTGGAAAGGCAGCGCGTAGATGCCCCGGCCTTCCGTCGCATTTTCCCGGATGACCTGGGTCACGGCCTGCTCATCTTTGAAATCATGCATGCTCACCTCATGCCAGCTCATCACCATCCAGGAGATGTATCCCCAGAAGAAGGAAGCGAGGGCGGCGAGCAGGGCGGCAAAAAGGAGTTTCATGTGCCCCAGAGTGCCTCCCGCCGTCCTTCGCGCAAGCTGCGGATGCGTTTATCCCATCTTCAGTCTTGCCAACGGTGTGGCTTTTTGATGCAATCGCAGATGTCGGATAACCCGATTCCCCCCCGCTATGAAAACCAACCTTCATTGTTTCGTGGTTCGTTTGGCGCTCGCCCTCGTGGCGGGTGCTTCCATGGGAGTCGCGCCTCTGCGCGCGGCTGATGACATCGAGAACCTCTTCAAAATGGGCCGCGAGGCCTATTACAAGGGCGACCTCGAGCAGGCCCAGCAACTCCTCACCATGGTCGCGGCCCAAAATCCGCGCCATCAGGAGACACGCATCCTCCTCGGAGACATCCGAACGAAGCTGCGCACCACCGCTGGCTCCTCGCTGAAAAAGAAATACGAGGGCGTCAAACTCGCCAAAATCGAGTTCACCGACGTCACCCTCCAGGAGTCCCTGGACGGCCTGCGCGCCCTGTCAAAAAACGCCAGCGGCGGCCAGGTGGTGCCGAACTTCATCGTCACCGATCCCAAGATCGGCACGAATAAAGTCTCGCTCACCCTGACCGACATGCCCCTCACCACCGCCATCGACTACGTGGCGAAGGTGTCCGGTGCCAAGGCCACCTACGATCAGCATGCCGTGCTCTTCACGAGTGCGGCGGGTGGTTGATGTCATCGGCATCCGTGCTCGACATGGCGTGGGATTGCGGAATGATCTCGCGCCATGTCTATTGATACTGCTTCATCCGCTTTCCTGCTGGGTTTCACCCCGCTCGCGTCCGAGCATTGGGGCTTGCTGGCTTTTCTTGCCATCCTCGCCGGAGGTGGTGTCTGGTTTTTTCAGGATAAAAAACTCAAGGCGCTCGCCCAGCAGTCGGCAGAGCAGGCCAGTGCTGCGGAAGCCACGCTCAAATCGCAAAACGAAGCCGCTGCCGCCCAAGCTGCTTTGGCACAGCAAAAGCTCGACGAAGCGGCTGTCGCCCACCAGCTCCTCGACGAACGCTACAACAACCTTCGCGATGTTTCTCAGCGCCGTGAGCAGGAGGCCGAGCAACGCATCGCCAGCCTCAGTGCCGAACTCGCCGCCACTCGCGAACTCGCCGCCCAGCTCGAACCGACCAAGTCTGCTCTCGCTGCCGAGCGTGGGCGCATCAGTGCGCTGGAGCAGACCATCGAAGTCTCCAACAAACGCGCCGAGGACTTCGAGCGCCGACTCGATCAGTCCCATCGTGAATTGACGGAGCAACGCCAGACTGCCGATCTGCGTGCAAGTGAACTTCAGGCCGAGCTCGCGAAGCTGAATCAGACCATCAAGGCGAATGAGGCGCTCGTCACCACTGCTGACAGCCAAGTGTCTGAAGCGACCGAAACGCTGAATTCCTACAAGCAGCAGGCCGAGACACGCATCACCAATCTCCAGCGTCAACTCACTGCCTCCGAGGCCAAGTCAGCCATGGTTCAAAAAGAATTCATGAGTGCTGTTGGAGTCCTGCCAGACAAGCCCTCACCACCCAAGAGCAGTGCCCCTGCTGCCGGTGATGATAAACGCCTCGCCGAACTCGAAGCCAAGATCACCCAGATCGAGGCCGACGCTCGCAAAAAGGCCCGCGAAGACGGCTACAAGATCGCCGAACTTGAATTCCGTCTCAGCGAAGCTCAGGAAGCCCTGGCGCAGAAAGATGCGCCTCCTCAGGAGTGATGCCCGCCCGTTGTGCGTTTTGATGACATGCGCCACGTCATCCTCACCCTCGGCCTGCTTCTCACTCAGGCCCGCGCCGCTTTCCAAGAGCTAAGCCCGGACCTCTTCGTCTGGACTGACACCTGCAATGCCCATGTCCTCCGCGATGGCGATGCAGCGCTCATGATCGACTTCGGAGATGGCAGCGTGCTCGACCACCTCGATGAGATCGGCGTGAAGCGCGTCGAGTGGCTGCTGCTCACCGGGCATCATCGCGAGCTGCTCCAAGGCGTGGGTCGTCTGGACCGCAGCATCACATCCATCGCCGCCCCGAAGGAGGAGCAGGAGTTGCTGGAATCACCCACTCAGTTCCGCAAATGGCACCCGCGCCTCGGTGACAAATACAGCGTGCATGGCGCGAGCTATGTCCGACCACCGCAGTCGCCTGTGAAGGTGGACCGCTGGCTAGCGGCGGATGAAGTGTTTGAGTGGCATGGTCGGCAGATCCGATGCTTCAGCACACCCGGACATTCGCCGGGCGGGATGAGCTATGTGCTGGACGATCAAATCTTCCTCGGCGGCGTGATGCACGACGGCTCAAAGATGACGAACTGGTTCGACACCGAGTGGGACTATGGCTTTGCCAAAGGTCTCGACGCGCTCACCGCCTCGGTGCAAAAGCTCGCCATGCTCGGCATCAGGACTGCGTTTCCATCGCAGGGGCCGATCATTCGAAACGCAAACAGGCAGTTCGAGGTCTATCACCAGAAGCTCGTGGACTTCCGCCCAGACTATGTGCGCGGCTATCCTTCCGAATCATTCGGCAAACGCGCCGCTCATCCCGCCATGAAGCCGACCAAGGCGAACTACATCGTCGAGGTGGCACCGCATCTTTATATGTTCGGCCCGGAGATGGCGGGGAAGAACTTCGCCATCCTCATCGCCGACAGCGGCCACGCGCTGCTGCTGGATTGCGGCCTGTTCCCGAAGCTAGTGCTGGAGCGCATCATCAGCGACATGAAGGAGCACCTCGGCCTCAAACAGATCGACGCCTGCTGGATCAGCCACTCGCATGGCGACCACTTCACGCTCTTTCCCGCGCTGCAGGATCACGGCGTGAAGTTCTGGACGATGGACACCATCGCCGACAAGTGCGAGAACCCGCGCTTCTACGACTACCCGGCGATGATCGGCGCCTACAACGCCGGATTTGAAAAGGCGAAGATCGACCGCGTGCTCAAGGCCGGCGACGTGATCGAATGGGAAGGCTACCAGCTTCACATCGACTGGATGCCCGGCCAGACGGAGTTCGGAAACGCGCTCTGGCTCATGCTCGACGGCAAAAAGGTCGTCTTCACCGGCGACAACCTCTTTGGCGATCCCAGCGATCCCGCGCAAAACGGCCACGAGTGCGTGAACGCGCGCAACAGCGCCATCATCGAAGAAGGCTACCTCGTCGCCGCCAAGTATCTGCAAAAGCTCCAGCCAGACATCATCATGGGCGCGCACGGCGTGCTCATGACCGAACCTGCGGGCTTTGTGGACCGCTTTCATGACTGGGCGCTGCGTGCGATCCGCAAATACAAGGAACTGCTGCCCGACGCGAACTATGAATACGGCTACGATCCCTACTGGGTCAGCGCGTATCCGTATCGAGTCGATGTCGCGCAACCGGCCGAGGTGAGCATCACCGTGCGCAATTTCCGCGACACGCCGCAGCAGCATCGAGTCGTCCTTCAGCCACCACCCGGCCTCAAAGCCGAGCCTGCGGTGCTGGAAGACATCATCGGCCCCAAATCGCGTGCAAGCTTCAAGGTCAAGCTCACCGCCGATCCCGAAAAACTGCCCGCCGGCGTGCAAATGGTGCCGCTGGACATCACCCTTGATGGAAAGCGATACGGCCAGCTTTTTGACTTCATCGTTCAGGCGAAGGAGTAAGCTCGGGAATCAATCTTTGTGCAGTGCCTTCACCACGATCTCGCGAAACGCCAGGTGATGTGGCAGCTCGACTTTCGCTTTGCGATGGAGCACCACGACCTCCTCGCGGCCAAAGAGCTTCGAAAGATCGCGGAAGGCGACACCACGATAGCTGCTGTGGCCTTGGGCGGCTTCTTTGAGAATCATCGGGCTCACGGAGGTGACGCTGATGCCGAAACCCATTCGCACGTAGCCGACGACGATGTCGAAGGTGCTCGCGGTGAGGGCGACGTTGGCCTTTTGCCACAACGCGGCCGCTTCGAAGACGTCTTGCACATGGCGGCGCGAGTTCGCGCCTGGACCTGGAAGCACGAGGGGCTGCTTGATGAGGTCAGGGAGCTTCAGGGTCTTCGCTTTGAGCAACGGATGCCCCACGGGACACACGAGCACGAAGGGATAGGCGGTGACGGGTGTGACCTCGATACGTGGATGCTTTGGCGCATTGATCTGACCGACAATCGCCACGTCGGCCTCACCATCTTCGAGATGCTTGCGCGCCATCGCGGAAGGGCGGTCGATGAAGGAGAGCTGCACATCAGGATGGCGCTTGCGGTAGAGTTCGAGCGGCTTTTGCAGCTCGTGCAGCAGCAGACTCGCCGTGGTGGCCACAGTGATGCGGCGGGTGAGCTTTTGGTTTTGATCGGCAAAGAGTTCGCGGATGCGGTCGAAGCTTTCAACGAGCGGCTGCGACAATTGCACCAGCAATTCGCCCTGCTGAGTAAGCACGGCGGCCTTGCCGGATTGCTTCACCATTGCCACGCCAAACTCTTCCTCCAGTGCCCGGACTTGCTGCCAAACCGAGGGCACGGACATTTGCAAGGTCTCGGCCACGGCGGTGAAGCTGCCTTTTCGTGCAAGTTCGACGAGCGCACGAAGCTGGCGGAAGCGGAGTTCTTTAAAGTAGCGGCGTGGAGAGGACATGATGGCTTTAGGCAAAGACTAAAGCACTTTAGGAAGTTTTGGCACAAGGTCACGAAAATCATGGGCCGTCCCCGCGTATTGTTCGATCATGATTTCCCCTCTTTGCTCCAACACCCGCCCCATCACCACGCGTCGTGATTTCCTCACGCGCAGCGCCTTTGGCCTCGGCGGTCTTGGTTTGGCGTCGTTGATGCAGGAACTCGGCATGGCTGCGGAGGCACCGCAGTCCCCGCTGGCGGCAAAGAAACCGCATTTCGCGCCTAAGGCGAAGCGGGTGATCCACATCTTCTGCGAGGGCGGGCCGTCGCAGGTGGACACGTTTGATCCGAAGCCCGCGCTGGAGAAGTATCACGGCAAGATGGCCGATGAGGTGATGAAGGATTACCAAAAGGCTGCGGGCGACGTGGCGGCTGGCATGGGACGGCTCAGCGGGAAGCTGCAGCGCTCCGCCTTCAAGTTCGCGAAGCACGGCCAGTGCGGCATGGATATCAGCGAGCTGTTTCCAAAGCTCGCCACACATGCGGACGAGCTGTGCGTGATCCGCTCCATGCACACGAAGACGAGTGTGCATGAGCCGGCGCAGCTTGTCATGAACACGGGCGAGTTCGCCAGCGTGCGGCCCAGCATGGGTGCGTGGACCGTGTATGGCCTTGGCACGGAAAATCAAAATCTGCCGGGGTTCGTGTCGCTATCACCGAACGGCACGACGAGCAGTGGGGACAAGCAGTGGAGCAATGCCTTCCTGCCTGCGTGGTGCGGTGGCACGGGCATCCCGACGAAGGAACCGACGGTGACGAAGATGCTGGAGCACATCCGCAGCGGCACCACATCGCTACGCGAGCAGCGCCGCCAGCTCGACCTCATGCGCCAGATGCACGAGGACTTCGCGCAGAAGCATCCGGGCGATGCCTTGCTCGAAGGTCGTGTGAGTGCTTTTGAAACGGCCTTCCGCATGCAAGTCGAGGCCACGGATGCCTTTGACCTCACCCGCGAGCCAAAATCCGTGCGCGATCTCTACGGCGACACCGAGCAAGGCCGCCAGCTCATGCTCGCGCGTCGCCTCGTCGAGCGCGGCGTGCGCTTCGTGCAGGTCTATCACAACAACTGGGACACCCACGACCTCAACGACGAGCGCCATCGCGAGCTTTGCTCCGCCGCCGACCAGCCGCTGCACGCGTTGCTCACCGACTTGAAGCAGCGCGACATGCTCAAAGACACGCTCATCCTCTGGGGCGGCGAATTCGGCCGCACGCCGACGAGCGACAACAACGACGTGGCGAAGAAGAAAGGCATCGGCCGCGATCACAACGCCGGAGGCTTCACCATGTGGATGGCCGGCGGCGGTTCAAAGCCCGGCACCGTGTATGGCACCAGCGACGATTTCGGCGCACTGGCCATCGAGAACAAAGTGGAGGTGCATGACTTGCACGCGACGATTCTGCACCTGCTCGGCTTTGATCATGAGCGGCTGACGTATCGGTATGCGGGCAGGGATTTCAGGCTCACGGATGTGTATGGGCATGTGGTCAAAGGCGTGCTGGCATGAAACCCATAAAAAGAGTGCGCGTGATGTCTTGCTCCCGTCTTTTGCCGTTCGTGTTGATTGCCGGTACGGTGCGTGCCGAGGACACTGCGCTGTTCGAATCCAAAATCCGCCCGATTCTCGTCGAGCACTGCTACGAGTGCCATTCGGCGGACAAAAAGCAGAAAGGCAACCTCCTGCTCGACACGAAGGAAGGCACGCTCAAAGGCGGCGACACCGGTCCTGCAATCGTGCCGGGCGATCCGGCGAAATCGCTGCTTATCCAGGCGGTGAAGTGGGCGAACAAAGATCTGCAAATGCCGCCGAAAAAGAAGCTCAGTGATGGGCAAATCGCCGATCTGGAGGCGTGGATCAATGCAGGCGCGCATGATCCGCGCTCTGGGCCGCGCACTCTGACGAAGATCGAGCAGCATCTCGAAGACGCGAAGAAGCACTGGTCGCTCCAGCCCGTCGTCGATCCGAAACCGGCATCGCTCGATGCCATCATTGGCCTCAAAGCCACGCCACCGGCCGACAAGCGCACCCTCATTCGTCGCGCGTATTTTGATCTGCTCGGCGTGCCGCCGACTTACGCGGAAGTGAACGCTTTCGCGGCCGATAATGACCCGAAGGCCTTCGAGAAGCTCATCGACAAGCTGCTGGCCGACAAACGCTACGGCGAGCGCTGGGGCCGCCACTGGCTCGATGTCGTGCGCTACGCCGACAACATGGGCAGCATCTACAACGGCGACGACACCTACCCGAACGCCTACACGTATCGCGATTACGTCATCGACGCCTTCAACAGCGACAAGCCCTACGACCGCTTCCTGCTCGAACAGATCGCCGCTGACCAACTCGACACCGCGAAGGACACGCGCACGCTCGCCGCGATGGGCTTTCTCGGTCTCGGGCGTCGCAAAGACCGCCGCGTCGATGACGACATGTATGACGACACGATTGATGTGATCGGTCGCGGCCTCATGGGGCTCACGATTGGCTGCGCACGCTGCCACGATCACAAACTCGAGCCCATCACGACCAAGGACTACTACGGCCTCTACTCCGTCCTGCGCAGCAGCAAGGAGCCCGAAATCCAGCCCGCGCTGCCGCAGGCCGACACGCCGCAGACACGCGAGTATGCGGAGAAAAACAAGGCCGCACGCGCCGAATACATCCGCGTCATCGCCTTCGAGGCGGATCGCTCGATGAGCGCGCTGCGTTCACGCGTCGGCGACTACTTGCAGGCGGCCAAGGATTCCGAGTTCAAGACGATCTACGAGGGCAAAACGGTCAAAGCCGACATCCTCGACCCGCGTCGCCTTCTCAACGGCCCGCATGGCCGTGTGGTGAAAACTTGGGACAAATGGGTCAAAGGCCATCCAGAGGTCTTCACGCCCTGGCTGGAGCTTTCCGCGCTCAGTGAGGCCGATTTCGCCGCGAAGGCCAAACCGCTGTGCGAGGCCTACGGCAAGAATGCGGACAAAAAATTGCTCGTCTCCGTTGCGCGCGCCTTTTCCAAAGCCACGCCGAAAAACCTGCGCGACGTCGCCGACATCTACAACAACCTCTACACCAGCCAGATCGACGCGCTCTGGGCGGAGAAGTGGCGCGAGCCGCTGAAAGTCGCCTGCGTGCCCACCGCCGAGGAACTCGATCTGCCGCTCAAAGAACTCGAACCGCGTGCCATCGACCGCCTCAACACCGTGCAGAAGGCGAATGCACTTCCCGAGGCCGAAGATCAAACCCTGCGCGCGATTTTCATCGAGGACGGCTCGCCGTTCTTATTCACCGGCAAAGATTTCCTCTCCAACCAACTCTACTCGACGCGCGATGTCGCCGATGGCATCCGCCGCAATGTCACCAAGGCCGTCACGGAGCTGCAAAACCATCCCGGCGCGCCTGCACGCGTCATGAGCTGGGCGGACGCCGACAAGATGTATGACGGCAAAGTCTTCGTGCGCGGCAATCCGCAGACTCCAGGCCCGGAAGCACCGCGCCAGTTCATCACGGCGCTCAAGCAGATCGCGCCGGAGCCGTTCCCGAAGGACAAAAGCGGCCGCCTGCAACTCGCGCAGGCCATTGCGAGCAAAAACAACCCGCTCACCGCCCGCGTGATCGTGAACCGCGTGTGGGCCTGGCACTTCGGCGATGCCATCGTCGGCACGCCGAGCGATTTCGGCTTCCGTGGCGACAAGCCGACGAATCAGCCGCTGCTCGATCATCTCGCCGCGTGGTTCATGGAGAATGGCTGGAGCTTCAAGAAGCTGCACAAGCACCTCATGCTCACCGCCGCCTACCAGCGTGCCGATTTCCCGATGCGTCCGCTCGATCTGGAACCGTTTCGCGACGCGCTGCTCAGCGTCACCGGCCGCTTGAAGCCCGACTTTGGCGGCAAAGCCGAAAAGATCGCCGAAACGACGCGGCGCACGGTTTACGGCTTCGTCGATCGCAAAACGCAGCCCTCGCTCTACCGCAGCTTCGATTTCCCGGACCCGAACTTCAGCGCACCGAAACGCAGCCGCACCGCGCTCACACCGCGGGCGCTCATTTTGATGAACAGCCCCCTTCTCACCGACAGCGCGAAGAATCTCGCCGCCACGCTCGCGAAAGACCTGCCGGACGACAACAGCCGCATCGAGGAGCTGTATCGACGCGTGTTCCAGCGTCAGCCCACGGATAAGGAAATGCAGCGTGCGCACGACTACCTCGCCGCGTATCCGAAGAACGACCTCGTGCATCCCGAGTCGCAGGACTGGCAGTATGGCTTCGGCGATTTCGATGCCGCCGCGAAGCAGGTGAAGGATTTCGCCTCGCTCGCCAATTTCGACGGCAAGGCATTCAAAGGCACCGGCGTCGTGCTCGATGCCATGGGCGGTGATCCTGGCGCGTCGAGCAAGCAAAGCACCGTGCGCCGCTGGGTCGCACCGCTCGATGGCGAGGTGAACATCGCAGCCGAACTCATCCATATGGACGAAAAGAGCGACGGCGTCGTCGCGCGCGTTCTCAGCAGCCGCGCTGGCCAACTCGGCGAGTGGACCGCGAAAAAGCAGGCCGTGTGCACCGATCTGACGAAGATCGCCGTGAAGAAAGGCGACACGCTCGACTTCATCGTCAGCAGCGTCAGCGGCAAAGACGCCGCCGCGTATCAATGGAGCCCCAGCATCGTCATGCCCGGCACCGACATGCCCGCGATGCCCGGCATGGCTCGCCGCTGGGACGCCCGCGTCGATTTCGCCAATCCCAAAGCCCCGCAGAAGCCGCTCTCGGCCTGGGAAGAACTCTGCCAGGCCATTTTGCTCTCACCGGAATTTGCGGTGATGGAGTGAGCGAATCCTGTCCACTTTCCATGGTTCGTTACATCACCATCGCTTTTTGCCTGCCACTGCCGTTTACCGCCACGGCCGCAGTTCCGTTGTCGTTTGTCGAAAAGCACTGCGTGGAGTGTCACGACGACTCCATGAGCGAGGGCGATTTCCGGGCTGATCTGCTCGGCAAAGATCTTCATGATGACGCGAGCCACAAGGCGTGGAGCCGGGTGCTCGCGCGGGTGCAGAGCGGCGAGATGCCACCGCCCAAGAAAAAAGAGCACCTGCCAGCGTCGGAGGTCAGCGCGGCGCTCGGAGCGCTGAAGGCCGCGTTTCACCAGGACGCGCTGGCCAAACACGGTGAAACCGGCCGGGTGCGCGTGCGCCGTCTCAACCGGCTCGAATACGAGAACACCGTCCGCGATCTGCTCGGCATCGACACGCCACTGCGGGATCTTTTGCCGGAGGATGACCTGCGCGATGGTTTTAGCAATCAAACGGCAGCGCTGAGCATCTCGCCTGTCCACATTCAGCAATACATGGCAGCAGCGGATCGTGCGCTCGAAGCGGCTAGCGTCCGCCAGGCTAAGCCAGAGACCAAGACGCATCGGTTTGCCTTTGACCACGAGGCCGAAAAGCCTTGGTCCGCTTACGCGCACAACCGGTTGCAGTGCAACTTGCACGGCGAGGATCTGCACTTCTTCCTCGACACGCACATCGAGGTGCCTGTGGCGTTGCGGCAGTTCGAGGCGGTGACGCGCGAGACACCTGGCAGGTATCGCATCCACATCACCACCGAAGCGCTCGATACAACAGGCGACGAGGATCTCATTTACAGCGTATGGCTCGCTTCGGGTGGCAAGCGACGCCAGTTGCTCGGCCACTTCGACGCGAAGCATCGCCAGCAGAGCAGTATCGAGCTGACGCGATTCTTTGACCGCGGTGAGACCGTCATCGTCGCCCCCTATCGCATGGCCAAGGTGCGCATCGACGCCGGTTACAGCGTCTATGCGCCGGACAAGCAGGAGAAGATGCCCAAAGGCTGGCATTTCCTCAACAATCCCAATCCACCCATTGCCACGGTGGGGCCAGCCATCGTGGTGAAGCCCTTGGAGATCACCGGGCCGCTGATCGAGAGCTGGCCGACACCGGGGCACAAGCTGCTCTATGGCGGCGACACGGAACTGGCTCCCGCCGCAGAAGTCGCAAAAACGGCGCGTGTGCCGGATTCGATCCTCCGTCCTGTGCGCGCTTATCGGCAGCTCAAGGACACCGTCACCGTCCGGTTATCGGCGGACAAAGTAGAGCCCGCCATCCGTGAAGCGCTCAACCGATTCATCAGCCGCGCGTTCCGCCGACCTGCGAAGGCCGAGGAGGTTGAGCTTTACCAAGCGATGACTCGTGACCGACTCGCCAAAGGCGAATGCCTCGAAGTCGCGCTCAATGCCGCGCACCGTGCCGTGCTTTGCTCACCGGAATTTCTCTTCCTCGTCGAACAGGGGCCGAAATTGAACAGCCACGAGCTGGCCGCGCGCCTCTCTTACTTCCTGTGGCGTTCCGCTCCTGACGAAGGCCTGCGCAAGCTGGCGGACAAGGGTGAGCTGACCAAGCCCGATGTCCTGCGCAAAGAAGCGGCCCGCCTGATCGCCTCGCCGCGCTTCGAGGCCTTCGTTAATGACTTTCTCGCTCAATGGCTCAACCTGCGCGAGATCGACGCCACCACGCCGGACCGCGATCTTTTTCCCGAGTATTTTGAAAGCATCGGAGACGGTCGGCAGGATGTGTTTCTGCATGATTCGCTGGTCGGGGAAACACGCGCCTGTTTCCGCGATCTCGTGGAGCGTGATCTCGGCGCGGCGATGCTTGTTTCGGCACCCTACGCCTATCTCAATCAACGTCTGGCTGAGCACTACGAATTGCCTCCGGTGAAAGGCGCTGCCCTGCGGCGCATCACTTTGCCCGCTGACAGTGTGCGCGGTGGATTGCTCACGCAGGCGAGCATTCTGAAGGTTACAGCCAACGGCGCGAACACTTCGCCCGTGCTGCGTGGCGTGTGGCTGCTAGAGAGGATCGTGGGCACACCTGCCCCGCCGCCGCCGCCGAATGTCGGATCCATCGAGCCCGACACGCGGGGTGCGACCACCGTCCGCGAGCAACTAGCCAAGCACCAGTCGGTGAAGACCTGCGCTGGGTGCCATCAGAAGATCGATCCACCTGGTTTCGTGCTCGAAGCCTTTGATCCCATCGGGCGCTATCGCGACTACTACCGCACCACCGAGACGGGTGAGAAGCTCAAAGATCTGAAGGCCTTCTTCGGTGCCCACTACGGACAGGTCAAATACCTCAAGGGTGCCACGGTGGACACGCGGAGCCAGTTGCCCGGCGGGATCGAAGTCGCCGATGTCCGCGACTACAAGACGGCGCTCGCCACGCGGCCCGAACTGCTCGCGCGCAACTTCGTCCGCAAACTCGCCACCTTTGCCACAGGCGTGCACACGGAGGCTGGCGATGAACTCGTCATCGATGCCATTTTGAAAAAAACCAAGGCGTCCGGCTTTGGCCTGCGCACGCTGATTCACGAAGTCGTGCAGAGCGAACTTTTCACCCAGAAATAAGCATTGTATGAAACCGATCTCACGCCGCCTCTTCCTGCGAAACTCCGGCATCGCCCTTGGATTGCCGATGCTGGAGTCCATGCTGCCAGCGGGCCGTCTCGCGGCTGCTCCTGCCTCTTCGCCCCGCCGCATGGTGTGCATCGGCGTTCCCTTTGGCTTCGATCCCACGGCCTTCGTGCCCACCACCACTGGCCGCGATTACACGCTGCCTGCGCACCTCACGCAGCTTGCGGCCTTACGCGATGACTTCACGGTGATCAGCGGCCTGAGCCATCCCAACACTGGCGGCGGCGGACACAAGGCGGAGGCGGTCATGCTCACTGGCGCGCCTTATCCCGATTACTCGTATAATTTGAAAAACACCATCTCGGTGGATCAGGCCTTTGCGGCCAAGTTTCGAGGTGAGACCCGCTATGAGAGCTTCGCCCTGACCACGCAAGGCGGTTCGCTCTCCGTCACTGCCAATGGCGTTACTATTCCTGCCATCGACCGACCCTCGGCGGTCTTCAAGAAGCTCTTCCTCGCTGCAACGCCTGCCGAGATGGATGCCGAGATGCGCCGCATTGATGAAGGCCGCAGCATGCTCGATTTCGTGGGTGATCGCGCCAAGAGCCTCAATCGCCAGATCAGCAGCGCCGACCGCCAGCGCGTCGAGGAATACTTTGAATCCGTCCGCGACGTGGAACGCCAGCTCCAGATGGCCCGCGAGTGGGTGAACCGCCCCAAGCCCAAGGCCATCGGCAGCGAACCCAAAGACATAGGCGACAACCAGCAGCAAAAGGCGAAGTTCCAGCTCATGATCGACATGATACACCTCGCACTGGTTACCGACTCGACCCGCGCTGTGAGCCTCATGACCTTCGGCATGCATCACGACCTCTCTCATCACGGCAAAGAGCCGAAAAAGCTCGCTGCGTGCCGCCAAGTCGAGGTGGAACTCATCCAGGCCTTTAGCGGCCTGCTTGGAAAGCTAAAGAGCGCCAAAGAAGGTGCCACCACCCTGCTCGACTCCACCATGGTCATGATGACCAGCAACCTGCGCGATGGAAACACCCACTGGACCTACAACCTGCCCGCCATCCTAGCCGGCGGCGGCTTCCGCCACGGCCAGCACCTCGCCTTCAACCAACCCTATCTCGATGAAGTGAAGCTGGAACTCAACGCGACAGATGGGAAGAAGATCAACCCCGAGAAAAAGATTCCCCTCATGGGCCAGAACCAGCAACCGCTCTGCAATCTCTACACATCCATGCTGCAAAAGGGCGGCGTCGAGATTGAGCGATTCAGCACTGCGACCGGTCCGCTGGATGGGCTGGCTTGAATCACCACAAACTGTTGGAACACCCCTGCCGGCGACGTTTCGTCTGTCATGAAGTCGCTCGTCCTCTTTTTCCTCGCTACGACCTGCCTAAACGCGGCGGATTCCATCGACATCATGGTCGCGGAGCAGCGTCCATCCTTGATCCAGCTCTACGAGCATCTGCATGCGAACCCTGAGCTGTCGTTTCATGAAGAGAAAACGAGTGCTCGCATGGCCGAGGAGATGCGGGCGGTGGGATTCGAAGTGACGGAGAAAGTCGGCGGCTTTGGCGTGGTGGGTGTGCTGAAGAACGGCCCCGGAAAAACGGTGCTGGTGCGTACGGATCTGGACGGGCTTCCTGTGCGCGAGATTGGTTCCGTGCCCTACGTCAGCAAGACCACCACCAAGGACGATGCGGGCAATGATGTCTCCGTGATGCACGCGTGCGGTCATGACATGCACATGACCTGCTGGGTGGGCTCGGCGCGGGCGCTCGCGGCTTCGAAGGACAAGTGGAAGGGGACACTGGTCTTCATCGCGCAACCGGCGGAGGAACGCGGCATGGGCGCACTGGCAATGATTGAAGACGGACTATTCCAGCGCTTCCCCAAGCCGGATGTGTGCCTCGCGCTGCATTGCGATGCCGGGCTGCCCGTCGGCACTTTTGGCGTGACCAGCGGCCCAGCCACCGCGAGCACGGATACCGTGGACATCTTGGTGAAAGGCGTCGGCGGTCATGGCGCGATGCCGAACACAACGAAGGACCCTATCGTGCTTGCCTCGCAGATCGTGCTGGCGCTGCAAACCATCGACAGCCGCGAATTGCATCCCGTGGAGCCCGTCGTGATCACGGTGGGAAAGTTCAACGGCGGCACGAAGCACAACATCATTCCTGACAAGGTCGAACTCGGCCTCACCGTGCGCACCACCAGCGCTGAAACGAGAAACCAAGTGCTGGAGTCGATCAAGCGCATCTGCCGTGGCCTGGGCATCGCCGCCGGACTGCCGGGCAATCTGCTGCCTGAGATCAAACTGACCGGACCTGGCACGCCATCGCTCTTTAACAATCCTGATCTCACTGCCCGTGTAAGCCAAGTCTGGGCGGATGCCTTTGGCAAGGCGAGCATCATCGAGCGCAAGACCTCCATGGCCGGCGAGGACTTCTCCCGCTACACGATGACCTCCGACAAAATCCCCGTCTTCCTCGCCTGGCTCGGCACCGTCGCGCCCGAAAAAGTCGAGAAGGCCGCCAAGACTGGCGAAGTGCTACCGAGCCTGCATTCGCCCTTCTATCGCCCTGAAGCCGCGCCCTCGATCAGCTTTGGCGTCAAAGCGATGACCCTCGCCGTGTTGAACGAACTCAACCACTGATCACATGAACCGTCGCGATACTCTCGCCCTCACGCTTGCCGGCCTTGGACTGACCACCCGCGCCCGATCCGCCTCTCTCATGCAACCCGCCGCTCAAATCATCCAGACGCAAATCGACAACGGCATGCTCCACTCCGCTGTGCTGCATGTGCGCCGGGGCGATCAGGTCACGCAACACGTCTTCGGCAAGGCGCAGGCGGATTCGATGTTCCTGCTTGGCTCCATCACCAAGCCGCTTGCCGTTGCCCTTCCAGTGATGATTCTGGTAGATCGTGGCGAGTTGAAGCTCTCGGATCGTGCGGTGAAATACCTGCCCGAGTTCAACGATGGCGTGCGCAAGGACATCACCATCGAGCAGTTGCTCACGCACACCTCGGGCCTGCCAGATCAACTGGAGAACAACAATGAGCTGCGGGCCCGGCACGCATCGCTGGCGGAATTTGTGAAGGGGGCGGTGCGCACACCGCTGCTTTTCGCGCCCGGCACGAAGTATCATTATCAAAGCATGGGCATCCTGCTCGCCGCAGAGATCGTGGAGCGAGTCACAAAGATGAAGCTTCCGGATTTTCTCCAGCAGCTCGTTTTCACACCGCTCGGCATGTCGCGCAGTGTGCTCGGCCTCGGCAAATTCAAGAAATCCGACATGGTGCCGATGCAGACGGAGCACGCCGCCCCCGAGGCCGGTGCTGGCGATCCGAACGCGCGCGAGTGGGACTGGAACAGCGACTACTGGCGAAATCTTGGCGCACCGTGGGGTGGTGCGCACAGTACAGCAGGTGATGTGGCCACCTTCCTGCGCAGTTTCTTGCATCCTGACGGCAAAGTGCTGAGCGAGTCCACCGCACGTCTCATGATCCAGGATCACACGCCCACGCTCGAAGCTCATCGCGGCATCGGATTCATGGTCGGCCTTTCGGGCCTCGGCAAAGGCTGCTCGCCTCGTGCTTTCGGCCACAGCGGCTCCACCGGCACGCTTGCGTGGGCTGATCCTGCCACGGGCACCAGCTTTGTTCTGCTCACCGCGCTGCCAAAAAATGTGTCTGGTCCGCTGATCCTGTATCCGGTGTCAGACATCGTCTCCACTCTGCCATAAAAAAGCGGCTGAGTTTCCTCAGCCGCTCATGGGTTGGATGACAGCGGGGGGAATCAAGCCCCGCGATAATCGCGTCGTCCGTGTTCTTCATCTCCGCGACCGCGCGGTGGTTGCGGGCCATCGTTTCGGCGTTCGTCCATGTGCGGGCGTTGCTCGGAACCGCGACCTTCAGGACGTGGGCCACGATGCATCATCGGTGGTGGACCTTTACGATGGAGCTCAGGTCCGCGTGGGCCAGGGCCGCCCTGCATGTGTTGATCCGGGCCGCGTCCCATCATCGGACCACGGGGTTGCTGCGGGCGCTGGCCAAAGCGTGAGTCGGGTCCGATGCCACGGCCATGATGGCGATGTCTGTGTCCGAAGTGTGGTGAGGAGGGACCTTCAGGCCGCTTCTGCGAGAAGCTGTCGCGAGATCCCTGCTGCGGGCCGCGGTCGCCATCACGAGGACCACGATCAGCATGAAATTCACCACGGGGGCCTTGATGAGGAGGCTGGCCTTTTTCACCATCGCGAGGGCCAGATGGGCGGTCGCGATCTCCTTCGCGATGCATTGGAGAATGCTTTTCACCGTCACGAGGGCCGGGCTTGTCACCACGGTCTCCGTCATGTGGTCCAGGGCCGCGTTCACCACCGCCATCGCGATGCATCTGGGGACGGTTTTCACCGTCACGGGGTTTGGCTGGGCCATCACGATCTCCTTCACGGCGAGCCTCTGGCGCGGGTCCACGACGTGCGGGGCCATCGCGGTTGGCTTCAGGGGACGGGCGGCCTTCGCCACGAGCTTCTGGAGCCGGGCCACGACGAGGTGGTCCTTCACGATTGGCTTCAGGTTGCGGCCGCCTTTCGCCGCGATCTCCACCACGAGTTTCGGGCGACTGGGGACGCTCGGCGGGTTGCTCGCGTCGAGGTTCAGGTTTGGCGGCCTCAGGTGCGGGATTGGCCGGAGGCGATGGTGGGGCATTCTCCTGAGCAGTTGCCGCCCCGCTAAGGGCAGCCACTCCGAGAAGCACAAACAGGGTGCGTTGGGTTGGTTTCATGGGTGAGTTGGGCTGGCGCTGGAGCGCGGTTCATGCGCCTAACGCCGTGAAGGCTTTCTTTTGTGTATGCCGGGCCTTGGAAAAAAGAAGTTGGAGAAAAAATGTCCGGTTTGTCCTCCTCACGCGGTATATCGATTCCCGCCCGTTGACCCAACCATGAAGCACCTCCTCCTCACCCTGACTTTCCTGTGCAGCCTCGTCACTGCTCAGGACTACCTCGAACTCGCTGCCAACCCCGGCGGCGCTGGCAAAGGCAAAACAATCGTGCTCGTCGCAGGCGATGAGGAATACCGCACCGAGGAGACGATGCCGATGCTGGCGAAGATCCTGGCGAAGACGCATGGCTTTAACTGCATCGTCCTTTTCTCCACGGATGAAAAAGCGGGCTACATCGACCCGAACAACCAGAAGAACATCCGTGGCACCGAGGCGCTGGACAACGCCGACCTCATGATCATCGGCACGCGCTTCCGCCAGCTCCCTGAGGCGCAGCTCGCGCCCTTTGCTCGCTATCTGAATGCTGGCAAACCGGTGATCGGCATCCGCACGGCGACGCACGCATTCTCCGGCGGAGCCAAGACAGGTGACTTCAAATGGTCGGAGTTCGGCCTTCAGATTCTCGGTGAAAAATGGGTGGCGCATCACGGCGCGCACAAGAAGGAAGGCACCCGCAGTGTTTTCGAAACGGCGAACCTCAAGCATCCTGTACTGCAAGGCGTGGAGGAGATCTTCGGCACGACCGATGTCTATGCGGTGAAGAATCTGGACCTCAGCCGCGCGACCGTGCTGCTGCGCGGCGCGGTGACGGAGAGCCTGCATGATCGCTCGTATCCGGTGAAGGGTCCGAAGAACGAGCCCATGCAAGCGCTGGCCTGGCTCTTTGAATACAAGACGCCAGACGGTAAAGGCACGGGCAAGTCCTTCTGCACCACGATGGGTGCCTCGGTGGACTTTGTGGATGAAGACCTGCGCCGCTTGATCGTGAACGCTTCCTTCCATCTGCTCGGCATTGAGGTGCCAGCGAAGGCGAAAGTGGACTTCATCGACCCCTTCAATCCGACGAACTATTCCGCGCTGAAGAGTGACCACTACAAGCAGATCAATCTGAAGCCCGGCGATTTCGCCACAGGCAAGAGCCCCTCCACCGGTCTGCCTGGTGAAAAGAAAAAGGAAGCCGCTGCTGCGAACGATCATCCTCACGCTCCAGATGCTGAGCCTCCCTCTGCGACCTCGGCGCGTGCTCAAACCGTCGCTCCTCCTGCGAAGGGCGAGCGCATCGTGCTCATCGGCAACGGACTCGCCGAGCGCGACACCTGGTATAGCCGCATCGAGACCGAGCTGCACCTGCGCTACCCGAACGAAGAACTCTTCTTCCGCAACATGGGCCATGTGGGCGACACCCCTGGCTTCCGTCCGCATCCGGCGCGCGTTTCGCAGTGGGCTTTCCCCGGCGCGGAGAAGTTCCACCCCGACAAAAAGATTCACAACGGCAAGGGCTTCTACTCCACGCCTGACCAGTGGCTCACGCACCTGAAGGCCGACACCATCGTGGCCTTCTTTGGCTACAACGAATCCTTCGACGGCCCGAGCAAGGTGAAGAACTTCGAGGACGAACTCGACGCCTGGGTGCAGCACACGCTGAGCAAAGCCTACAATGGCAAAGCGGCCCCGCGTCTCGTGCTCGTCACTCCCATCGCGTATGAAAATTTGAGCGCCAAGCGCGACCTGCCGAATGGCGATAAGGAGAACGCCAACCTCATCCTCTACTCCGCCGCTGTGGAGACCGTGGCCAAGAAGCGCGGGCTGACTTTCATCGACCTCTTCTCGCCCACGAAGGCACTTTATGACAAGACCGAGCAGCCGCTGACGACGGGTGGTTTCGTGCCGAACGAAGAAGGCTACGAGAAGATCGCCGAG
Source organism: Prosthecobacter sp. (assembly GCF_044378005.1). GTDB lineage: Bacteria > Verrucomicrobiota > Verrucomicrobiia > Verrucomicrobiales > Verrucomicrobiaceae > Prosthecobacter. The sequence continues at coordinate 51,252 of NZ_JBILYB010000006.1, forward strand.
CTGCTCGCCACCGGCGTGTATGGGCATCAGTCCCGCGAGTCGAAGGCTGATCCGAAGCTCGTTCTTGAAGCCGTGAAGGAGAAGGACTGGTTCTGGAACAACGACTACAACATCCTCAACGGCGTGCACACGCATGGCCAGCGCTACAATCCCTTTGGCCCGCAGAACTACCCCGAAGAAGTGCAGAAGACCCGCGAGATGGCCGCGCTGCGTGATGCTCTGATTCACGATGTCGCTACCGCGAAGAAGAAGGATATCGCCGTCGATGACAGCAAGACGCTGAAGCTTTCGCCCGTGCCGACGAACTACCAGCCGAGCGTGAAGAACGGCAGCACGAAGTATCTCTACGGCGAGGAAGCCGTGAAGTCGCTCACCGTGCCCGAGGGCTACAAAGTCGAGCTGTTTGCCAGCGAGCAGGAGTTCCCCAATCTCGCGAAGCCGATGCAGATGTCCTTTGATGACAAAGGCCGCCTCTGGGTCGCCACCATGCCGAAGTATCCGCACTATCGCCCTGGCGATCCGATGCCGAACGACATGCTGCTCATTTATGAAGACACGAACGGCGACGGCAAGGCCGACAAAGAAACCGTGTTCGCCGACAAGCTGCATTTGCCCATCGGCTTCGAGTTTGCGCCCGAGGGTGTGTATGTCACTCAGGAACCGAACCTCATCCTGCTGCGCGACACGAATGGCGATGACAAAGCCGACAGCACCGAGATCGTGCTCGGAGGTTTCGACACGCATGACACGCATCACGCGATCAGTGCTTTCACCGCTGATCCAAGCGGTGCGTTCATGCTGTGCGAGGGCGTCTTCCTCCACTCGAATGTCGAGACGCCTTACGGTCCCGTCCGTTGCGTCGATGGCGGCTTCTTCCGCTACAGCCCACAGCGTGGCCAACTCGAGCGCACCATCCAGATGAGCATCCCAAATCCCTGGGGCTTCGTCTTCGACCAGTGGGGTCAGGACTTCTTCCTCCACACCTCCGGCACCAGCATGAACTGGGGCCTGCCCGTCTCCGTGAAGCCCACCTTCGGCAGCAAGACACCGTCCACACCGGACCTCATCCCATCCGCCCAAAAAGTGCGTCCGACCAGCGGTCTGGAGATCGTCTCTTCGCGTCACTTCCCCGATGAAGTGCAGGGCGACATCATCCTCGCCAACGCCATCGGTTTCCTCGGCATCAAGCAGCACAAGATCGAAGACGACAGCACCGGCTGGAAGACCAGCTTCCGTCAGGATTTGCTCAAGAGCAGCGACGGCAACTTCCGCCCCGTCGATCTCGAGTTCGCGCCCGATGGCAGCCTCTACGTGATCGACTGGCACAACGTCCTCATCGGCCACATGCAGCACAATGCGCGTGACCCGCTTCGCGACCACGTCCATGGCCGTATCTACCGCATCACCTACCCGAGCCGTCCGCTGATGAAGCCCGTGCAGATCGATGGTGCCCCCGTCGCTACTTTGCTCGAGAACCTGAAGGAACCCGAACTCCGTATCCGCTATCGCACGCGTCGCGAGCTGCGCAGCCATCCTGTCAGCGAAGTGATCCCCGCCGTCAAAGCCTGGGCCGCCAAGCAGACCGATGTCCACGCCAAGCTCGAAGCCCTCTGGGTCACCTGGGGCATGAATCAGGTCGATGACGGCCTGCTGCGCGAGATGCTCGCCTCCACCGACTTCCACGCCCGCGCTGCCGCTGTGCGTGTGCTGCGCTACAACCACCACGTCATCGCCGATCATGCCGCGCTTCTGGAAAAAGCCGCTGCTGATGAACACGGCCGCGTTCGCCTGGAAGCCATCGTCGCCGCCTCCTGGCTGCCCGACACGAATGCTGGCAAAAAGATCGTCGCCATCGCCAGCAGCAAACCTCTGGACGTGTGGAGCCAAAACGCCGCCAAGACTGCCGCAGATCGCCTCGCCGGCATCGCCGAAGTTGAGAAGCCCGAGTTTGCCGAGATCAAAGCGCCTGCAAACCTCAGTGCCGAAGCCAAAGCCCAGTTCATGGCCGGACAAAAAATCTACTACCGCGAAGGCCACTGCGTGACCTGCCATCAACCGAACGGCAAAGGCCTCGACCCCGCCTTCCCATCCATCGAGAAAAGCCCGTGGGTCATGGGCGACACGGATCGTCTGATCAAGATCGCCATGTATGGCCTCATGGGACCGCTCGAAGTGAACGGCAAAAAATACGACGGCCAAGTGCCCATGACTCCCTTCGCCGGGATGCTCAAAGACGACGAAATGGCCGCCGTGCTCACCTTTGTGCGCAACGCCTTCGGCAACCAAGCCGAGCCCATCACCCCCGCACAGGTCGGCAAAATCCGCGCCGCCAATCCCGGCCGCATGATGTTCTACAACACGGCTGAGCTGCTCAAAGAGCATCCGATGAAGTAGTGGCAGTGCCGGTCAGGCGCTGTGCTTTGTCAAGATGGGTCAAGGAGGTCGAGATGACCTCTTTGACCTTTTGACGAAGACCTACTTTACCTGCACCCACACCGGGCTGCTCCACGCCATGTTGCCGTCGCTTTGCTCGATACGGAGGTAGTAGCGGTTTTCGCCGGGGAGGGGTGCTTCGTCGGTGAAGGTTTGCTCGAAGGTCTTCGTGCCCGGTTCCCACTGCTGGTGGTTCTTTTCGTTGCGGACCAGGGTGACACGTTTGATCGGCGCAGTGCCGTCGATGGCGAATTTGAGCACAGGTTTGCCGCTAAGGGCGATCTCGGTGCCGAGGAGTTTGTCGTTGCAGGTGAACTCGACGAAAATCTTGTCCGTCGCCGCGATGGTGCGGCGGGCGTTGAGGCCTTCGATGATGCCTTCGCGGGTAAAGTCCTTCACATAGACTCCGCCGTAGCTGGTGTGGGTGCTGATGTGGTCGCTGTTCGCCCAGACGCCGAGTTTGTGACCGAGTTCGAGGGCGTGCTGATACACGCCGTTGTTCTTTTCGGTGAAGCTGCGGATCGGTTCGCCGACCACTGGCTTGCCAATGACGGTGGAGGAGTGGTTGTAGTCTTCACCAACACGCAGACCGACGGTGGGCTGCGGGGCATTCAGCCCTTCGTAGCTGACGCGGGCACCTTGGTAGATCTCGATCACGTTTTCGACGCGGTGGTCGATGGGTGGGATCTGATCCCAATCCGTGCCCATGCTCGTCGCGCCAGTGTGGGAGATGGCGGTGACGGGTTTGCCGTAGCGCGTGAGCACATCCCAGAGTTCGGTGGGGTGCATCTCGGCTGGGCCATCCGTTTTCACGGGGAAAATCTTCTGCCAGGGGGAATCGACGTAGTTCTTTCGCTGGATGTACACGATGGGCCCGCCGCGCTGGGCGAAGACAATGTTGCGATGACCGAAGGGCCACTTCTGCTCCCGCTCATAGGCATACATGCTGGTGAAGAAGCCGGGCGCGTAGAAAACATCGACCATCTTCTGGTTCAGCCACCATTCATAGGGGTGGTAGATCTTGGCGATGTCGGTGTGGTCGCTCGTGCCGAGGGTGTCTAGCTTGCCCATGTCGATGGCGTAGCGGAACTGCTCCAGCACGCAGCCGTCGTTCGCGGTGATGCAATTCGAGATGTCAGTGTGGCGATGGTAGTCGCCCCAGTAGAGCTTGTACGTTACGCCACCGTGCGTCCAGGTGTGGCGCTCATCGCGGGCACGCTCGGCAGTGACGGCATTGATGTAAGCCGCGAAAGGTTCGTGAGCTTTCGGTGCTGGCGCGGTGACGAGTGGGAGATCGAGATCAGTGGCGACCTTCGCGAGGTGAATACCGCTTGTTTGATGCAGCTTTGAAGAGCGTAGGTCGCTCGGCCAGGTGATCCAGAGGCTGCCATCGTTGCCGAGCGCATGGTTCGTCTGGCGATCCTGCGAATACACGCTGCCGGGGATGGCGTAGGGCTTCGACCATTGCTTCGTGGCAGGATCGTAACACGTGAGGCCTATGCGCCAGCAGTAGCCTTTGAAGTAACGCACGGTGAGCCAGGGGCGGCCAGCGGCATCAAGCATGAGGTGCGGCAGATTTAGCGCAGCGACTTCATTGGGCGGTGGTTGATTGCTCTTCTTCTTTGGCTCTGCGGCTTTTGCCTTCGCTTTGGCTTTTGCTTTGGGATTGTTGCCACGAGGTGCGGCAGCTTTCGCAGGCTGCGGGCCGGGCAGGTCATTGAAAAGAGCGTCAGGGCTGGGCAATTCATCCAGTTTGCCAGTCGAGAGATCAAGATAGGCAATGACGGTGTTCTTGCCGCCGTTCAGCCCTTGGAGGCGGCCATGCGCACGCATATCGAGACCCCACTGTTGGTTGCCGCGTTCGCAGGCCAGCCAGATGCCTTTGCCGTCCTTCGCGCCAATGGCACTCACTCGACCTTCGTAGCGGTCCGTGAAAATGAGAGGCTTCGTTTCGCCGACTTGGAGATCAGCGCTGATCTTCGTGGCGTAGATGTTGAATTCATTGCCGCGTGACGAATCGAACAGAATCCAGGCATCCGAGCCAGCAAAAGCCACGCAAGGTTCCCAGTCACCACCGGCATCTTTTGTGACCTGAATTTCAGCGGACCATTTTTTGAGAGCTGGATCGAATACACGGCAAAAGATATCACCCTGAGTCCCGCGCATTCCTTGCCAGACAACCCAGACTCTACCCGAATGGTCCGTGATCGCTTTGGCGAAGGCATTGCCGCCATTGGGCGAGCTGGCGAGCTTGGTGATCGAGGCTTTGCCATCACGGATTTGGGCGGCGTGTAGGTCCATGAGGTCTTGGTCATTCACTCGCGACCAGATGACGTGAATCGTGCCTTTGCCATCCGTGGCCATCGCGGGCTGGTGGATGATGCCGGGTTGACCGAGGGGTAAAACATCGCTCAAAGCACCACCTGCGAGCTTGGCGACATGCAGCGTGTCCTTTTCACCATCCCACTGCACATAGGCCACGTGCGGTATGCCATCAGCAGTCGTTGTCAGGGCAGGGAAGTCGGACTGTTTGCCGGGTTCCCGGAGGACATGAGACTGGGGCAGCAGATCCTGCGCGAAGATGGAGGCGGAAAGGAGCGGAAGAATGAAGCGAATCATGGCGCTCTAAACATTCTGATTGCCGATTCCTTTCATGCGGCGATGAAGCGTCGAATCATCACCAGCCATGAAATTTCGAGTTCTCTTCACCACTCTTCTCGTCGTCGGTCACTCTCTGAACGCCGCAGATCATGACGTCGTCATCTACGGTGGCACCTGCGCTGCCGTCACCTCTGCCGTGCAGGTGAAAAAGATGGGCAAGTCCGTCATCATCGTGTCGCCAGACAAGCATCTGGGCGGGCTGAGCAGTGGCGGTCTTGGCTTTACCGACACGGGCAACAAAGCCGTCATCGGCGGACTTGCGCGCGATTTTTATCACCGCATCTACATGCACTATGACAAAGACAGCTCGTGGGTGCAGCAGAAGAAATCCGAGTACGGCAACAAAGGCCAGGGCACTCCCGCGATGGATGGCGAGAACCGCACGATGTGGATCTTCGAGCCGCACGCAGCCGAGCAAGTCTTCGAAGATTACGTCAAAGAGTTCGGTATCGAAGTCATGCGCGACGAATGGCTCGACCGCGCCAAGGGCGTGAAGAAGGACGGCGATAAAATCACCGCCATCACCACGCTCAGCGGCAAGACGTATGAAGGGAAGATGTTCATCGACGCCACTTATGAAGGCGATCTCATGGCCGCTTCGGGGGTGGATTACCATGTCGGGCGCGAGGCAAACAGCGTCTATGGCGAAGAGCACAACGGCATCCAGGTCGGCGTGCTGAATCATCGCCACCACTTCGGCGCGGTGAAGGAACCTATCAGCCCCTACAAAGTGCCGGGTGACCCGAAGAGCGGTCTGCTGCCACGTGTGAGCGCTGAAGATCCCGGCGTCAAAGGTGAGGGCGACAAGCGCGTGCAGGCCTATTGCTTCCGCAGTTGCTACACGACGGACCCGAGCAATCGCATCCCTTTCCCGAAGCCGGAAGGCTACGACGCCACGCAGTATGAACTGCTGCTGCGCGTGCTGAACACCGGTTGGGGCGAGTTCTTCGAGAAGTTCGATCCCATCCCGAATCACAAGACGGACACGAACAATCACGGCCCCTTCAGCTTTGATAACATCGGCTTCAACTACGACTACCCCGAAGCCAGCTACGAGCGCCGTAAAGAGATCATCGCCGAGCATCGCACCTATCAGCAGGGCTTGCTTTGGTTCGTGGCGAATGACCCGCGCGTGCCGAAGAAGGTGCAGGAAGAACTGCAAACATGGGGCCTGCCCAAAGATGAGTTCACCGACAACGGCAACTGGTCACACCAGCTCTACATCCGCGAGGCTCGCCGCATGATCGGCCACTTCGTCATGACGGAAAACGAGCTGCGCAAAAAGAAGCCCACGCCCGAGTCCGTCGGCATGGGCAGCTACACCATCGACAGCCACAACGTGCAGCGCCACATCACCGCCGAGGGCTATGTGCAGAACGAAGGCGACATCGGCGTGAGCACGAACGGCCCGTATGAGATCGCTTATGGTTCGATGGTTCCGAAAAAAGGCCAGGGCTCGAATCTGCTCGTCCCCGTCGCCATGTCCGCCACGCACATCGCGTATGGTTCCATACGCATGGAGCCCGTCTTCATGATCCTCGGCCAGAGCGCCGCCACCGCCGCCGTGATGGCGATTGATGGCGGCCTGCCTGTGCAAAGCGTGCCTTATGAAAAGCTGCGTGAGCAATTGATCAAAGACGGCCAGATCCTCCAATACAGCGGCCCGATGTCATCGCGCGGCATCGAAGCCAAGACGCTCAAAGGCATCGTCATGGATGACACGGAAGCCAAAGTCACCGGCCACTGGCAGGAAAGCAGTGCCGCGAAGAGTTTCATCGGCGACGGCTACAGTCACGACGGCAACTCCAAGGACGGCCAGTGTAGTCTGCGCTTTGAACCGAAGCTCACCAAGCCCGGCAAATATCGCCTCATGCTCGCTGCGCCGCCGAACAGCAACCGTGCCAGCAATGCGCTGGTCGAAGTGCAGCACTCGGGCGGCGTGCAGAAGATGAAGCTGAACCTCAAAGAGCCAAAAGCAGGCGAGGGGGTCTTCTGGCTCGATCTCGGTGAGTTCGAGTGCGGCAATGACACCGCCATCACCATCAGCAACGCTGGCGCGGACGGTTACGTCGTCGTCGATGGCGCGCGCTGGTTGCCCATCGAGTAGCACATGCATTACTCACCTGCATGTTCAAATCCCACGGCCAGACACCTCTGACCAAGCCTTCTGCAGGCTTGTACGATCTGGCTTTGGCGGCGGACGATACATTGGCCGATCACGACAAGGTCGGCCAGCCAAGCCAGGATCAACCCGGTATGATCATCAGCGACAGGTACATCCTGAAGTCTGTGATCGGCGAGGGTGGCACCGGCTATGTCTGGTGCGCCGAGCAAACCCATCCTGTGCGGCGTGATGTGGCCATTAAGATCATTCGCAGCGGTCTCGTCACGCAGCCTGTCTCGATGCGCTTCAACCGCGAGTATCAAGTGCTGGCGCGCATGGAGCACCCGAACATCGCTGCCGTCTTCGACGCTGGTGAGTTACCCGACGGGCGCACTTACTTTGTCATGGAGATTGTCTCAGGTTCGCCGATCACCACTTGGTGCATTCAGCACGACGCACCTGTTCGGGAACGTCTGACGATCCTGCTGCAAGCTTGCCTCGCCGTGCAGCACGCCCACCAGAAAGGCATCCCGCATCGCGACATCAAGCCGTCCAACGTCCTGGTCTCAACGCTGGATGGCAGGCCGCTTGTGAAGGTCATCGACTTCGGGATTTCCAAGGCCCTGGAGGGTGACCTCTCGCTGGGTACAGACATGACCCTGCGCGGCACTGTGCTCGGGACGCCGCGCTACATGAGCCCCGAGCAGGCAGGGCTCACCGGGCAGGATGTGGACACGCGCGCGGATGTCTATGCGCTCGGTGTCATGCTTTACGAACTGCTGACCGGCACAACGCCGATCGCGGAAGCTCACGACAAGGACGAGACACTCCCCGAGCTGCTGCATCGCGTGCGCCAAACTGAGATCGAGCTGCCCAGCCGCCGTGTCACGCGCCTGACAAAGAAGACCAAGCTTCTAGTTCAGGAGCTTCGGGGTGAGCTCGACTGGGTCGTGCTGCGTGCTTTGGAAAAAGATCGCGAGCGTCGCTACCCCACCGTACTCAGCTTTGCAGAAGATTTGCATCGCTATCTTTTGGACGAGCCGGTCATCGCCGCACCTCCCAGCTCAGCTTATCGGCTGAAAAAGTGGTTCGTCAGAAACAAGAGCGGCATTGCATCGGCGGCAGCGGTGGTCATTTCCCTCGCAGGTGGCATCGTCGCCACCTTGTGGGCGCTGGAACGAGAGGAGACTCAGCGGCGGGAAGTCCTGAAGCAAACGCAGACCGCCAGGAGTCATGCAGACCTCGCCAGACAGGTGGGAGATCAGCTTCAGGAGCTGCTCATCAATGCCCGCAGGCATGCCGATGCCGGCATGAACACGCAAATGTTGCGCAAGCTAGCGGATGAATGCGCTGCGGGCATGTCACGCTTTGCCGATCAGCCGCAGGCCGAGGCAGAGCTCGCCGGGCAACTTGCCAAGCTTTACTCCGCCCTCGAAGAGCGCACGCGCGCCCTGCCCTGGTTTGAGCGCCACTGGCAACTGCTGAAAAAGACGGAGGGTGAAAAGTCTCCCGACACGCTGACGGCTTTCTTTGAGCTCGGCACACGGAGTCTCGCTTTGATTTCGAAGGATCGGGCAATCGAGTATCTCCGAGCAGCTGCCGAAGGCTTTGAAAGCCTGGCCGAGTCGGATGCCCGGATGCGAGCGCGCGCTCTTCTCACCCGCAAGGAGCTCGCCCGTGCGCTCTCCTTGGCGGGGCGCCATGACGAGTCGCTGGCACTCTTTGAAAAAGTGATCCGCCTGAAAGGCATAAACGATCCTCTGGAGGTCTCGGCCTGGCTCCGAGAGCAGGCAGATGCCCTGCGCAGTGCAGGTCGGCTTCAGGACTCCGCCGCCGCCCTTCAGCGTGCTTTGGCGCTGCTGCCGCAGGAGCGGAAACACATCGCGCGTCGGGCTTATATCCTCAGCAGCCTGGCCACCACGAGCCAGCTTCAGGAGCATTATGACGAAGCGCTGGAAGCGTCTTCAGCACGCTTAGGGTTATTGGAGGAGGAGTATGGCACCCACCACCCACGCGTGCTGAATGCCCTCATCGAGCATGCCTTTCTGACCTGCCTATGTCCGGGGTGTCCGGGAGGTGAAGACACCGCGCGCAAGGCGCTGAGCATCGCCAAGGCCACCGGTCATGAATCCCGCCTCGTGGATGCCTGGATGGCTCTCAGTGAAGTCCAGCGCATGATGCGGAAATTCTCGGAATCTGAGCAGACCATCTGTGAGGCCATCGAGGATGTGAGCCAGACGCGCGCGGAATACTGGCGTATCCTAGAGCTGCATCGTCGGCTGGGTGACCTTCTCGTCGCACGCGGGGAGTATGAGGGTGCCTGGGAGCAGTATGAAATCGCCGCTGATGGCTGGTTTGCCGAGTCCACCGTCGGGAGGTCACCGGAAAAGGAGCGCCTGATCTTCGAAAGCATCATCGCTTTCTACGGACAGGCTGCGACAGCCCAGTCACCCTTCGCCAGTAGTGAAAAGCTCGCCGAATGGCAGCAGCGGCTCAAAAAGTGGGAAGACACCCAACCGGATATCCCAGGGGCGCATAAAAAGACGAAGTCCGTCGTTCCTTAACGTCATGTGCCTCGCCGCTTCAGCACGGCCACCCAGCGGTCCACGGACTTGCCGGGCGCATCTTTGAGTGCGCGGCTGGCTTTGTTCCGCTTGTTGCTCACCACCTCCATGCCGAGCGACTCCAGCGCCCGCAGTGCCAGACGATGCTCCACATCGAAGTAGCTCGTGATCACCAGCATTCCGTCAGGCCGCAGTTTGGCGATGCCTTGATCGAAGATCTTCTTCCACAGCTCCTGCCCGTGCCAGAAGTTCTGATGGCGAAGGAAGACCATGTTGAAGTCATCCCCCAGCTCTTGGTGCTCGTCGATCTTCGTGGCGTCCTCGATCAGGAACTTCGCAGGCAGGTTCGCGTGGTTCTCCCGCGCCTGACGAATCTCGCGGATGCGGATGTCCGCGCCGATCATCTCCACCTCGCCGCCTTTGGTCAGCTCCGATCCCACCTGGATCAGCGTCTCCGCTTCATCGCAGCGACCGCAGGCTAAGTTCAGGATTCGCATGTCGCTCTGAGGCTTCAGATGCGGCTGCAACGAGTCCTGTAGGAGCGTTTTCAGCTTCGACATGTCTTCGGCGATGATGGGGGGCTGCTGCATGGGGCGGGTCATTTATTTCTCGGAATGCCCGTTTCGGCAATCGACGTGCCGCATTTCTTTTGGCATTCGTCATTCTTTCCTCATGTCCTTCGCCCATCCCGCAGCTCTCTGGTGTCTGCTCGGCCTGCCCGCCGTGCTGGCCATCCATTTTCTGCAAAGGCGCAGCCGACGCGAGGTGGTGACGACGCTCTTCCTGCTCCAGCAGATGCGGCGCGAATCCGAGGTCGGGAACCGTTTCGAGCGGCTGCGTTCCTCCATCCCGCTATGGTTGCAGTTGCTCGTGGTGCTTATTTTTACCTGGCTGCTCGCCGGACCTCGCTGGCTGAAAAAAGATGCCGTCCAGCGCATCGCCATCGTCATGGATGCCTCCGCGTCGATGTCCGCTTTCCGTGACGATGCCGAGTCGTCCGTGCGCACCACGCTGAGCATGCTCATCTCACCGCTCTCCCGAGTGGAGCTGACCTTGCTCTCGTCTGATCCCAGCCAGCCCGCGCTGTATCACGGTGCTTCGCAGTCGGATCTGGTATCCGCTTTGCCGCAGTGGCAGCCCCTGCTCGGCGTACATGACTTCACCCCTAGTCTGCGCACGGCTCGCGGTCTCGTGGGCGCGCAGGGCAGCATCATTTTAATCAGCGATCATGTGCTCGCCGAGGCGCTTCCCTTTGAGGCAGCGCTGCTCTCCATCGGCCAGGAAACGGCCAACGTTGGTTGGGCCGGAGTCACGGTGGAGGAAAAGGACGGCCAGCTTTTCTGGCGTGCACTTTTGCGAAACTACAGCGCCCAGCCGCAGGATCGAAAATGGCGCGCCGTGGCCGGTGGCAAGACCTCCGCGCCGACAAAGCTCACACTGGCCCCGCAGGAAAGCCGCACCCTCAGCGGCCTCTTCCCGCCGGAGGATGAATGGATGCTGAGCCTCACCGCCGACGCCTTCACGCTCGACGACAACCTCCCGCTCCTGCGGCCCAAGCCCAAAATCCTTGGCCTGCATGTGCCCGTCTTGCCGGTCCAGGATGGCAGCAGCGAACTGCGGCAGCTCTTCGAGAAATTTGCCGACACTCGGCTCGCGCTCTCCGCAGCTGAGGCAGACATGCGCGGCATCGTCTGGCCGCCCAGCATCGCCCTCGGTGCCGATCAGCACGCCATCATCTTTGCCTCACCCGCCAAGGGCGAAAGCAGCGCCTGGCTGCGCGGCAGCATCGTCGCCGAGGCGCATCCGCTCATCGACGGCCTGAACTGGCAGTCCCTGCTCGTCCGCGAAGGCATGATCGTCCCGCGTGATGAGCGCGACCGCGTCCTGCTCTGGCAGGCGGATCGCCCGCTCATCAGCTTGCGCCGTACCGCCGCTGGCGCGCAGCAGCTCTTCTGCCACTTCGATCTCCTCAGCAGCAACGCCCGCAAGCTCCCTGCGCTTGCCGTTCTCCTCCACCGCTATCTCCAGACGATCCGTCAGGAAAAAATTGCCCCCGAGACCGCGAACTTCGATGTTCGCCAGCGCCTCACGTTCGCCCATCTCCGAGGTGAAAAAGCCACATCGCTTCAGCTCACCACGCGCACGCCTTCCGTCACAATCAGCATTCCCGTTGCCCAGGCTCACCTTCTCCGCGCACCTGCCCAGCCCGGCTTCTTTGAGGTGAAACAAAGCGATGCCCTCCTGCTCCAAGGTGCCGCCCACTTCGCCGATGCCCGCGAGGCCGATCTCCAGCAGGCGAAACCCTTTCAAAACCTCGCCAAACTCAAGCTCACCCAGACCGAAACCACCCTCGAAGCCAACTCCCACTGGCAGCTCTGGCTTTTCCTGCTGCTCACCGCCCTGCTCGGAAGCTGGTGGTGGAGCCGGAGCGGTCAGGGGCGGATGGCAGCACTTTAGAAGCCAGGAACATTTTATGGGGTCTGTTTGTCAGAGTCAGGTTGGCTCCACAAATTTTCAGATGTTGCCTCGCAACGAACGCACTTTCCACACAGTCTACTCGTGCTCTTACACGGGATATTCGTTCTCTAATTATCCACTGATTACGCACAGCAAAGAAAACAAATGATAGGCAAACCATTAGCCTTCCTCTCACCGTGATTCGCCGAGTTGCTATTTTGCTATTTTGTCTTCAGTGGCGGCCTTCTTTTTCTTCTTCGAACCTGCATTTCGCAGCACTTTCGGGATTGGGTCTTCCTTTTTCTGTAGTGCACGTCGTAATTTGCGAAGCGCGATATTCTGGAGCTGGCGAATACGTTCGCGTGTGACGCCGAATTCCTGACCGACCTCTTCTAAGGTGCGTGGTTTCTGTCCAGCCAAGCCAAAACGAGCATCAATGATTTTACGTTCGCGTTCATCCAAGACTGTAAGCAGGCCATCAAGCTGGCCGTGCATATTCTTGTGGCTCAACAATTCGAACGGTGTTTGAGCATTCTCGTCACCAACGATTTCACCAAATTCGGTGCTGTCGTCATCACTTATCGGAGCATCTAGAGATGCTGGTCGCATGGATGCAACCTTGAGTTGGCTAAGTTTTGCACGGTCAATACCAATTTCTTCGGAGAGTTCGTCGTCCGTAGGCTCTCGCCCGAGTTCTTCCGACATGGCCATGGCCACTCGACGCATTTTACTGATTTTATCCACCATGTGGACAGGCAGGCGAATCGTCTTTGATTGATTCGCCAGAGCCCGCTTTATCGATTGTTTGATCCACCAAGCTGCATAGGTGGAGAGTTTGCCTCCTTTGTTTGGATCGAACCTTTCGACTGCTTTCATCAATCCAATGTTGCCTTCGGAAATGAGATCCAGAAGTGGCAACCCATAGTTCGCGTAGTCCTGCGCAATTTTAACAACTAGGCGTAGATTGGCGCGGATCATGTGAGATCGGGCCTCAGGGTCCCCGCGTTTAATCCGTTCAGCAAGATCCACCTCCTGTTCAGGTGTCAGCAAGTCAGTCTTGCCAATTTCCCGCAGGTAGATTTTAATTCCGCCGTCTAATTCCATATGTTCTCGTTTGCTATATAAAGTGTGATTCGTGGCATGTTCTTGCTTCTGAAAGTGAAGAAAGGGGGGATCTAGAATATCATGGCCTATCAAAATCACCTTCTTTTTTTTCGTCCGAGGTAAAATGGGGGGTGATCTTCAAGGTTGAGGATGCTGATGCATACCTGAAGACAATATACAGATTCTCACTTCGGGTTAACAAAAAAAATTGAGGTAAATTTGACAACGGCGTTGATTCTTTGATTAAATTCCAAATTATGGCGACATTCATTGTTTTTTTACTACTTGTTTTGTGTTATCGGCGAATTTCTTAACTGTGGCTGCCGCAGAAAGTGAGACAAGGGCGGCAGAATTTACTCTTTCGAACTTGGAGGCTCCTATCGGGACTCTTGAGTTTGCTTCCATGCATGAAGCTGGCCACGTCGTAGCTGCCAAGAGTGTGGGGTTCTCGGTTAGTACTGCTACTGTTTTCCAGGTTTCTAAGCCAGGAATAGGCCTTTACTGGAAGGGGACAATGAAAATAAAAGGAAGAGGGTGTGGAATGGCCGTCACCAAGCTCGGAGGAAATTTTGCGGTGTTCTTTTTGGATCCTTATAATCGCTTCCAGATCCCTAGTTTTTTAGATATCGTCGGCAGCCGTAGTGTAATCAGTCGCACTGACACCATTACGGACGTTGACTTGGGGGGAGAAAGTTTAACTGAGGCTCAGTATCGTGCGTACAGGGCTTTAACGGCGAACTCGGCCTTGCTGAATCGGGTTTACAATCAATTAAAGACCAAGAAGTCTTATCCCTAGTAATTAATTGAAAAATGATAAATACAAACAACCACAATCGCGCTCTGATTTTGTGGTTTTTATATATACGGGAGCGAAAATGAATTTTCCATCTAAGGGTATTGGTTGAGTTATTGTCATGTGACGTCAGGTCACCTGTTCCACCAGCCCACGTTCCTACAGTCTGCTCACAAGTCATTGTTGATTTGACCAGTGGGCAAATCGGTAACCATTTCGAGAGCATGCATTGGGTTGATATCTGCCAATTTGTGACGGAGCAGTGTAGAATGAACGCCTTTTAATCCTCATAAAGGTGTACCTCCTGAGGCAGAAGTTTAAGGTTCGATGGTTGGTCAGCAAGTCCCCACCCCAGTATCTGCTCTTTCGCTTCAAAGCTTCCTGTTTGTCATGTGTAGTTATTGCGGACGCAGTCACAGCGTTTTTTGACAATCTTTCAGTATGAGATAATAAAATTCACCAAAAGTATCAATGAAAGTATGGCGGAAAATTTTATGATCCGTATCCATTTTGTACTCTGTTACCGCTTGTCTGCGATTAAGGTTTCCATTTGGCGGCTTCATCTGGGGAAGCCGCCTTCCATTGCTCGAGCAATTGGCTGCTGACCTCTTTTTGTCTAACCGGATTGCTGATTGAAAGGGCGGACTTCATCGCGGCCTCAGGATTCGTATTGATTATCATTCGTGCCATCTGTTCCAAGCCGAGATCCTTCTCTAGGCTCGGCCTTTGCTCTCCCAGCCAAGAATTGAAACGCAGGTTATCAGTCATGTACCATGTCTGCATAATGATCTCGAAGGCCTGGGTTCGTTCTGGCATGACCTGAATGCAGCAAACCAGTTCCTTTCTTTCCTGACCGCTGGTATCTTGATCGATCGGTGTAGTCTTGGAGATTGTTTACACATAAGGTGACCGATGTTAACTAATTAATTAATGTTGTGAAAGGTCTCAGTTGCTTGATTCTTGCTCATTTTTTTGCGAACTCATGCTTGATTTGAATGGTGACATATCAGATATAAAGAGCGGTTGCACTTCAGGTGTTCTAATTATTATCGTAATGTGAGTAATTGTATTTTTTTGATTTTTTTCGTGCATTCAGCTCAGTTGTGCGTAAAGTTCAAGCAATGCGGGTATAGCTTAGTGGTAAAGTTCTAGCCTTCCAAGCTAGCCATGTGGGTTCGATTCCCACTACCCGCTCCATTCCATCAATTATTCGTCTTCCGCCATGAAAGCTATGTCACAAAGAATGCAATCGCTTATCGCAACTCTTGCTTGTGGACTGTATTTTGTGCCTTGCCACTCAGGGGCGCAGTCGTCCAAAGATTGTACAGGCATCGCGGCAAATGTTACAGCGGCAGTGATTAAGGAACCTGGCAAAGTGTTAATGATCATCGAAGATGCTCTGGTAATCAATGAGAGCTGTGTCTGCGAAATTATAACAGCTGCAATCAGTGCCTCTAATGCTGATCAGCAACTCGTTACGCAGATTGTGCAGACCTCCATATCTGTTGTTCCGAAGAAATCGTCAGTCATCATGGATTGTGCCAAGCTATCCAGTGCTGGTATCATGAGTAGTGGCATGACTGCCACGGCATCTGGCAAGGATGCCAAGAATGTCAGTCTGGACAGCCCGGAACCCGAGACGGAGTTAGACAGCCCAGAACCCAATGTTCCTGTGCGAGGTGTGTATCTGATGCAGCCGCCTGTGGGAGGCTTCTTGCCTAGAACCCGTGAAAAGGAGTGCATTTCTGCAACACAGGCGAATCCCAATTACCCGTGATCACGGTTAGATTGGACTCAAATATGAATCAGATGCTGTCCACCATGCGTTTATACCCTTCACTCTTGATGGTTGTAGTTTTTACCTTCGTCGGAACTGGCGCTTGGGGACAAGGTTTGGTCGGCATTCAAAATTACTCAGCGGATTTTGAGTCTGATGAGCCGCTCAATTGGAGTGTTACGACGCGAGCGGGTTACGATGTCCTTGATTACGCACTCTCCACGACTGGTAACGACAGTTTCGAATCTTACTATATTCAGGGCGGACTCGGAGCTGCTTACACAAAGGCCGACCCCACCACGCCATGGAGTTTCAACGTTGATGCTGGAACAGTCCACTACTTAGACGGCATTCCACGTTACGATGACACTTTCTACAATGCGCGCGTTGCATTCAACATTGCACATCAATTCTCGCAGCGGCTAAAGATAAGCAACAATTTCTTTCTAACCTACGAAGCTCAACCAAATGTAGCTTTGGGTGGGTCAACGACTTTGTTCAACGGTCAATACCTCTATGGATTCAATAACTTTAACATGAGTTACGCTTGGTCTCAGAGATTCTCGACGACGACTTCATACACGGTCGATGGGATACGATACGAGGATGAAATCGTGTCTGATGCGGAGGATCGTCTGACGCATTTGCTGGCACAGCAGTTTTCATATGCACTAACCAAGCGAACAAGTTTAGTAGCTGAGTATCGTTACCGAACAACGAAGTTTGCGAATGCAGAAGGCAAAAATTTTCAGTCGCACTTCGCTCTAGCAGGTGTGGATCATGCATGGAGTCAGCGATTTGCCGGTTCCTTCCGGGCTGGTGCCGAGTTCTTCCGTTCGGAACGTTCCAACAGTACAGCGCCCTACGCAGAACTGGCTTTGAACTATGCTTTGGCTAAGCAGACACAGGCCCGGTGGTTTGGAGCTATTGGATATGATGGCGCAGAATTGAGTTCATACCAGAGTCGCTATTCGCTACGTACTGGATTGACTGTGAACCACCAGATCAACAAGAGGGTCGGCCTTCATGCAGGAGTGCAGTATGCCTTCAGTGATTTTGATGGTGGCAATATAGTGCCAGATGTGACCGAGCATTCACTTCTTATGTCCACTGGAATCAGTTATAATCTTACTGAAAATGTGGCCTTGGATGCGGCCTATAGTTATTCGATTTTGAGTTCTGATGACGAAGCTCGTGAATTCCAGCGCAACAACATCTCGCTAGGTGTGACAGCTTCTTTCTAACATTCCCCAACAGCCACGCCAACATTAGCCAGCGTGACGTGCGATGCGGCCGCTGTCAGATTCTAAATGGCAAAAGTTAATCCTGGCAGATAATCAATCAAATATGAATGGGCTCAGCAAGGATATCCAAGCTCAAGCAATTGACTCATGGCAAGTCATTCGCAATCGCCTCGGACTGATTTGCCTTTCGTTTCTACTCGTGTTCGCTACGGCAGCCATTATCACATACATTATGCCGCGGAAGTATCGCGGGCGTGTGGATATGAAAATTGAGCGTTTGCCGACGAAAGTGGAAGTCTTTAGCCGAAGCGGAACTGAATTCATGGCTCCCAGCGATGTTATAATCAAGAATGAATTCGAAACCATCAAGAAGCCTGAGACTCTGTACATCGTGGTGGATAAACTGGATTTGCAGAAGAGGTGGACTTTGCCGACCCGACAGGCGGCACTAGCCAAACTGGTGAACAATCTCGACACGCAGTACACGGTTCGTTCCGACTTCGTAGTTATTGAGTATTTTGACCAAGATGCAGTTCTGGCTGCTGAAATCGCGAACGTTGTTGCATCAAGCTACATGCAACAGAGAACAGAAATTGATTCCAAGCAGAAACTGGAAGAGCTCGAGAGAATCGGCAAACAAATAGCCGAACAGGAGCAATTGCGTGATCAGGCGAGGCTCAAAATGCAGGAGGCAAAAAAGAAAGCTGGAATAGTGGGCGACTGGGTATTGGGAGGCGGCCCATCCACTACACCTGGTGCCACCATACAAACCAGCCAGGATTCAATGTCTATTTCTCGCGAGCAGGCGTTGCTGCAGGCAGATCTGGAGGTCCAAAATCTAAACGCAGAGATTGAGCAACTGGCAAAGCTTTCCCCTGATGAACTGGTCGCCCGTGCCTCCGGCTTGAGGCTTGAAAACCCCAACCTTACAGGGATGACCGTTGAATATCAAAAGCTTCAGATCAGCCGGGAGGGATTGATTCAGCAGGGGTTGGGTAAACGGCACCCCCTTGTTCAGGGAGCAGATAGCCAATTAGCAAAGTCGAAGGAATTGATTCTCAGCGAAACACAGTCACACATCCAAGGATTGCAAAATCGCTACGAGGCAGCCAAAAAGCGCAGGGATGCTTTGAAAAATTACAGTGACGTTGCCGACAAAGAGCAATTGGACAAAGGAGATACTTACAATGAGTACAAAATAGCAAAAGATGAGGTGACTTATATAGAGGCGTTGTTGGTGAGGTTCAAGGAAGCCTATTCTGAAACCAAGGCAGGGCTCGAACTCGTTAAAACACCCGCTACAATCTATGCAAAAGCTGAAGTTGAGACTCGTCCGGCGAAACCCAATGTAATGATCAATCTCGCTCTAGGGGCCATCCTTGGCCTCATGTTCGGCCTCGGGTTGGCCTTCTTCCTTGAGTACATGGATACCAGCGTTAAAAGTTTGGATGATGTAGAAAGGTTCCTTGGGCTTCCAGTGCTTGCAGTAGTGCCCAAGAATGTCGGAGTCCTTCATCGTACCAGCGGATTCAATCCTGACGCCGAGGCTTACCGCATTCTGCGCACGAACATTGAGTTCAACCGGCGCAATCTTGAGGCCAATTGCATCACAGTCACCAGCGGAGGTGCCGGGGAGGGGAAGTCAACCACCTTATGCAACTTAGCCACCGTCTGCGCTCAAGGCGGATACAGTGTGCTGCTCATTGATGCCGACCTCCGTCGTCCGAGCTTGCACAGATTGTTTGAGGTCAGCAACGCGACAGGACTGACCAATTTCCTTACCACCAGTGTCAGGCTCGAAGATGTCGTGGTTCGAACACCAATCGAGAACTTGTATTTTCTCCCCAGTGGCCTGCTGCCCTCAGACAGTGCGGGCATTCTGAATTCTCAACGAATGAGCGATCTAATCTCCGATGCGAAGAGCCGTTTTGATTTAGTGCTCATTGATTCCCCTCCCATTCTTGGCGTGAGTGATGCTTCAGTCCTTTCCAATGAGGCCGATTTGACCATGATCGTCGTTCAGCACCGCAAGCTTCCCCGCCACATGCTCATGCGTGTCAAACAGACGGTGGAAAACGTCGGTGGTCGCGTGATAGGAGTGGTCCTGAACAATGTGGATGTACACAGTGATTCCGAGTACCAGTACTACACCAGTTATTACACCTACTACTCTCCGAACAACCAACCTGCGGCAGCAGGCACACAACCACAGAAACGTCGTCGCCAGTCCAAGGGGGCCATGTCTGGTGGTTCCTCGGTGACTTCTTCCCATTCTCCCCCGGCTGATCTTTTTTAGGCATTTCCCATCATCGAGAACACTCTTCTAACAGCCATGAAAACCCAGTTTTTTTTGCTCATTGCCCTGCTTTCAAGCGAGGTCGGCTCCATTGCTCAGACTGGAGAGTTACCCCTAAAAAAAGGTGATCGAATCACTATCTCCATTGGCGGCATACCAGACAACGAGATCGCCCAAATTAGGAATGTTTACACCGTCTCAGACGACGGAACCATTCCTTTGCTCTACATTGGAAACGTCCGTGCTGTTGGTTTGAAGCCATCATCCCTTCAAAGGTCGATTGAGCAAACTTACATAAACCAGGAAATTTATACCCGGCCATCAGTATTGGTTTCGATTGATGGTGGGGAGAGTGCAGCCACGATGAGAACCGTCATGGTTTCAGGCGCAAATAAACCTGGAGCCGTTCCTTATCGGCAGGGTATGACTATTTCCCAGGCCATTATGACAGCGGGCGGTCCCACCCCCTTTGGCAGCATGAAAAAGGTCAAACTGATCCGAGCAGGTCGGCCAGCGACGATTCATAACTTATCGAGTAATGCCGGTGACCCAAGCGTGGACATTCAGGTGCAACCCGATGATCAGATCATAGTGCCGGAGTAGCACTCTTGGTTCCATTCTGTAATGTTGGATGGCTCAGCCGCCACGCTCAAACTTACACTCAGGAAAGTGACTTATCAGGTCAATTCTCGAGTGACTGGCCGCACGGCTCTCACGGCTTCGGCATATTTTACGCCACTGGCGAGACCACGATAGCGTGCTAGCACGGTCTTGCTTTCCACGGCCGAGTCCTTTTGCGGGTCGAAGGGGCTGTTGCGCACAAAGGCCATCAGGCCGCCGAGCCATTCGACGGCTGAGGGCCATTCATCACTGACGTCGAAGTAGGTGTCGGGTGTAAAGTCAATCGTGTGTCCTGGGCCGTTGTCATACCAATAGACTTCACTCGGGCTGCGGACCTGATCTTTACCTAGAAGGCGCGCGGGCTGAAACAAGGCCGCATGGCAGATGGCGCTGGCGGCTTCGTGGTCGGGATGGCGGTCTCTTGGCCATAGCATGAAGGCGATGTCCGGGTGTACATCTGCCACGATCTGAGCGACGGCACGCTTCGCATCCATCGTGGCATCTAAGCCCATGGAGGCATAGTTTAGAAAACGCATCTCGATCCCGCGTTCCCTGGCCATTTCGATACTCTTTTGACGCAGTGCTTCCTCACGGCCTTTCACTGGCGGCCAGTTCGAGTAATCGCCGATCAGACTGAGCATCACGACTCGATGATGCTGCCTCACGGCTTTCAAAAGTGTGCCAGGAAGTCCAAACGGACAGTCATCATAATGGGCACCAAGGGCGAGAATAGTTTTGGGCATGAGCATCAAACGCTACATTCAAATCGCTTCCTTCGATCAGGCTGGGAACCTGGGCTATGCCGGGGGGCGAAGGGCCGCAGCCAGACTTGAGAATGGATGTCTAAGTGCGGCCACTCCGGTTCATGGCGCTTTCACCATGTCCAGGAGGCTGGGCAGGCCTTTTAACGGGTCTGCGGAGGCTGAGCCTGGAGTGGCAGCGGCAGGCTCATCCGAAGACTTCAGGTAGCGGAGGAAGCGGCTGTCGGTGCTGAGGATGAGGCTGGTGTCGGGGGTGATGACGGTTTTGTAAGCCTCCATGGTCTTCAGGAACTCGAAGAGTTCGGCGGATTCGGGGCTGCCGTTGTAGGCTTTGGCATAGATTTCGGAGGCTTTGGCGTCGGCGGCACCTTCGACTTCCTGGACTTTGCGGTAGGCTTCGGACTCGATGAGTTTGAGGTCGCGCTCGCGTTCGCCGAGGATTTTGGCGGCTTCGCCAGCACCTTCGGATTTGAATCGTTCGGCGATCTGGGTGCGCTCGCTGACCATGCGCTGGTAGATGGTCTGGCTGACGGCGGGGGTGTAGTTGATGCGCTTGAAGCGGAGGTCCATGAGCTCGATGCCGAAGCCTTTCACTTTGGGGGCGGCGTTGGCGAAGATCTCTTTTTCGAGCTCGGCGCGGCCTTTGGTGATGGGCGGCATGGTTCCGAGTCGGGCGTCGGCGATGGAGGCGACGGCTCCTTCGACGGCGGCTTCGCGGACGACTTTGCGGTCTTTGGTATTGCGGACGGCTTCGATGAAGTCGTGCCTAGCGATAACGTTTCGGGTTTCGCTGCCGAGGATGTCGGTGAGTCGGGACTGGGCGGTGCGCTCGTCACGGAGGTTTTCAAAGAAGACGCGTGGGTCGCTGATGCGCCAGCGGGCGAAGCTATCGACGACGATGTAGAGCTTGTCCTTCGTGGGCATGTTCACGGGCGGGCCGTCCCACTCGAGGATGCGTTTGTCGAAGCGGTTCACATGCTGGATGAAGGGGGTCTTCACATGCAGTCCGGCGTCTTTGATGGTTTCACCGACGGGTTTGCCGAACTGGGTGATGATGACCTGCTCGGTCTCGGCGACGCTGTATAAGCTGGCGCTGCCGATGATGTAGAGGGCGAACCCAGCAATGAGGATGAGAAGAGAGACGGCGGGTTTCATCGTGCGGAAGGGGCGGCGGGTTGGACGGTTTTGGCCTGCTGAAGCTGCATCAGGGGCAGGAACTGGGGGACTTTGTCATCAATGATGATCTTGCCGGGGATGGTGGGCAGGATCTCGGTGAGAGTTTCGAGGTAAATGCGCTTCTTGGTGACCTCCGGGGCTTTTTTGTATTCGGTGAGCATGGCGGTGAAACGAGTGGCATCACCCTCAGCGCGGTTGACGCGCTCGGTGGCGTAACCCTCGGCCTGGCTGATGCTCTGCTCGGCCTTTCCACGAGCTTCGGGGATGACGCGGTTGTATTCGCCGTTGGCGGCGTTGATGGCGGCTTCGCGCTGCTGCTGGGCGCGGTTGACTTCATCAAAGCTGTCTTTGACTTCGGCAGGCGGGTTGACGTTACCGAGCTGCACCTGATCGACGTGGACGCCCATGTCGAGGGTGCTGGCAATGACTTGGAGACGTTCGAGGGCTTTTACTTCCATCTCCTGGCGGCCGACAGTGAGGACTTCGTCGATGGTGCGGTCGCCGACGACCTCACGCATGACTGCCTCGGAGAGGTCGCGCATGGTGGCCTGGGGCTCGAGGAAGTTGAAGACGTAGGCTTTGGCATCGGAGATGTGAAACTGGACGACCCACTCGACCACGGCGGCATTGAGATCGCCAGTGACCATGTTTTTCTCCAGTTCCATATCATCGAAGTCCTGGTTGTATTGATACTCGTTCAGCGCGCCGCGTGAGCCGTAGCCGAATTCGAGCTTGAGCTGGCGGCGGGTTTCGACGGTGGTGACTTCATCGATGCCAAAGGGCAGTTTGAAGTGCAGGCCGGGCTCGGTGGTGTCGAGGAACTTGCCGAAGCGCTGGACGATGGCGACGGAGTTTGCCGGGACCTGGTAAAAGCTGGAGAAGAGGCCGACGGCGACGACGAGGCCGATAACCCCGAAGAGGATCTTCACCGGGTTCACACGGAAGTTTGCCGGATCAGGGAAGGGGAGGGTGGGACGAACAGACATGGTGGCAGGCTACTCGCTGCGGCTTGGAAGTCCAAAGCCAATGTCTTGCATGTCTGGGGCGTGACCTGTAAATCCTGCCACATGATGCAAACTGCCGTGCTCGTCTTTTTTCTTTTGGCTCTGCTGATCTCCGGAGTGCTAGGCACGGAAACCCGGTTGTTGTTTTTTTGGCCTGGGGCCATTCTGCTGGGGGTGGCTGGACTGCTGGCGACGTTGCGCTGGCGGTTGCGGGTGTTTTTTCCCCCGAGTGATCTCTGTCTGGCTGCAGCGCTGCTCTTTGCCGCTTACACGATCGGAAGGGCGGTATTTTCGCCTGTTTCAGCTTATGCAAGGGAGGATGGGATCATTCTGTTAGGCTGTTTCGTCGCTTATGTGCTGACGGTTACTGCGGCAAGTCATCCGCGCTGGCGAATGGCCTGGCTGGTAGTGCTGCTCATGCTGGTCGTGGGGAATCTGGCGATGGGATCAGTGCATTTATCAGGGAACTGGGGCTACCATCTGGTGCCACATTTTCTTCGGCCAGTGGAGCCTGGGCGGATCGGTGGATTCTTCGCAAATTCCAATCATCTGGGAGCCTTCCTATCAGTGGCATTCTTTCTTTCGGCGGGCTGGCTGTGCTTTGGCCGAGGTGGGGCTGCGTTGAAGCTATGGCTGGCATTCTGCTGTGTAGTGATGGCTGTGGGCGTGTCTTTGACGGTGAGTCGTGGAGCTCTGATCGGTCTGGCCGCGGGTAGCGTGGTGTTTGCAGTGCTGGTATTGTGGATGGTTTGGGAGACGCGGCGGCACTTGTTTTGGAGCCTGCTGGGCGGGGGAATGGTGGCAGGTTTGCTCGTTGGTGGTGTGCTTTGGAAGGTGAACGAGGAGTATCTGCGCAGCCGTGCCGAGCGCATCAAGATGACGGAAGATATTCGCTTTGGCATATGGGAGTCAGCGTTGGCTCAGCACGCGGAATCCCCCTGGATCGGCGTGGGGGCGCGGTCTTTCTATGATGGGGGCACGAGGCTGAGGTCGGCCAGGCTGCCGGCCTGGACGGCAGAACCGCTTTTCGCTCACAATGAGTATCTGCAACTGCTCGCCGACTACGGCTGGGCAGGGGCGGGGGCGCTGGCGCTGCTGGTGCTCGCGCATGTGTCGAATGGAGTGCGCTATCTGAGATGGTTTGTGAGGGAAAGGTTCCTCAGCAGTGGGCGCGTGATCAGCATGAATCTTGCCTTTTGTATCGGTGCCCTGGCCGCGCTGGCGGCGACGCTGGTGCATGCGGTGTTTGAGTTTCATTACCATGTGCCGGCCACGGCTCTTACAGGAGCGCTGCTACTCGGAGTACTGGCGAATCCCGGCTTCGAGCAGATGGCGCGTCCTCAGCGCCGCTTGCCCGGCGTACGAGTCCTGACAAAGCTTGCTCTTGGGGCCTCATCACTGGCCCTGCTGGCGGGAGCGTGGTTCTTCGGGCGTGGCGACCAGGCTTTTGCTCAAGCGAAACTCGCCCAAGCGCGGCGAGATGAGCCCGCACGGCGGCAGCACCTTGAAGACGCTGTGCGTCTAGATCCCTCGAACGCCGAAATTCACTATCAACATGCCCTCGCCATGATGGAGAGCCCAAGTGATGAGGGCCGCTCTCATGACAGTGAATCTTTGCGGCAAATACTGGCCGATCTACAGGTGGCCATCGATCTCAACTCGACAAATTTTCTCTACCACCTTGCCCATGCGGATGTGTGCGATGCCCTCAAGCAGCACGAAGAAGCTCTTGGGAGCATCCAAAGGGCGGTTGCTCTCGCTCCCCGGCATGAGGAGCCGCGACTGGCACTAGGCATTCATTGGCACCGCCTTGCTGGCTGGGAAAAGGCCGAGTCGGCGTATCTCTGGGCACGGGATGCCCAGGCTATGAACAAGCCTGGTACGGCAAACTGGCTGAGCAGCTACCGACTGTTGCTGCAACATGTGGCTCAGCAGCACGAGAAAAGAGCGGGGGCCAAGCCCTGAGCGGGGATGAGGGGAGTTTTTTGAAAAAAGAACCAAACAAGATTAAAAAGCATTTGCCTATTCCCTGATCTGTCCCAGAATGCGCGCCCCCAGCCCCGATCTTCCCCCGAAGGTTAGCTGAAACGAATCTCTCGAGATTCATTTTTCTATCGGAGCAGTGAACCGGAAAAACACTGTGCTCTCTCTGACTAACGCAGAGAAGGGTGCATTGTCTCCTCCAGTCCCATGCCCGGCGCGGCCACCTCAATTGGAACGGATTTTTTAGACAACATGCCCACCATCAATCAGCTCGTCAGACACGGCCGCAAAGACAAAGCGGTGAAGTCAAAGTCGCCTGCACTCGCCAAGTGCCCACAGCGCCGTGGCGTTTGCCTTCAGGTGATGACCCGCACCCCCAAGAAGCCAAACTCGGCTCTTCGTAAGGTTGCCAAAGTTCGTCTGACCAATGGATTCGAAGTCATCGCCTACATCGGTGGCGAAGGTCATAACCTCCAGGAGCACAGCATTGTGCTGGTCCGTGGCGGCCGCGTGAAGGATTTGCCGGGTGTGCGTTATCACATCGTCCGCGGCACTCTGGATTGCCTGGGTGTTGATAAACGTCGTCGTGGCCGCTCCAAATACGGTGCAAAACGTCCGAAGGCAGGTGCTGCTGCCGCTCCGGCTAAAGGCAAGAAATAAGCCTGCTGGTATTCCTCAACTGATTCTCTCTTAACCCTTTCATCAAGTCTTATGGCCCGCAGAAAACGCGTTTACGACAAAGAAGTCGTCAAAGATTCCCGCTACGACAGCGAGATCGTTGCCCGTCTGATCAGCCGCGTCATGGAGTCCGGCAAGAAATCCATCGCAGAGCGCATCGTGTACTCCGCCATTGATCTCCTCAACGAAAAGACCGAAACGGTCGACCCGCTCGAACTCTTCAACCGCGCTATCGAGAACTCCAAGCCCAAGGTCGAAGTCAAGGCCCGCCGAGTCGGCGGTGCCACATATCAAGTGCCGCTTGAAGTCAGTTCTGCTCGTTCCGAGTCCCTGGCCATGCGCTGGCTGGTCGCTTATGCCCGTGGTCGTAAAGGACAGCCGATGCATCGTGCGCTGGCCAACGAGCTCAAGGAAGCTTCACAAGGTCAAGGCTCGTCCGTCCGCAAGCGTGACGACGTTCATAAGCAAGCCCAGGCCAACCGGGCCTTCGCTCACTTCCGCTTCTAATTCAGAAGCGAATTTTTTCTCCTACACATCACACGATTTTCAGTCCCAATGTCCAATCCGAACTCTCCCAACCGCGAATACCCACTGGAGCGCACCCGTAACATCGGGATCTGTGCTCACATTGACGCGGGCAAGACGACACTGACCGAGCGTATCCTCTTCTACACCGGCATGATCCACAAGATCGGCGAGGTGCATGATGGTGCCGCCACGACAGATTGGATGGAGCAGGAAAAAGAGCGTGGTATCACCATCACGTCCGCCGCTGTGACGGCTCGCTGGAAACAGCTCAAGGAAGCTGGCATCTACAAAATGCGCGAAAATGAAGACATGCGGGTGAACATCATCGACACCCCTGGGCATGTGGACTTCACCGCTGAAGTTGAGCGTTCCCTCCGAGTCCTCGACGGCGCGATCTTCGTGCTTTGCGGCGTGGCTGGCGTGCAGCCCCAGTCGGAAACCGTGTATCGCCAAGCTGAGAAGTATGGCGTCCCGCGTATCGCTTTCGTCAATAAGATGGACCGTACGGGTGCCAACTTTGACAATGTGGTGAAGGATGTCCGTCAGAAGCTTGGTGCCAACGCCTGGCCGATCCTGATCCCCATCGGTGCTGAAGACAATCTCATCGGCCAGATCGACGTGGTGAATCAAAAGGCAATCATCTATTCTGATGACGAAAAGTTTGGTTCCAAGTACACTGTCCGCGACCTCGAAGGCGCTGAAATCGCCAAGGCTAAAGAAGCTTTCGATGGCCTGCTCGATCAAGTTTGCAGTCAAGATGACGAACTCGGCATGCAGTTCCTTGAAGAGAAGCCGATCACTATCCCTGAACTCAAGGCTGCGCTCCGCCGCACCGTGATCGCAAACAAGATCATTCCGATGGCCGGTGGTTCTGCCTTCAAAAACAAAGGCGTGCAGTATCTGATCGACGCCGTCATCGATTATCTCCCCGGGCCTCTCGACATCGAGCCTCAAAAAGGCCACGTCATAGACGAGCCTGAAAACGAAGTCATCGCTACTCCTGATGACGGTGGCAAGTTCATTGCCCTCGGATTCAAACTATGGTCTGACAAGTTTGGCCGTCTCGTCTTCTTCCGTGTTTATTCCGGCAAAGTTTCAAAGGGTGACACGATCTACAATCCCCGCACCCGCAAGTCGGAGCGCGTGGGCCGCCTGATCCAGATCCAGGCCAGCGTGCATAAGGATATCGAAACCTGCTACTCCGGTGACATCGCCGCCCTCGTGGGTGTGAAAGATGTCCGCACAGGCGATACCTTCTGCCATGAGAGCCTCGATGTGCTGCTCGAGCCGCCAACCTTCCCAGAACCCGTCATCTCCATGGCTGTCGAGCCAAAGACCAAGGGCGACCAAGAGAAGATGGGCAATGCGCTCCAGCGCCTCTCTGAAGAAGATCCCACGTTCTTCGTCAAGACCGACGAAGAAACCGGCCAGGTCATCATTGCGGGCATGGGTGAGCTTCACCTCGAAATTCTTTGCGACCGCCTCAAGCGTGAGCACAAAGTCGAAACCAACACCGGCAAGCCACAGATCGCTTATCGTGAGACGCTCACGAAAGATGCCGATGGCGAAGGCAAGCTCGTCAAGCAGTCCGGTGGCCGTGGTCAATACGGTCACGTCGTCATCAAGGTCCGCCCTGGTGAGAAGGGCTCCGGCATCGTTGTCGAAAATAAAACCGTCGGCGGCAGCATTCCGAAGGAGTTCATCAACCCCTCCAAGGCAGGTTGTATCGAAGCTGCTCTGAATGGCATCATTGCAGGCTATCCTGTCATCGATATGGCCATCGACCTTGTGGATGGTTCCAGTCACGATGTCGATTCGAACGAAAACGCCTTCAAGATGGCTGCTATCTTCGCCGTCAAAGACGCCCTGAAGAAAGCCAAGTGCATTCTCCTTGAGCCGATCATGGCCGTCGAAGCATCCACGCCGGAAGATTATCAAGGCGACATCATGGGTGACCTCAATCGTCGCCGTGGAAAGATCCAGGGCATCGACACCCGCGGCACGACAGCGATCATTCGCGCAGAAGTGCCTCTTGCTGAGATGTTTGGTTATTCCACCACCATCCGCACTCTTTCCTCGGGCCGTGCCAGCTACTCCATGCAGCCCTCGCACTTCGAGCAGGTCCCTCAGCAGATCGTCGAGCAGATCGTCGAGCAGCGTGGTGGCAGCAAATCCTGATCCTTTTAGCAACGAAACCCCTTTCACGTCGGAAATATCGCCATGAACAATCAAAGAATTCGCATCCGCCTCCGCGCATACGATTACCGCATCCTCGACAAGAGTACTGCGGACATCGTTGAGACAGCCAAGCGTACAGGCGCCAAGGTCGCCGGCCCCATCCCGCTCCCAACGCGCATCGAGAAGTTCACCGTGAACCGCTCTCCGCACGTCGATAAGAAATCCATGGATCAGTTCGAAATGCGCACACATAAGCGCCTCCTCGACATCGTCGATCCGACCTCCCGCACGGTGGATGAGCTAAAGAAGCTCAATCTCCCTTCCGGCGTGGACATCACCATCAAGATCTAAACTCGACTCACTGACTCTAACAGGAGAAACCTATTATGGCACTCGGCTTGATTGGCAAAAAACTAGGAATGACAAAGGTTTACACCGACAAAGGTGAAGCTGTGGCTGTGACCGTCGTGGACGTCAGCGGAAATAGCATCATCCAGGTGAAACAAAAAGCAGGCAAAGATGGCTACAGTGCTGTTCAGCTTGGCTACGGCGAACAAAAGGAGCAGCGCATGACCAAGCCCTTGCTGGGTCATTTCAAAAAGCACGGCAGCAGCGTGAAGCAGATTGTGAAGGAATTTCGTCTCGAAAACGATGCGCAGCTCCCAGCAGCTGACTTCAAGATCGACGCCGGTCTTTTCACCGCTGGCCAGTGGGTCGATGTGATTGGCACAACAAAGGGCAAAGGTTTCCAAGGCGTTGTCAAACGCTGGAATTTCTCCGGTCAGCCAGCCACCCACGGTCACATGATGCATCGTCGTCCTGGTTCCATTGGTTGCCGCTTGACTCCGGGCCTTGTTTGGAAAAATCAGAAAATGCCTGGTCACGATGGTGTTGATCGTGTCACGACGCAAAATTTGAAAGTCGTCCAGAGCCGTCCCGAAGATGGTCTGCTGCTTATCAGCGGAGCAATTCCGGGGAACAAGGGCAGCATCGTTGTGGTGCGTCCAGCCAAGAAGAAACCCGCCCCAGCAGCCAAGTAATCCGAGGAGGATCTGAATCATGTCCGCTACTATTCTTTCCATCGACGCCGCGAAGCAGGCGAACCTGAACCTTGTGGAAGGCCACAAAGGGAAGCAGGCCCTGCATGAGACCGTCGTTGCCTATCGCGCCAACCGCCGTCAGTGCAACGCACACACCAAAAACCGCTCGGAAGTTTCCGGGTCGGGCAAGAAGCTGTGGGGCCAGAAAGGCACCGGCAATGCACGAATGGGTTCCAAGCGCTCTCCCATCTGGTCTGGCGGTGGTGTGGTTTTCGGTCCACGTAACACAACCATTTACGCCAAGAAGACCAACAAAGGCATCCGTAAGCTCGCTCTCCGCACAGCTCTGACTGCCCGCATCAAAGATGGTGCTATCTCGACCATCCCCGACCTGTCTGTCGCTGACGGCAAGACGAAAAGTTTTGTGAGCGCCGTCAAAGGTTTGTCCGACGCCAAGAAACTCCTGGTCATCGGTTCGTTCGACGAAAACACCTTCCGCTCCGCACGCAACGTCCAGAGCGTGCAACTCATCTCCGCCGACGATGTCAATGCCGAGCAACTGCTGAACTATCCGCAGGTGCTGGTGACAGCCGAAGCACTTTCAACCCTTGCCCGGAGGACTGCATGATATGATCAAAGACCCGCATTCCGTGATTCAAACCATCCGCCTGAGCGAGAAGGCCACCCGCCTCGGTGAAGAAAACAACGAGTATGTTTTCATTGTCGATCCCAAGGCCAACAAGCTTCAGATCAAAGCCGCTGTGGAAAAACACTTCGGCAAAAAAGTGGAAGGTGTACGCACCCTCAATACTGCAGGCAAAGCACGTCGCGAACGTCGTGCTGACTATGGCCGCACGAATCATTACAAAAAGGCCATTGTCCGTCTCAAAGACGGTGAACGCCTCGACCTCGTGTAATTTCCTAACCCGGTTCCGAACCTTTAACCCAAAGGACTCACAGCCATGGCGCTGAAAACTTTCAAGCCCAACACCCCATCGAACCGCTATAAAGAGTGGAACTCCTTCGAGGAAATCACCAAGGACAAGCCAGATCGCGCCCTCACGGTCGCCCTGCGTAAGTCTGGCGGACGCAATAACACTGGTCGTATCACCTGCCGTCACATCGGTGGTGGAGCCGTCCGTCGCTATCGCCTCATTGACTTCAAACGCGAACGCCGCGAAGAGGCCGCCAAGGTCGTTGCCATCGAGTATGATCCGAACCGCTCAGCACGCATTGCTCTCATTGAGTATGCTGACAAACAGCGCTCTTACATCCTCGCTCCGAACAATCTCAAGGTCGGTGATTCTGTCATCGCCGGAGAAAAAGCTGCTCCAGATGTTGGCAATGCACTTCCGCTGCGCAAAATTCCTCTCGGCACCACGATCCACAATGTGGAACTCGTCCGTGGCCAGGGCGGCGTCGCTGCCCGTGCTGCTGGCCAGGCTGCCATCCTCTCCAACCGTGAAGGTGAATACGCTCTGGTTCGCATGCCCTCCGGTGAGATCCGCAAAATTCACTCTGAATGCTACGCCACTATCGGTGCAGTCGGTAACAGCGAGCACATGAACGTGGTCTCCGGCAAAGCTGGGCGCACCCGCTGGAAGGGCACCCGCCCTACCGTCCGCGGTATGTGCATGAACCCGATCGACCATCCAAACGGTGGTGGTGAAGGTCGTTCCAAATCCGGTGGTGGTCGTCAGCACCTTCTCAGCCCCTGGGGCCATGCGAAGGGTGAGAAGACCCGCAACAAGAAGAAGGCGACGAACAAGCTCATTGTTCAGACCCGTCACGCTAAAAAGTAATACCCTGATTCCCTGACCCATGGCACGCTCACTCAAAAAAGGCCCCTTCGTCCAGCAGGCACTGCTCGACAAGGTGGACAAGCAAAACGCCGCTGACCACAAGCGCCCCATCAAGACTTGGGCACGCTCTTCGATGATCACGCCTGATCTCGTCGGACACACCTTCCTCGTTCATAATGGCAAGGATTTCGTGAGCGTTTATGCCACGGAAAACATGGTTGGTCACCGTCTCGGTGAATTCGCTCTGACCCGTATCTTCAAGGGCCATGGCGCGCACACCGTCAAGGCTGCCAAGTAGTCCCTTCATTCCGTTCCTCGACTTCCCACAACGATGTTCCCCCTCTCTGTCAGCTTCATTCAGCGTTCCATACTGCCCCTCGCAGCAATGGTGATGCTCGGTGGTGCGCAGGCCCAGACGTCGTTTGAGTTGCAGGAACTGAATACGACCCTTCAGATCGCCGCACAGAAGATCCAAGCCCTTGAAGCCCAGGTCGCTGCCGCAAAGGATAAGAATGATGCCTTGGCTCAGAGTGCGGCTGCTTCAAACCAGGAAGCGCTGGAACTGAAGGATCGCTATGAGCGTCTTCGAGGTCTTCTCGAAGGTTTGGGGATTTCTGCTCTTGAGAATAACAGAGAGCAGACTCAAGATCGCCTTCTATCCGCTCTCAGCGATCTTCGCATTTCCGAAACTTCCCGCCAGAAGCTCGCTGACAGCTTGATGCAGCTCGCCGAAGCCTCCTTGGTCTTCGCTAAGACGGTGCCAAATCCCGACGCTGCTGCGGGTGACCAGTTGCAGAAGGCACTCGTGAAAGCTGAAGCCACACTTGACAGAGCATCCGCCCACCCTTCTCATGACACTACCCCAGCCGTCGACCTTCAGGACGCGCGAATTGTGAGTCTTAAAAACGAACTTGGCATAGCCGTCATTGGCGTTGGTTCCCGTGACGGCGTTAAGCCTGGGATGCCTTTTGAAATCTATCGCGAAGATAAACCCATCGCGAAAATACTAGTCACCGAAGTCCGCCACTCAGTCAGCGGCGCGGTGGTTCAGGAACTAGCCAGTGTCTCCGATCCAGTCCGGGTCGGTGACAGTGCCAAAGTCAATATCACCCGTTGATCCTTGTTTTATGGAAGTCCGCTCCTCTTACAAATACGCCCGCATCTCCTCTCAAAAGGCGCGCCAGGTAACACGTGCCATCACCGGCATGCCAGTCTCCCAGGCCCTCAGCGTGCTTGACTTCACTCCGAAGAAGGCCGCATTCATGGTAGGCAAAGTGCTCCGCTCTGCCATTGCCAACGCCACCAACAATCATGAACTCGACGCCGAGGAAATGATCGTCTCCAGTGCCGTTGCTACTCCAGGCCCAGCTTTGAAGCGCATCATGCCACGTGCTCGTGGTTCTGCTGCGCCGATCAAGAAACGCATGACGCACATCACCGTCATCATTGGTAACAAGCCAGAACAGGCAGAAAAGACCAAGCGCGTTCATAAATCCAAGGCCAAAGCTTCCGCCGAATAATCATCCTCACTCCACGCACCTATGGGACAGAAAGTTAATCCGATCGGCTTCCGCCTCGCAGTCAGTAAAGACTGGCGCTCCAAGTGGTTCGCCACTGGCAAGGAATTCACAGAATCCTTGCACGCCGACATCGCCATCCGTAATTTCTTGAAGGCGAAACTCATGCAGGCCGCTCTCTCCAAGATCGTCATCGAGCGAGCATGGAATCAGGTTCGTGTCACGCTCCACACAGCACGCCCAGGCCTCGTTATCGGACGCAAGGGTCAGGAAATCGAGGTGATGAGCCAGAAGATCTCCGAAATGTGCGGCGGCAAACAGGTGAAGATCGACATCTTCGAGATCAAGCAACCAGAAGTGGATGCCCAGCTTGTCGCAGAAGGTGTCGCTGTTCAGCTTGAGCGTCGAATTTCTTTCCGCCGTGCCATGAAGCGTGCGGTGCAGACCGCCATGGAACTCGGTGCAGACGGCATTCGAATTCGAGTCGCTGGTCGCCTGGGCGGTGCTGATATCGCCCGTGCAGAGTGGTATCGTCTTGGCAAAGTTCCTCTCCAGACCCTCCGTATCCCGATCGACTACGGCTTCACTGAAGCTCGCACTGTTTATGGTATCATCGGCGTTAAAGTCTGGCTGAACCGTGGCACGGCTGGTGAAAATGCAGCTCCTCGTCAGGAGCGTCGTCGTGAGCGCCGTGATGACCGCGGAGGTCCACCCCGCCGTGGTGAGCGCGCCCAGCGCGACACCCGCGTACCTTCCGCTGACATCGCACCTCCGGCTGAAGTCGCTGATGTTGCCGTAGCCGAATAGTTGTTTGCCTCTCCCCTTTATCAAGAACCGGATACCCAGAATTGACCCATGGCCCTTCTTCCCAGTCGAGTAAAATATCGCAAAACCCAGCGCGGCAACCGCGGTGGTAATGCCACCAGTGCCAACAAATTGGACTTTGGTGACTTTGGTCTCCAGGTGCTTGACCGCGGCTGGCTTAAAAACAATCAGATCGAAGCTTGCCGAGTTGCCATCACCCGTTTCCTCAAGCGTAAAGGCAAGGTTTTCATCCGTGTCTTTCCTCATAAGCCAGTTACTGCTCGTCCGCCAGAAACACGAATGGGTAAAGGTAAAGGCTCCCCTGAATTTTGGGTTGCCGTGATTCTTCCTGGACACGTCCTTTATGAAATCTCCGGCGTGAATGAAGCTACGGCCCGTGAAGCCTGCCGTCTCGCCGCGAACAAGCTGGGTTTCCGCACCCGCTTCATTACCCGCGCCATCTCCCATTAATCTCTGCCTGACTGACCCCAATGAAGATCAAAGAACTCCGTGAGCTATCCGTGGAAGAACTCGGTGCCCGCAAGCGCGAAATCCGTCAGGAAATGCTGAATCTGCGCGTGCAGCAGCAGATTGGGCAGCTCGAAAACCCTTCTCGCCTTCGCACTCTGCGTCGTGAAGTGGCCCGACTCGAGACACTCATCACCCAGCGCAACAGTGCCGTCGCCGCAAAGGCCGCCTGATTTCCATTTAACGTAACCTTTTGAACTGACCGAAGCATCATGAGCGAAACAGCAACAGCGACCCCAGCCAAAGCCCCCGTGCAGAAAACGCGCGTCGGCATGGTGGTCTCAGACAGAATGAACAAGACGATCGTCGTCGAAGTCGAGCGCCGCGTGCCCCACGCCAAGTTCAAAAAGATCGTCCGTAAGACCTCCAAGTTTTATGCCCACGACGAAAATGGTCAGGCCAAGGAAGGTGACAAAGTGCTCATCGCCGAGACTCGTCCACTAAGCAAACTCAAGCGCTGGAACCTCGTCGAGGTGCTCAAGCATTAATCGCCGTCCGTCTTTCGCAAGCTCACTTAACCCAATCATTCGAGGAGAATACCACAATGCTTCAGATGGAGTCTTCAATCCCGGTCGCTGACAATACCGGCGCCCGCATGGCCGAAATGATCGGCGTTCTCGGCAAGAAAAACAGCCGTTTCGCCTACATCGGTGATATCATCACTGCTCACGTTCGCGAGTCCACCCCGACTGCCAGCGTGAAAAAAGGTGAAGTTGTCCGCGCGGTGGTTGTCCGCACCGCGCACCCAATCCGCCGCAATGATGGCTCTGTCCTGCGTTTTGATAAGAACGCCATCGTTATCATCGACAAGGATAACAACCCCAAGGGAACCCGTATCTTTGGTCCTGTTGCCCGTGAACTTCGTGACAAGAATTTCATGAAGATCGTCTCCCTCGCCCCCGAAGTGCTGTAACGCCATGAGCCGTACCAAGACCCACGTCAAAAAAGGCGACACTGTCGTCGTCATCGCCGGAGCCCACAAAGGCGCTCAAGGCACCATCAAAGAAGTGCAGCCAGCCAAGAGCCGTGTGCTTATTGAAGGCGTTCGCATCATCAAAAAAGCGGTGAAGCCTTCCCAAGCCAACCCTAACGGCGGCTTCATCGAAAAAGAAGGCCCCATCCATATTTCCAACGTCAAACTTGCCGAAGCCCCAAAGAAAGCGGCTCCAGCAAAGAAGAAGGTTGCGAAGAAGTAAGAGACCCCCTAATTGCCGCCCCCTCTGATTCCTTGCCCGTCCGTAAAACGTGGCCCCCAGAGAAAAGGCAGCACAGCCAAACTGAAACATGACCCCAGTCCTCAAAACCCTCTATCAAGAGAAAATTCGCTCCGCGCTCAAAGAGCAGCTCGGCGTCCCCAACATCCATCAGGTTCCGAAGCTTGATAAAATCGTCATCAACTGCTCAGTCGGCTCACAAGGTGAGCGCAAGCAAGCGATCGAAGATGCCGTGAATGAAGTACAGCTTATCACCGGTCAGAAACCCATCATCACAAAGTCAAAGAAGGCCATCGCCAACTTCAAACTTCGCATCGGTGAAAACGTAGGTGTCAAAGTGACCCTCCGTGGAACGAAGATGTATGACTTCCTGATGCGCCTCGTCCGCACAGCATTGCCGCGTGTGCGTGACTTCCGTGGTGTCGCTCCCCGTTCCTTTGATGGTCGTGGCAACTACACTCTAGGCATCAGCGACCAGTCTATTTTCCCCGAGATTGAGCTTGATAAAATTAAGCGCACCCTCGGTTTTGACATTACCTTTGTGACTTCGTCTAAAAACGATGATCATGCTCGTGAACTCCTCCGTGCGCTCGGCATGCCCTTCCGTGGCAAAATCAGCCAGCAGCAGAAAAAGGACGAAGGCGAATCTGAAGCCGCCGCCTAAACTGAACCTGAACTGAAACGTCCGACTCCACTGAGCCATGACTGACCCGATTTCCGATTATCTCACCCGCATCCGTAACGCTGCCGCCGCCGGCCAGCAGGAAGTCTTCGTACCCTTCTCCAAAGTGAAGAACGAGATTTCCCGCATCCTTCAGGAAGAAGGCTACCTGTGGAGTTACGAAGTTGACACCACCGCCGCTCGCCCTCGTTTGAAACTGAAGCTCAAGTATCAGGATAAACTTCCCGTCGTGCGCCACATCAGCCGCGTCAGCAAACCTGGCCTGCGCAAATACGTCGGTTCTGACGAGATCCCCCGTGTGCTCGGCGGACTTGGCATTTCCATCCTTTCCACCTCACGCGGTCTCATGACCGGCACCCGTGCCAAGAAGGCCAAGGTCGGCGGCGAATTGCTCGCCAAGGTCTGGTAACCCCCAACACAAGAGGAATCCCAAATCATGTCACGAGTCGGTAAACAACCCATCTCCATCCCGGATAAAGTCAGCGTCAAAATCGGCGCAGATCGTTCCGTTCTCGTTGAGGGCCCCAAAGGCAAACTCAACTGGACCCTTCCTGAAGGCGTCACCGTCGTCTCCGAAGGTAAGGAAGTTCAAGTCACACGTCTGAACGAAGATCGTAAGGTGCGCGCCATGCATGGCACCACCCAGCGTCTGATTTCCAACATGGTCCACGGCGTCAGCCAGGGCTATCGCAAAGACCTTGAAATTCACGGCGTCGGCTTTCGTGCCGCCGTCAAAGGCAATGTCATTGATCTCCAGCTCGGCCAGAGCCATGACCGCCTTCATCCCATCCCTGCCGGTGTCAAAGTCACTGTGGCGGAAAACACCAAGATCGCCATCGAAGGCATCGACAAACAAGTCGTCGGCCAGCTCGCCGCCGACATCCGCGCCTACTACCCGCCAGAGCCTTACAAGGCCAAGGGCGTCCGTTATGTCGGCGAAGTGATCCGCCGCAAGGCCGGCAAGAGCGTGAAGTAACCCCAGACGAGCACCACGAACATGGCTTTAGATCGCAAAATCATCCGCTCGCGCGTCCACGCGCGCATCCGTCAGAAAGTCAAAGGCACCGCAGCCCGTCCGCGCCTTGCCGTTTACTTTTCCAACACCAACGTTTACGCCCAGCTCATCGACGACGAAGCCGGCAAGACCATCGTTTCCGCTTCCACCAAGGAAAAAGGATTTGAAGGCGGCAAAGCAAATATCGCCAGCGCCACCAAGGTTGGTCACACCGTTGCTGAGCGCGCCATTGCTGCCAAAGTCGAAGAAGTCGTCTTCGACCGAGGTGGTTTCATTTATCACGGCAAAGTCAAAGCACTCGCCGATGCCGCCCGTGAAAAGGGTCTGAAGTTCTAATCCCCTACCGCACCCAATTATGGCAGAAGAAAACCGCAACTCTGATGGCGACTCCGTCGAAAAAGTCGTCCACATCAACCGATGCGCTAAAGTCGTGAAAGGTGGACGTCGCTTCAGCTTCTCCGCTCTAGTCGTCTCTGGTGATCGTAACGGCCGCGTTGGCTGGGGATTTGGCAAGGCGAACGAAGTCGCTGACGCCATCAAAAAAGCCACCGAATCTTCCCGCAAGAAGATGAATGTTGTGCACCTCAATAACAACACCATCCCGCACGAAGTCATCGGCCAGCACGGCGGTGGTCACATCATGCTCAAGCCTGCTTCCCCGGGTACTGGCATCATCGCCGGTGGTGGAGCGCGCGCTGTTCTTGAAGCTGTGGGTGTCAAAGACGTCATTGGCAAATCCTTTGGCTCCAGCAATCACGCCAACGTCGTGAAAGCTACCCTCGCCGCCCTCGCCGCTCTCCGTCCAAAGGATCAAATCCTCCGTGCACGTGGCAAAGAGATCAAAGAGCGCAAAGCCCTCTAAAGTCTCCAACCTCCAATCTTCAATTTTAGATTTTCTCATGCGTCTTCACGATTCCCAACCCCGCCCTGGTGCAGTTAAACGCAAAAAGCGTATTGGCTGCGGCGAAAGCTCAGGCCATGGCAAGACCTCCTGTAAAGGACACAAAGGTCAGATGGCCCGTTCCGGTCGCGGTATCCGCCCAGGCTTCGAAGGTGGTCAGATGCCTCTCTTCCGTCGTCTTCCCAAAAAGGGCTTCTCAAATGTCCAGTTCCGCGACGTTTACGAAACCGTCAATGTCGGCGATCTCAATGCCTTCGACGACGGCGCTGTCATCAACGAAGGTTCTCTTCGTGAGAAAGGCCTCGTTAATCGCAACTGTGACGCCATCAAGATCCTCGGTACTGGCGATCTGAGCCGCAAGCTCACCGTCGAGATCACGAGCCTGAGCGCCTCCGCCCGCGAGAAGATCGAGAAGGCTGGCGGCTCCGTTGCCGCCTGATCCCCGAATCCCTACCTTTGAGCGGGCCGGTCCCTGCCAACTTTACTGTTGGTCATGTGGCCAGGCCCGTTTTTCTTTATCACGACACGCTTTTTTTTGACCTCACCATCATGATTTCCGCCTTCTACGACAGCTTTAAAATCCCGGATCTGCGCTCACGCATCCTCTTTACATTGGCGATGATCGTCATCGTCCGAATCGGAACGGCTATCACACTGCCCGGCGTGGACGGCAGCGTGCTCGATGAGTGGATCAGCAGTCGTGCAGACAACGGTGGTGCTGCCGCTCAGGTGGCTGCCCTGCTGAACGTCTTCTCCGGTGGTGGCCTGCAAAACTGCGCCATCTTTGCCCTCGGCATCATGCCATACATAAGCGCCAGCATCATGCTTCAGCTTCTCACTGCGGTGTACCCCCCGCTGAGTAAAATGGCTCGTGAAGAAGGTGGTCGTCAGAAAATCACCCAATACACCCGCCTTGCCACCATCGCGCTGTGCTTGTTCCAGGGTTATCTGCTTGCCAAATCCCTCGCCCAGCCCGGCCAAAACATCTTCCTCGGCGGTCTCCAGGAAGTCATCGACCGCACTGGCAAGCCACTCGTGCCCGATTATGGCCCGATGTTTGTCATCGTCACCGTCATCACCATCACCGCAGGCACCATGCTCATGATGTGGCTGGGTGAAATGATCACCGAGCGTGGCATTGGCAATGGCGTCTCCATCCTCATCTGCGTGAATATCGTTGCCGACCTTCCTGGTGCCATGGTTCAGGTTTGGCAGACCTACGTCGGCAATGCTGCCGGTGATGCCAGCAAGCCTGCTACGCTGGTTCTTTTGCTCGCCTTCATGATCATCGTCATTGCCGGGGTTATTGCTATCACCCAGGCCACTCGACGCATCGCCATTCAATACGCCAAGCGCGTTGTCGGCCGCAAAGTCTATGGTGGTCAGACCCAATATCTACCCTTGAAGGTGAATTATTCCGGCGTCATGCCCATCATCTTCGCTCAGGCCATTCTGCTCTTCCCGGCACAGATTCTCAGCGCTCTTTTCCCTGACGTTCGCTGGGTGCAGGACTTCTCCGCTCTCATCGGTTCCGGTTGGGTCTATTATGTGCTCTCCGCTGGGTTGATCTTCTTCTTCAGCTACTTCTGGGTTGCCACCATGTTCCAGCCCACCCAGATCTCCGAGGACCTAAAAAAGAGTGGCGGTTATCTCCCAGGCATTCGTCCAGGTAAGCCGACAGCGGACTTCCTCGACTTCACGATGAGCCGTCTCACCTTTGCAGGTGCCATCTTCCTCACTGGCCTTTACGTCATGCCTGCCGTTGTCAGCCGTTTCCTTGGCATCTCACCTCAGACCGCCCAGTTCTTCGGCGGCACCAGCCTTCTCATTCTTGTCGGTGTCGTGCTTGATGTGATGCGCCAGATCGAAACCCATCTCCTCCAGGCCCATTATGACGGGTTCCTCAAAAAGGGCCGCATTCGTGGTCGTTTTGACCGCATGGCACAGACCGGACAGGTTGCGGATTCCCGCACCGTCGTCTGGCTCTGGACTGGCATCGCCATCCTCGCCCTCGTCGGCGTCGCCTACTTCATTTCCACAGGCAAATAATCGAGGCCGGCATCCAAGAACATGCTCGGTAACAAGATTCCGATCCGTCATGGCTCCGTCCTGAACGGTCTGCGCGCGGCTAATGCGCTTGCTCGCGATGTTCTCCTCAAAACGGCAGCACAGGTAGCCGTCGGCATCACCACGGGTGAAGTTGATCGCTACGCTGCCTCA
This sequence comes from Prosthecobacter sp., assembly GCF_044378005.1. Classification (GTDB taxonomy): domain Bacteria; phylum Verrucomicrobiota; class Verrucomicrobiia; order Verrucomicrobiales; family Verrucomicrobiaceae; genus Prosthecobacter. The sequence continues at coordinate 91,337 of NZ_JBILYB010000006.1, forward strand.
GAAATGAAAGCGCGTGGATGCAAAAGCGCTTTCCTCGGCTATCGCAAGTTCCCCGGTCACATCTGCATCTCCATCAACGAGGAAATTGTCCATGGCATCGGTGGTCCGCGTGTCATTCAGGATGGTGACATCGTGAAGATTGACGTCGGCATCGAATACGATGGCTGGATTGGTGACAACGCTCTCACCGTTCCCGTCGGCAACGTCGCCAAGGAAACCATGCACCTCCTCGCTGCCACGGAAGAATCTCTCCACGTCGCCATCCGTCACGCTCGAGATGGATGGATGCTCGGCGATCTATGTCACAGCGTCGAAAACCACGTCAAACAATACGGCTACACCGTCGTCCGCGAATTCGTCGGTCACGGCGTGGGCCGCAAACTCCACGAAGAACCACAGGTCCCGAACTACGGCAAAAAGGGCGATCGCCCCCGTTTGAAGGCCGGCATGTCCATTGCCATAGAACCGATGGTGAACATGGGCACTGAGAAGACGCGAGTCCTCGCCGACAAGTGGACTGCCATCACGGTGGATCGCAAGCCCAGCGCGCACTTCGAACACGTTGTCCTCGTCACCGATCAGGATCCCGAGGTGCTCACCTTCCGTAAACGCATGTTCCCCAATGGTGTGAACGATCTCACGCCATTGCCAGTCAGCGCGCTGATGTGAGTTTGGCTACTGAGTAGCAAACTTCGTCAACAGCCCACGCTTGCGTGTGAGGTTCAGAATCCAGACGAACAGGCAGCCTGCCACAGCCAGGAAGAGCACGTTCAGTCCCGTGGAGATCCATAGGTAGTTCCAGTTCATGCTTCCGGTCTTCATTACCTCACGCATGCCTTCAAAAATGTAAGTCGGGGGGAAGCACCAGGCGATGGGCTGTGACCATGCTGGCATCTTGTCCACGGGGTAAAACACCGCGACGACGGGCTGGAAGAAGAAGGGAACGGCCCATGCCAGTGATTCCGCCGCCTGCCCCCAGCGCAGGATGAGCGCCGTGGACATCATGCCCAGTGACCAGCCGAAAAGCATCAGATTGGCGAAGAAGGGAATGAGCCACCATTCGAGCTGGAAGATGTTAAACGAGTATCCAAACCACGAGATGAGGCTGAGAACAATCGCAGTGATGGCGATACGGAGCGTGCCTACAATGAAGGTAGCACTGACGTATTCGAGGGTGCGCACCGGGGCGACGAAGATGTTCAGCAGATTCCGAGTCCACACATCCTCCAGGAATGAAATGGCCACGCCTTGCTGGGCACGAAACATGATGTCCCAAAGGATCATCGCACCGAGGAAGAAGAGGATGAACTCGCCAAATTTGGCGTCGCTGTTTGCCTGGATGAAGACGGTTACATTCCCCCACACCACGAGATCCACGACCGGCCAAAAGACCAGCTCAACGAGGCGCATGGGGCTGCGGGTGTAGAGAAAGAGATAGCGCAACACGAGGGCGCTGATGGTGTGAAAGTTCATGACTGCTTTTCCTTCGCGGGTTCGTCGATGATTTCGCCGTCGCGGGCGATTTTGATGAAGACATCCTCCAAGTTCGCACTGCTGGACTGCGCGACGATGTCTGTCGGCGTGCCTTCGCAGACGATTTTGCCTTTGTGCAGGAAGATCACGCGGTCACAAACCTCCTCGATGTCCCGCATGTTGTGGGAGGTGTACATGATGCCGATGTTCCGCTCGCGCTGCACCTTGCGTACGACCTTGCGCACCTTGTCCGCAATGTCTGGATCAAGGCTCGCTGTCGGTTCATCCAGCATCAGCAGCTCAGGATCATTCAGGAAAGCCTTCACCAGATTCACGCGTGTGGATTCACCTGCGGAGAGCTGCCCCGTCACGCGATCCGCTAGATGCGAGATCTCCAAAAGCTCCATCAGCTCAGCGATTTTTTTCTTCGGCTCCTTCACTCCGTAGATGCGAGCAAAGACGATCAGATTTTGCCTCACCAGCAGGTTCCCCGGCAGAGCCGTGTAGGCTGATGAAAAATTCGCCCGCTGAAGGATCGCGATGCGGTGTTGATGCAACGGCAGACCAAAGGCGAAAAGATCGCCCCCAGTCGGCAAAGTCAGGCCGAGCAGGCAGTTCATCGCCGTCGTCTTGCCAGCACCATTGGCACCGAGCAGTCCCAGCACCTCTCCGCGATGCAGTTTGAAGGAAAAACGGTCGAGCGCCTTCACGCCGTCGAACTCACGGGTGAGCTCGCGGGCCTCGAGAATGACTTCGCGTGTGTCTGGGGGGGCTGACATGGGCGCGGAGAATCGTCGGACCTCGGCGGAATGCAAACGCGAGCCTGTATCGGGCGTTGGTTGTGGATGCTTTTCAGCCGAGCCAGCATCCTAGTCGCCATTCTTCCCGTTCACCTCACGGCAGCGGAGCTGTCGTTCAACCGCGACATCCGCCCGATCCTCAGTGACAACTGCTTTTACTGCCACGGGCCGGACAGAAACAACCGGAAGGGCGATCTGCGGCTCGATGTGAGCGAGGAGCTGATCAAGCTCGGCCCGAAGACACTGATCGAACGCATCACCACCACCGATGCCGATGATCTGATGCCGCCGGCGGATTCGCACAAGAAGCTCTCGGCGAAGCAGAAGGATACGCTGAAGCAATGGATCGCCGAAGGAGTGAAGTATGAGCCGCATTGGGCGTTCGTGCCGCCGGTGAAATCGAAAACGGGCAAGTCCATCGACGACTTCATCCGGGCGGAGTTGAAGAAGCACGGGCTTCAGCCTGCGCCGAAGGCTTCACGGGAAACTTTGATGCGGCGGCTGGCTTTGGATCTCACGGGGCTGCCGCCGAAGGTGTCTGACAAGGCTGACCTGAATGACTTTATTGACCACCTTCTCGACTCGTCGCATTACGGTGAGCACATGGCGGTCGCGTGGCTGGATGCGGCGCGGTTTGCGGATACGAATGGCTACCAGGTGGATCGTGATCGCGAGCTGTGGCCGTGGCGGGACTGGGTGATCAAGGCCTTCAACGCGAACATGCCTTTCGATCGGTTCACCATCGAGCAGCTTGCGGGGGATTTGCTGCCGGGTGCCACGCTGGATCAAAAGATCGCCACGGGTTTTCATCGCAATCACATGCTCAATGAGGAGGGCGGCATCATCGCGGAGGAGTTTCTGGCTGAATACACGGCCGACCGCGTGGAGACGACGGCTGCCGTGTGGATGGGACAGACCTTCAACTGCTGCCGCTGCCACGATCACAAGTTCGATCCCTTCACCGCGAAGGACTTCTATGCGATGAAAGCCTTCTTCCACAACGTGCCGGAGCGTGGCGTGGGCATTTACAGCAATCCAGTGCGCACCAATGCGCCGCCTTTTGTGAAACTGCCCGCACCTGAGCTGGAGGCAAAAATCGCGGCGCTGAATGCGAAGCTCAAGCCCGTCGAGGACAAGCTCAAAGGCCTCGCGGCGGGTGATCTCGAACCTTGGGCAAAAAAGCTCGTCGCGGCGAAGATCGACTGGCTGTCGCTCGAGCCGCAAAAAGCCACGGGTGGTGACAATCCGCCTCAAATCTCCGAAAAAGCTGTTTTGATCGGTCCGCAGGAAACGCGGGCGAACAACATCGTGATCAAGGCCAAGCTGCCGCCGGGCAAAATCACTGCGATGCGTCTCGAATGCTCCACCACGGCTCCTGCGGCCAGTTTTCAATGGAGCGAGCTCAAAATGGGCGAAGCCAAGCTGCATCCCATCGATGCCACGCACGCCAGCGTGCTCGACAATGATCGCAAAACCAAATCCGTGCTCTCGGTGGCACCGAGCAAGTCGGTGCAGGCACTGTTTAAGCTCGAAAAGCCTCTCGAAGGTGCCGAGGTGACGATCACGATCGGTGTCGAGAATGCCGGCGGACCTTCGCAGTGGCGTTTGTTTGCCACGACGACTCCGACCGATGTCATCGCGCCCGCGAGCATCGTGAGCATCGCAGAGAAAGTGCATGCGAAACGAACAGCCGCCGAACGAAAACAACTCGCGGACTTCAGGCTTGCTCAAATGCCTGAGCATCGTCGCCTCAGCGCTGAAGCCGCTTCTTTGAAGAAGCAGATCGCCTCTGCGGAAGCGGAGATTCCCACCACGCTGGTCATGGAGGAGCAGAAGGAGATGCGTCCCACCTTCATCCTCATGCGCGGTGCCTATGACAAGCCGGGCGAAAAGGTCGCTGCGGCCACGCCCGGTGTTTTGCCCGCACTCGCCGCTGATCTACCACGCAACCGGCTCGGCCTCGCGAAGTGGCTCGTGAGCCGTGAGAACCCGCTCACCGCACGCGTGATCGTGAACCGCTTCTGGCAGCATTTCTTCGGCACCGGTCTCGTGCGCACCAGCGAGGATTTTGGCTCTCAAGGTGAACAACCAAGTCATCCTGAGTTGCTCGACTGGCTCGCGGTGACGTTTCAAGAGAGCGGCTGGGATGTGAAGAAGCTCGTGAAGATGATCGTGACGAGTGAGACGTATCAGCAGAGTTCTCAGTTTTCGGTTCGCAGTGCTCAGTTGGACCCGATGAATACCTGGCTCTCCCGTGGTCCGCGTCATCGTCTCAGCGCCGAAGTCATTCGCGATCAAGCTCTGGCCGCCAGCGGGCTGCTGGTGGAGAAGATCGGCGGCCCCAGTGTGAAGCCGTATCATCCGCCGGGCCTTTACGAGCAGGTGGTGGCCCAGCGTGACAACCCCAAGGCCACCTACCAGCAGGGCAGTGGCGATGATCTTCATCGCCGCAGCCTCTACACCTACTGGAAGCGCAGCGTGCCGCATCCGGGCATGCTGCTCTTTGATGCGCCTTTCCGCGAGACCTGCGCCCTCCGACGCTCTCGCTCGAACACACCGCTGCAGGCGCTGAACTTGATGAATGACCCGACGTATGTCGAAGCGGCTCGGTTTCTTGCTCAGCGCATGATCAAGGAAGGCGGCACGAGCATCGAGTCACGACTCACGCATGGTTTTCGACTACTTCTCGGACGAAACCCGAGCCAACAAGAATTCCAAGTCCTCACCGCCGCCGTCGAGCGATCCACCCAGGGCTTCACCAAGGACCCCGAAGCCGCCAAACAGCTCATGGCGTTCGGCGAAGCCAAAACCGACGACAAACTGCCCCCCGCTGAACTCGCGGCCTACAACACCGTCGCCAGCACGCTGATCAATCTCGACGAAACCATCACCAAGGAGTGACCTTATGAGCACCGAATCCTCTCTCGCACCCTTCTCACGTCGTAACTGGCTCAAGACTCTCGCCGTAGCTTCGCTCGCGAATCCGAAGCTCTTCGCTTCGCAGGCGTCTCACTTCGCACCCAAAGCAAAGCGCATCATCTGGCTCACGCAGGCGGGTGCGCCTTCACAACTCGATCTGTTTGATTACAAGCCCGGTCTCGCGTCGCAGTTCGACAAGGACTTGCCGAACTCCGTGCGTGGCGAGCAGCGGCTCACGGGCATGACAGCGGGTCAGAAGCGCTTCCCCATCGCGCCGTCGGTGTTCAAGTTTGCGCAGCATGGCCAGAGCGGCATGTGGTTGAGCGAGTTGCTGCCGCACACCTCGAAATTCGCGGATGAGATATGCCTCATTCGCTCGCTGCACACCGAGGCCATCAATCACGATCCAGCGATGACGCTGCTGCAAACCGGGCATCAAATCGGCGGTCGGCCCGCGTTTGGCGCGTGGGTGTCGTATGGCCTCGGCTCGGACAACGCGGACTTGCCTGCGTTCGTCGCGCTCATCTCGCGACCCAGCGGTCCTACGAATGCGCAACCGCTGCACGAGCGCATGTGGGGCAGCGGCTTTTTGCCGTCGAAGTATCAAGGCGTGCGCATGAGCTCCGGCAAAGACCCCGTGCTCTTCCTTTCGAACCCGCCCGGCATCACCACCGAGCGCCGCCGCGCCATGCTCGACGATGTCGCCGCGCTGAACCGGCTCAAGCTCGCCGACTACCACGATCCCGAAACGCAGGCCCGCATCGATCAATACGAGATGGCCTTCCGCATGCAGTCCGCCGTGCCCGACCTCGCCGATCTCTCCAAAGAGCCCGCTGACATCTACGAGCGCTACGGACCCGAGTCGAAGAAGCCTGGAACCTATGCCGCGAACTGCATCCTCGCCCGCCGGCTCGCCGAACGCGGCGTGCGCTTCATCCAGCTCTACCATCGCGGCTGGGACCAGCACAACAACCTGCCCAGCGGCATCAAGAGCCAGTGCCACGACACCGACCAGCCCACCGCGGCGCTTTTGGCCGAGCTCAAAGAACGCGGCATGCTCGATGACACGCTCGTCATCTGGGGCGGCGAGTTTGGGCGTACGGTCTATTCGCAGGGCGTGCTTACGCGCGACAATCACGGCCGCGATCACCACCCGCGCTGCTACAGCGTCTGGATGGCCGGAGCTGGTGTGAAAGGCGGCCACGTCCACGGCGAGACCGACGACTTCAGCTACAACATCGTCAAAGACCCCGTGCACATCCACGACCTCAACGCCACCGCCCTCCACCTCCTCGGCCTCGATCACACCCGCCTCACCTACCGCTTCCAAGGCCGCGACTATCGGCTCACGGACATTCATGGCGAGATCGTGAAAG
>NZ_JBILYB010000077.1:0-28876 GCF_044378005.1 Prosthecobacter sp.
AAGCACCGCGATGCAGCTCATCAGCGCCGCGGACATCCTCATCAGCGGCGGCCAGATCAACACCGCCGGAGGCAATCTCCTGCTCGACAGCGGCACCTCCCCCGCCGCCGTGAAACCCACCTTGGCCGGGGCCGATGTCACCGTCGGCACCCTCAGCTTCGGCAGTGACCTCCAGATCGCCATCGCTGGAGCCGTCGCCGATACGGATTACACCCAGCTCAACGTCGTCGGCAGCGTGAACCTCACCGGCGTCAGCCTCGCCCTCACCGGCGCGCATGTGCCGACCTTTGGCCAAAGCTTCACCATCGTGAACAACGACGGCACGGACCCCATCACCGGCACCTTCAGCGGCCTCGCGGAGGGCGATGTCGTCACCTTCAACGGCATCCCCCTGCAACTCAGCTATGTGGGCGGCACGAATTCCAACGACGTCGTCCTGAGAGTTTACGTGCCTGAAATCGTCGTCCACGACGGCAGCCACACCCTGGCTCCTGAATTGACCGACGGACAGGTGGCCTCCGTGAACTTCGGCAGCACCGCACCGAATGCCGCCAGCATCCGCAGCTTCACCATCGCCAACAGCGGCAACGCCGACCTCAACCTCAGCAGCATCACCGTGCCAGCCAGCTATGTCACTAATGGTGCCGCCACCGTGCTGGCCCCCGGCACCACCTACACCTTCCAGGTCGCGCTGGAAAGCGCCACCCCGGCCACCTACAGCGGCAGCGTCGTCATCAACAGCAATGACCTCAACGAAGCCGCCTTTGACTTCCCCATCACCGGCACCGTGGTCCCGGCAGGCAGCGCCCCCGTCGTCACCGTCAGCACCGATGTCGCCGTCGAAGGCCCCGGAGGAGCCCCCGTCCTCGGCGGCCCGGTTGGCTCCACGATCTACAAATTCATCGGCTCCCCGGCCCTGAACTCCAGCGGCGTGCTCGCCAGCGCCGTCCAGATCCGCCACGCGGATGCCAGCCTGCACACCGGCATGATGGTCGGCCAGCCGCTCGTCCTCATCGCCACCGATACTCAAACAGCCCCCTCCCTCCCCGGCGTGACCCACTACAACTTCGGTCCCCCCGTCATCAATGAAGTCGGGCACATCGCCTTCACCGGCGAAGTCCGCGGTGCAGGCATCACCACCAACGTCAACAGCCGCTGCCTGTTCAGCAACGCCAGTGACGGCACGCTCAAACTCGTCGCCCAGATCGGCATGAGCACCACGCTGGGCAGCAACCTCAAAACCATCGGCAACTTCTCCATCGGCGGCGATCTCGTCATCTTCCTCGGCACCTTGGTGGACAACCGCAGTGTCCTCTTCGGCTGGGACGCCAACACTGGACTCCGCCCCCTCGTGCGCAATGGCCAGACCCTCAGCGCCAATGGCGTCAACAAGACCGTGCAGAGCTTCGCCATCCTGGAAGCCAACAACGCCTCCTCCGGTCATGGCAAGGAACTCAGCGTCGCCCCCACCGGAGAGATGCTCGTCACCTTCAGCGTGAACTTCACGGATGGCAGCTACGGCGTCGTCGTCGGCAGCTTCGATGGAACGAGCGACACTGGCTTCGGCCTCACCTACGGCGCCAGCCAGCAGCTCGCCGACAGCTACGCCGTGCCACCTGTCATCCCGCTGGCGAAGTGGAATACCTTCCGCAGCCCTGGCTTTGACAACACAGGCAACTACTACGGCTTCATCAGCCAGATGCTGACCAACGTCGCCGCCGGAGTCAGCAGCACGAACAACGTTGGCATCTTTGTGGATACCGCCCCCGGCGTGCTCACGCTGCAACTACGTGAAGATGCCCCTGCGCCAGGAACTACGGCGGGCGTCGTGTTCAGCGACTTCAGCGACCTCGTGCTGGGTGGGGGTGACTATGAATTCCTGGTCAAAGGCGAACTGCGCGGCACCGGAGTCACCGTCAACGTCAACAACTTCGGCCTGTGGGCGCAGCACGCGACCAACGGTCTCGCACTCGTCGCCCGAGAAGGCAGTGAAGCTCCCGGCGTGGCAGGCTCGACGTTTTCAAAGCTCAACCAGATCGCCCTGCCAGGCACCGCACAGCCAATGTTCCAAGCCACGATGAAGGCCGGAGTGGGCGGCGTGACCACGGCGGATGACACCGGCTTGTGGGTGATCAACGCGGGAGACAACGTCGTGCTCGCCGTGCGTGAAGGTACCGTGCTCAACGTCGGTGGCACACCCCGGACGGTCACCGCAATCACCGCCCTGCTGAATGGCACGACCACCGGTGGAGCCCTAGGCCGCCGAGTGTTCCTCGCCGATGGTCAACTGACCCTCTTGCTGACCTTCAGCGGCGGCATCCAGGCGAATGCCAAGGTCGTGGTGCCGTAGGGCGCGGTGACAGGGGTTTGATTCCCCGAAGCTTACGCATTTTACCACCCTCGTTCTGCTGCCATCCATTTCAGTTGGAGTTGGAAACCCGCACGCCATGCCCACACTCCATGATTGCAGTTTTTCGGCCTCCTGCTCAAATAGCGCGCCTTTCCGCCAACCACCCCGCATGACCCCAGCCACACCTGCCCCAGCTCCGAGTAAGCGCCGTGTGTTTGCGTCCCGGCTTCTCAGCACCCTGATTCTTTGGGCCATCATCGCGGGAGCGGTGGAGTGGAACAGCCACTGGGTCATCGTGCTGCTCACCGGCTTCTTCGGCGTGGCGGGTGCCTTTGAATACTATCGCCTGCTGCGGCTGGATGACCAGGCGCGCGGCTTCAATCTGCTCGGTCTCTGCATCTGTCTCGGCTACTGGATCACGATGACCTGGTGGGTCATGCAGCATAAGTCAGCGGCCCCGATGTGGCTGGAGCTCGCGGCGCTCACTGCGGTCGTGCATGGATCGTTCCTTCTATGCTATCGGCATCAGCTCGAAGGCATCGTCACGCTTCAGCGCATCTTCCACGCGGTCTTTGGCGTGGTGTACACGGTGATCTTCTTCGGCTTCATCGTGCGGCTCATGTATTTTAAACCAGATGGCAGCAGCATGACGGGACTGTTTCTCGTCATCTACCTCATCGTCGTGACGAAGTTCAGCGACATGGGCGCGTATGCCGTGGGCGTGCTCTTCGGGAAGCACAAAATGATCCCGCACATCAGCCCGGCGAAGTCCTGGGAAGGTCTCGTCGGTGCCTTCCTCGGTTCCTTTGGTGCCGCAGCGATCTTGATCTGGCTGGCTGGACCTAAGCTCGCTCCGTTGAACTGGCTGAATGGCCTGCTGCTCGCGCCGGTCATCTGCGCCACCGCTGTGTCGGGCGATCTCGCCGAATCCGTGCTGAAGCGCTGTGTTTCCATCAAGGATAGCGGGCACAAGTTCCCCGGCATCGGCGGTATCCTGGATCTCACAGACAGCCTGCTTTTCACCGCGCCGGTGTTTTACTTTTATCTGGAGATCATCACGGCCTGAGGCATGGAGCAAAGCATGATCAAGCGGCGCAAAGTTCTCCTCCTCGGCTCCACGGGCTCCATCGGCACCAGCGCGCTGAAGGTCGCTCAAGACATCCCTGAGCGGATGGAGATCGTCGGACTTGCCGCAGCGCGCAGTGTTGAGGCGCTCGTCGCTCAGGTGCGTGAGACAGGTGTGAAGCAGGTGGCTTTGACGGATGAAGCTGCGGCGGCAAAGGCACGCGCGCTTTTGCCATCGGATGTGACTTTGCATGTCGGGGCAAGTGGCCTTGTCGATCTCGTGCGCGCGAGTGATGCGGACATGGTGCTCGTGGCCATTGTTGGTGTCGCGGGCCTCGCGCCTGCGCTTGCGGCGATTGAAGAGGGCAAGCACCTCGCCGTGGCGAGCAAAGAAATCCTTGTCATGGCAGGCGAAGCCGTCACGGAAGCCGCGCGCCGCAAGGGCGTGGACATCCTGCCCGTGGACAGCGAGCACAACGCCATCTTCCAGTGCCTGGAAGGCCATCGCGACAATGCCGTGCGCCGCATCCTGCTTACCGCCAGCGGCGGTCCCTTCCGCCAGCTTCCTGCCGATCAACTTCCGCACGTCACTCTCGCGCAGGCTTTGAAGCACCCGACCTGGACCATGGGCCGGAAGATCACCATCGACTCCGCCACGCTCTTCAACAAAGGCCTGGAGATGATCGAGGCCCGCTGGCTCTTCGATGTGCCCATGAGCCGCATTGAGGTCGTCGTGCATCCGCAGAGCATCGTCCATAGCATGGTCGAGTTTGAGGATCACAGCGTCATCGCCCAGCTCAGCCACAGCGACATGTGCTTCCCCATCCAGTATGCCGTCACCTGGCCGGATCGAGTGCCGAACAACCTCCGCCCTCTCGACTTCGCGAAGCTCGCCTCTCTGACCTTCGAGGCACCACGCACGCAGGACTTTCCGGCTTTGGATCTCGCCCGTCAGGCGGGTGAGGTTGGCGGCACCCTGCCCGCAGTTTTAAATGCAGCCAACGAGGTGGCCGTGGAGGCTTTTCTCAATGAGCGCACCAGCTTCCCCGCCATCTGGCAAACCGTCGCGCGAGTGATGGAAAAACACAGCGTCATCCAGCATCCCGATCTGGAGACACTGATCGACGCCGATGCTTGGGCGCGGCGTGAAGCCGCCACTCGCTGAGTCATTCAGAGCTTCGAGGCCTCATGCACCTTCGCAGCGAGGGTGAAGAGGCAAGTCTCCATGGGAAAGAGATCTGTGCGCAGCTCGATGTCAGGATTCGTCGGCGGCTCATAAGGTGAGGCGATACCCGTGAATTGTGGGATCTGGCCTGCACGTGCTTTGCGGTAAAGACCACGCGGATCACGCTGCTCACACACCTCGATGGGCGCATTGACGAAGACTTCCAGAAAGGTGATCCCCGCCTTCTCGCAGCTCTCACGCGCCGCTTGACGCTGGGCCACGAAGGGGGAAATCAGGGAGCAAATCGCGATCATGCCCGCCTCAGCCAGCAGCTTTGCCGCCTCGCCTGTGCGGCGGATGTTTTCGATTCGGTCCTCTTCGGAAAAGCTCAGCCCTTTGCACAGCCCCTGGCGGAGATTGTCACCATCCAGGATGTGCGCATGGCGGCCCAGTTCACAGAGCGCGTTGTCCAGAGCCACGGCGAGGGTGGATTTGCCCGAACCCGAGAGACCCGTGAGCCAGACCACGACACCCGACTGCCCCAGCCGCCGCCAGCGGTCCTCGCGTGGCACTCGGGAAAGCGTCCAGGTTAGATTCGAGGTCGGGAGCGATTCGGGAGGATTCATGAATGAGGCGATGAGAAAGGCGGGACTGGACGCGCCGCGCATCCAAGCTCGGGAATGAGTGAAGACAACCTCGTTTCCTGCCCGGCTGGCATTCGCCCACGAGCCCTGCCTTCGCGGAGACTTGGGGAATGGAGCGCGTGGTAGAACGAGTGTTCAACTCGGGGGAGATGGGCGAGATGGAATCTCGCTGCACCAGCTTACGACTTTTAAAGTCGTTCTACGGCACCCACTACTCACTTCTCGATCAGCGACGTCTTGCAGAGGTTGGCGTAGAGGCCGCCGTGGGCGAGGAGTTCGTCGTGGGTGCCTTGCTCGATGATCTTGCCTTGCTCCAGAACGTAGATGCGGTCGGCATGGCGGACGGTGCTGAGGCGATGGGCGATGACGAAGCTGGTGCGGCCCTCCATGAGGCGGTCCAGGGCGGCCTGGATCTGCCGCTCGGTCTCGGTATCGACACTGGCGGTGGCTTCATCGAGGAGGAGGATGGGCGGATTCCGCAAAAGGGCGCGGGCGATGCTGAGGCGCTGCTTTTCGCCGACGCTGAGCTTCACGCCTCGCTCGCCCACGTGGGTGTCGAGCTGCTTGGGCAGGCGCTTGACGAACTCTTCGGCGTTGGCGCTCTTCAGCACGTCCCAGAGCTGCTCCTCGGTGGCATCCCGGCGGCCGATGCGGAGGTTCTCGCGGACGGTGCCATTAAACATGAAGCTCTCCTGCGTCACGTAGCCGATCTGCTGGCGGAGGGAGTTTTTGTTCAGCTCGTGGACGGGGATGCCGTCGATGGTGATGACGCCTTCGCTGTATTCGTAGAAGCGGGTGAGGAGGTTGATGAGGGTGGACTTGCCGGCACCGGTGGGTCCCACAAGGGCGATGGTCTGCCCTGGACGCGCTTCGAGGTCGATCTTCTGCACGGTGGGGATGCTGCCGTAGCTGAAGCTGACGTTTTCATAGCGCACGTGGCCGAGCACGGCGGGCAGCTCGCGACCGCTGCTGGTATCGGTCTCGGGTTCGGCGTCGATGATGTCAAAGACGCGCTCTCCGGCGGCGCGCCCGCCTTGGATGATCTGATTGAGCTGATGCAGGCTCTCGATGGGGTCGTAGAAGAACTTCAGCAGGAGGAGAAAGGCAGCGAGGTCCCCTGCGGCGATGCGGCCTTCCTTCAAAGCGTGAGCGCCGAGCCAGAGCACGATCACCATGCCGACGCTGCTGAGGAAGTGCATCCCTGGGCGGTAGATGGCCCAGATGCGCATGACGTGGAGGGTGGCTTTCTTCAGTCCTTCGCTAGCGGCATTGAAGCGTGCGTGCTCCTCGCGCTCCATGGCGTAGGCTTTGATCTGTCTCATGCCGGCGACGTTGTCATGGAGGAGGCTGTTCATGGCGCTGCTGGCCTTGCGGACGGCGCGGTGGCGGTCCTTTGAAGACATCGTGTAGCCCAAAGCCCCGGCCGCGAGGAAGGGAATGGGAATGAGCGCGTAGAGGGCGAGCTGCGCGTCCGCCTGAAACATGAAGATGCCGACGACGACGATCTGAAGCACGGAGACGAGGCCCTGCTCGATGCCGTCGATGAGCACGCGCTCGACGCTGGGGATGTCCTCACTGACGGTGGTCATGATGTCGCCCGTGGGACGGTTGTCGAACCAGCGCAGCGGCAGGGTTTGCAGACGCTGGTAGATGTCACTGCGGAGGTCGTAGATGACTTTTTGCTCGAAGGTGTTGTTGAGCTGGATGCGCAGGCTGTTGAAGAGATGCTGGGCAAAGTACGCGCCGAGAGCCATGAGCGCGAGCGGGGTGAGGCGGTCCCACTGCGCATTGGGAACCACGACATCCAGCACCTCACGCGTGACCGCCGGGAAGACCACGACCATCAGCGTCCCCGCGATGGCGCAAAAGAGCTGCGCAGTGGCCATGAGCGGATAACGACGAAGGTAGGAGAAGACGCGGAGGGTGGTTTTCACAGAGAAGACGCGGAGGGCAGAGGGCGGAGGGAACTGAGAACTTGGAACTTGGAACAGCTCGATACGTCAAGTCAGGCCTGCCTGCGCCTGAAACTTCACCCAAGCTGCATCGGCCTTCGTCATTCCATTGCATCGCTCCTCGTCCCAGCTACACCTCCGGCCCTCCCATGCCCAGCGAACGCATTCTTTCCATCTTCGGCCCCGGTCTTCTCGGCGGCTCGCTGGCACTCGCTGTCCGGGAGCGGATGCCGGAGACGAAGCTGCGCTTCTGGGCGCGACGCGACACTGCCGAGGCAGGCATCCGCCAGCGCGGGATCGAGGCGGAGTTCTTCACCGATGCCGCCGCCGCCGCCAGCGGTGCCTCACTAATCATCCTCTGCACGCCTGTGGAGACCATGGCGGGGCTGGCGGAGCAGATCGTGAAGGCGGAGCTGGCTGCGGACTGCCTCATCACCGATGTCGGCAGTGTCAAAGGCCATGTCGTGCGCGAGTTGGAGCCCATTCTCGGCCCCAGCTTCATTGGCAGTCATCCCATGGCAGGTTCGGAGAGGACAGGCATCGATGCCGCCCGCGCGAACCTCTTTGAGAGAGCCGCCTGCCTGCTCACCCCGACCGCACAGACACGCCCTGCGGATCTGGCGCGCCTCAGGGAGTTCTGGAGCGCCCTCGGCTGCCGTCTGCTGGAGTTCGGACCCGATGAGCATGATGAAAAGGTGGCCCGCATCTCCCATCTGCCGCACATGATGGCCGCCGTCACCACGCTGGCAGCGTTGCGCGGTGACCCGAGCGCCGTGAGCTGTGTGGCCGGAGGTTTCCGCGATACCACCCGCGTCTCCGCCGGTGATCCTGGCTTGTGGACCGGCATCGCCATGGGCAATCGTCCGGCTCTGATCGCCCAGCTCCGCGAAGCCGCCGCCGCTCTCACCGAGCTGATCGGCATTCTCGATGATTCCGACGAAGCCGCCCTGCGCCAGTTCCTCGCTGAAGCGAAGGCCCTGCGAGATACCGTGAGGCCTCTGTGAAGTACACTTTGTTGAATGGGGCAGGGAAGTGTCAGGGATCGATTCCTGACAGGTGAGCCGTGACGGATTGATCTACATGGTCTGTAGGATGCCTTGGCCATCCTCGAATAGAGGGGCAGCCGGCAAACGTAGCCCTGAAAACCCAGTCATAAGCGGCTCATCACGTTCGTTTTCATCTGCGGCCTGTGCTTGCGCGGGCCTCAGTCGCCGCCATCATTCGCGCCGCTCATGCCAGACTCCCCCCCCACCATCCTTTACTGCCGCTGCGCGTATGCCCAGGTCGTCCCCACCGGTGTGAAGAATGAAGTCCTCCAGCGTCTCTGCGACTCCGGTGCCAGTTTTGAAAGCGTCTCAGACCTCTGCGAGATGGCCGCGCATCGTGACCCACGCCTCACCGCCCTCGCCGCCTGTGGCAAGCTCCGCATCGCCGCCTGCTACCCACGCGCCGTCAAAGGGCTCTTCCAGCAGACCGGTGCCCCCCTCTCCGAAGACGCCGAAGTCCACAACATGCGGACAGACACCGCCGAACAGATCGTACAACAATTACTCGCATGATCACCCACACCCACCGTCCGCTCCGTGTCGTCCTTTATGAAGGCCAGGGTGCCATCCCGCTTCCCGCCGAGTCCCGCGCCAAAGTCATGGCCGCCCTTTTGGACAAAGGCTACACCGTCACCCGCGCCAGCTCCAGCGGCACCCCCGCCATGCCGCATGACGACCGCAGCCTGCTCGTGCTCGGCCTCTTCCCCGAGCAAATAGCCCCGCAGATCGAAGACGCCAGCGGGCAGGTCAAAATCGACACGCGCGACATCAGCGGGCTCGATGTCGAAGCCATCCTCGGCCTCGTCGAAAAAAGCCGTGGTACCACGACGATGAACGAACCCGGCAAATGGAAGCCTTGGTTCCCCGTCATCGACTACACCCGCTGCACGAACTGCATGCAGTGTCTCAGCTTCTGTCTTTTCGATGTCTATGGCGTCAGCGCCGACCACAAAATCCAGGTCCAGAACAACGACAATTGCAAGACCAACTGCCCCGCCTGCTCCCGCGTCTGCCCTGAAGTGGCGATCATGTTCCCCAAGTATCAGGCCAGCCCAATCAATGGCGATGAAGTCAACGCCACCGATGCTGGCCGTGAAAAGATCAAGGTCGATATCTCCTCCCTCCTCGGCGGCGACATCTACTCCGCCCTCAAAGACCGCAGCGCCGCCGCCAAATCCCGATTCAGCAAAGAGCGCAGCCCGGACAAAGCACTCGACGAGCGCAAAAAATGCCTCACCAAGCTCGTGGGCGACGGCTTCATCCCCGCCGACGTCCTCGCCTCCCTCCCCAGCCCCGACGAGATCCTCCGCAAAGCCGCCCAGGCCAAAGCCCGCGCCCAGGCCGCCCTGGATGCCCAGCCTACCTGAAAAAGATCTGAAGGCTGACCGGATGTTCGTCTAGTTGTGGCGCATTTCAGTGATCCACTCAGGTGTCATGCCCTGGCCGGGGACGGAAGTGTCCGGCTGGCGTTTCAGGCCCAAGGTCTGAGCCAGCACCCACTCCAGGCCTTCCCAAAAGTGCAAGGTGTCGAGCAAGGGGTTCAGCACATTGGTGACGGGGCAGTAGCGCACCTCTTTGGGGTTCGTGTGGTGGACTGCGTGATGATGCGGTGTTTGAAGAATCCGCAGATCTTGCAGCCAGGTGATGAGCCGCCCATTTTCCTTTCGTGTGCGGTGTGACCACTTGTGAACTTCGTTGGCGTTCCCGCCCACCAGGGCAAAGAGCCATACCTGCCAGTTCAGACGGCCCAGCAGCGCTGCGCCGACCAAGAGAAGGCCCGAGGCCAGCAGCAGATCCCGGTTGCTCTGCCACCAGGTGTTGCGCGTCATCCGGCGGGGCAGGTGATGATGGATGGTGTTTGGCCGTCCGATCCATCTGCCAATGATGGGGGTGTGCTCGCGGATGTAGGCGTCTTCGAGCCAGTGGATGAATCCGGCGATGAAATCCGCAGCGAGAACCACGCCTGATGCCTGAAGGGGAAGTGTGATGAGTTCATTCATGACCCCGCACCACTTACTCACCGACCCGCCGGGGATGATATTGATACTCCAGATGTTTGAATTGAGTCCGTCAATGAATGTTCATGGACGCTGGGCGAGCTTTGTGACGACGAGGAACGCACCGAGGCTGGTTGGCCGAGTCGCTCCCGTGCCTGGATCTGGAGATGCTCACCAGCAAGCTGAGCTACGGCTTGCTGGGTGCGGCATCAAACTTCCAGCTCGTCTTGAAGTCGGCACTGAGGGGTTGCTTCAGCAGGCTGGCCCGGACGAGTTCGATGGGGATGGGGCCGAGCTGGAGGATGCCGTCGTGAAACTGCTTTTCACTCATTTTGCCACTGGCGACGAGTTCTTTGTGCAGGGCGATGAGCTGGAGCCCGCCGAGCATGTAGCCGCACTGGTAGAGCGGGGAGTAGTCGCCCTTGATAAAGCGGCGGACCTCACTGGTGGCACCGAACTTCTCATGGCCGACGCGCTCGACGAGGAACTGCACCATTTCATCAGGCTTCATCTGGCCGAGGTGAAACTTCAGCGTGACAATGATGCGGGCGCAGCGGTGCATTCTCCAAAACAGCGCGCCGATGCGGTCTTCGGGGGTGGTTTGATAACTGAGATCCCAGAGGCGCATTTCCCAGTAGAGCGCCCAACCTTCGACATAAAACGGCGTGCTGAAGGGCTGGCGGTAGGGGCGGTGGCGGTCGGCCATGTAGCGCTGGAGGTGATGGCCGGGGATGAGCTCGTGCGGGACGACGTTGCGCATGAAGGGGCGGTTGTTGCCGCGCATGGACATCATTTTGTCCTCATGCTTCATGGCCTCGTTCGCATAGGCGACGAGGATGTCGTGACCACTGTAGGCGGCGTATGGGATTTGTTTTTGCTCCTGAGGAGCGAGCATGCGCGTGCCCCACCACTCGGCACAGTCGGCAGGGACGGTGACGAGATCGCGCTTCGTGACGAAGTCGATGGCGCGCCTGCCCTCGGCGCGGACGAAGGATTCCTGTTCACCAGGGCGGACGTACTGGAGCTTCACGCGGAGGAGGGCTTTCTTCCAATCATCCCCGAGCTTCATGTCCTGGGCGGCTTTTTTCATCTCGGTCTCACACCAGGTGAACTCGCGCTCGGCGATGTGAATGAGCTCGTCGGGGCTGTAAGGGATGAACTCGTGAGCGAGCTGGTCCTGGAGGTTGCTGGCACCCTGGGCTTTGCCGAGCAGGGGGGCATCATCTTTGTTCTTGGCTCCGGCGATCTCTTCGCGGAGGTATTTGGCGTAGTCTTCGAGAGCTTTGAGGGCCTCGTCGTGAGGTTGCTTCATCCACCAAGAGAAGTCGGGGAGGTAGCCGTTGTAGTTGCCAAACCACGTTTTCAGGGATTCGCGCAGGGCATCGGAGGTCTCGGCGGCGCGCAGGGCCTGGAAAGGCGTGGGCAGGGCGGGGGAGTCTGGCTTTTTCGCGGGATCGGCGGGCTTTGATTCAGTGGGTTTGGCGTCAGGCTTCTTTTCCCTGGCGGCTTTGAGCTTGGACTGGAGGTCGGTGACGCGCTTGGCGAGCGGGGCGAGGGAACTGGCGGCTTTCTCGGTGTTCAGGGGATCGCCGTGTACGCGCTGCTCGGTGAGCCCGTCGATGATGGGGCGAAAAGGCAGCCAGGGGGAGAGTTCCTGGGCGTCATCTCGGCGGTCACCAAGGCGCATGAGGGATGCTTCGAGGTCGTTGCGGAGGAGGATGTAGTCGATCTGATCGGTGGCGGGGAGCTTGGCGAAGTCGAGCAGACTGAGGCGGGCGAGCCAGCCCTGGAGCATCTGCTGCTCGCGGTCCATCGACTTCGTGGAGTCTCCAGTGATGGACCAGTGGCGCTGGAGGAGGCTGGCATCGGCGGTGTATTGCTCGATGAGATCGCGTGGGGGCTGGGCGGCGAGGGGAACCGAAAGGAGTAATAGAAGGAGGGGAAGGCGCGACACGTCCCGATTGGAACGAGGAAGCGGCGAGAATGCAAGCTGGGAAGGTGAAAGCCATGTCGCAGCGGCCTCTCGGCAGCCTTTCGTTCAGTCACGAAACGCCATCAATTCAACAACCGAGCGGCAACACGTCCAGGGGGGAGAATTGCTTCGACTTATTTAAATATTATGAAAGCCGTGGTTGAAAATAATCGCCAACTACTATATTTATTATAAATACAAGAAATAAAAGGACTCAATTAACCCGTGCTAAACGACTTTCCGCAACGCCTCCAAAGTCATGCCTGAGAGCCAATGAGCCTCGCAACCACCTATCACCAATGAAAACTCCACCATACAAGATGCTACTCACGGTCGCAGTGCTTTGGTTGGCAGGCCTCTCACACGCCAGCACCATTTTCTGGAGTAGCAGCTTCACCAATAATATTCTACTCACGAGCACTGGGCAGCCTCTGGACGGGTCATTCTCCTTTGAGATCGGATACTTTGCGAACGGCTTTGATCCGACACTGGAGCAGGCAGGCCTGTGGCAGGCGAACTGGAAGGTGTTTGACCGAGCTTATGATCCGACGCCGCTGGACCCCAATGATGGTGACCCTGAAGGATGGAATGAACCACTGCAGTTCTTCGTCGGGACGGTAGAGCACACGCTCACCGGCGGGTCCAGTTCGCCAGACGCAAATCCTTCGGATGTCTTCAATCAGGGAGATGTGGCTTATCTTTGGGTGTACAACACCAAGAACTTTGATTCGACCACGGAGTGGGCCCTGGTAAAGGACACAAGCGGGCTCGCAAACGTCTGGAGTTTCCCTGATCCCACGGATACAGGCTCGTACAACTGGGATTTGGATGATGCTGACACCGCCATCGTCGGCGGGGTAAATAATATGCAGGGCGGGGGGGGCTATTCGGTGAATCCGGGAACATTTGCTCTTCAAACCCACATGGTTCCAGAGCCAGGGTCAGCCCTTCTGATTTTGCTGGCCGCCGGAGTCTGGGCATCTCGCCGAATCCGATTCCATCCATCAGGTTCCCGCTAATTTTAGAATGCGCGTCAGCCTCTCACTCTTCGATGCATGCATTCGCGGTCCAGTGATGGCCCGCTTTCGCGCTTTGTTGCTTGGGAGTTCATTTGGGTTGTGTTTTTTGTCCTCGCCGTTGGCCGCGCAGACCCTCGACTTCGGTGACTACTCCAGCTTTAGCAGTGCCAGCAGCACGGTGGTCACCACGCTGAAGATCGGTGCCACCACGGACAAGGAATCCGCCATCACCTCGAATGCCACAGCCACGGGAGATGACATCACGGGCAGTGATGACGAAGATGGCGTGACACTGCCTGCAAACATCATCCAGGGGGCTCTGACGACCATGACGGTGAACGTCACCAACACCACTGGCTTCTCGACCTACCTCAATGTCTGGATCGACTTTAACCGCAACGGTTCCCTCGCTGACACAGGTGAGCTGGTGTTAACTAATTCCGTGATTGCCAACGGCACATCGAACTCGAATCGAACCGTGACTTTCACCGTTCCGCTAACGGCCACCGCCGGGGTGGCGGGCGTGCGCGTGCGCCTGACCTCGGGCTCCAGCCCGGGTCCAGCCACTTCCATCGGTAATGGAGAGGTCGAAGATTACGTCGTCAACATTGTGACAAGCACGGACTTCGGTGACTACCCCTCCTTTCCTTCGGCATCTCAACGGGCTGACAGCGCTCTGCTGCGCATCGGCACGGCAGCCACGGATGCCGAAGCGGCCTATCCAACCACAGGCACAGCCACGGTGGATGATACCACGGGCACGGATGACGAAGATTTGACCATGCCGGTTTTCACTGTTGGTGCGGCCACGACCCTTTCGGTGCCCATCACCGCGACTCTCGCCTCTCTCAGTGGCGCAGCGGCGCGTGCGATTGTGTTTGTGGACTGGAATGGCGACAATGACGTGATCGACACCGGTGAAACGCTCGCGGTGCAAACCATCGCCACAGGCACCAACACGCTCAGTTTCAGCCTTACTCCACCGACGGGTACGGTGTCTGGCACAAAATACCTGCGCATTCGTGTGGCTGAAACGACTGCCACACCGGCTTTCAGCGGTGCCTCTGCACTGAGAGGCGAGGTGGAAGATTATTCCATAACGGTCATAGGCGATGATTTTGGTGACTACGCCAGCTTTGTCGGTGCCAGCAGCGCCATGCTTGCTACGCTGAAAATTGGAGCGACGACAGACGCCGAACTCAGTGCCACCACAAATGCCACCGCCACGGGTGATAACATTACGGGAAGCGCCGACGAAGATGGGGTGACGGTTCCTGCCAGCATCGCGCAGGGTAGTGCCAGTTCCATGACCGTTAATGTTACGAACACTTCGGGGCTCAGTGCCTATTTGAACGTTTGGATTGACTACAACCGCAACGGTTCGCTTGCGGATACAGGCGAGCAAGTGGCGATTAACACGCTTATCGCGAACGGCACGTCTAACTCGAGCCGCACCGTCAACTTCACAGTGCCGGCTTTTGCCAGTTTGGGCGTGATTGGAGTGCGGGTACGTCTGACGAGTGTCAGCAGCCCTGGTCCTGATGGAGCTGATGGCAATGGTGAAGTGGAGGACTACACGACAAACCTGATCTGTGGATCATCGGTGCTCAGCCGCTTCAACCTGATCAGCAAGAACGCCATCACCGTGAATAGTGCAACGCTGACCACCGGTCGCGCTGTCGCCAACAGCCTCTCGCTCGTCAGCACGACCATGAGCGTAGGCGGCACATCGTCCGTACCTGATGGTGGTACCGCGCCCACCCAGTACAGCCTGGCCTTGCAGACTGCGCTGACCATGACCAGTTCCACCATCCGAGCTTATACTGGCAGTGTCTATCTGGCACCCTCCATCACCTTCACCAGCAGCAATCTGACCTATCCTTCCGGCAGTGGTGCCACAGTCACCACCAGTCCGCCGGACTTCAATGCCATCTATGCTGCGCTCAATTCGGAGTCTGCTGGTTATGCTGCGCTGACGGCCAACAGCACGGTGACGGTCAGCGGCGGCACCTACACGCTTGTCGCGGGAGCCTCGGTAGGTACCGGGGCTGCCGTGTTTAATATGACCGTGGCGGAGTTCAACAGCGCCCAGTTTGCCCTCAACAGCAACGGTCAGAATCCCAGCGCCTGGATCGTCAATGTCAGCGGCACGGGTGATGCGACGTTCGACAGCACCACGGTCGGATCAGAGAACCAGTGGAAGGACCTGGTTTTCAACTTCCATGAGAGCACCGGCACCATCTCCATCATCAGCACCACCATGAATGCCTCGGTGATCGCTCCTTCCGCCACAGTTAGCATCGACAGCACCACCAAGGAAGGCAGCATCGCAGCAAACAACATCGTCATCATCAGCAGCACTATCGGCTTCCCGATGTGGACCGGTGATTACTGCGGCTCCACCGTCGGGGCTGGGAACCTCATCTACCTCGATGCCAACAGCGACGGCAACTACGACACGGGTGAAGGGGTGGATGGAGCGACTGTGCAGATCTATAAAAAAGGCGACACGGCGGGCAGTTCCACCCCGGTCGCGACGGCGACAACCTCTGGCGGCGGGAAATACCTTTTCAGCGGCCTGCGCCCTGGCAGCTACTTCGTGCATGTGCCCGCCGTCAATTTTAACACCGGCGGTGCTCTTGCTGGTAAGCAGTCGGCGACGAGTGTCAGTTGGCGTGATGATGAAGACCACGGCCTCGACGCGGCCGTGCCGGCGGCTTCAGGCGTCAGCACGCGGGTCTTCGTCCTGACACCCGGCAGCCAGCCGACTGACACCACAGGTGAGACCGGCTTTGATGCGGCTTCAGACAACAGCTCGGATGCCAATGTCAATCTCACGATCGACCTTGGGTTTTCGACCCCCATCGTTGATTTTGGCGACCATGCAGATTTTCTTTCTGCTAGCAGCATCTCCAACAGCAAGCTGCGCATCGGTGCGCTGGTGGATTCCGAACCTCTCCCCATCACCGATGCCACGGCCACAGGCGATGACACCGCCGGCACCGATGACGAAGACGGCGTGACCATGCCGACTACCATTACGCAAGGAGTGGCCGGCTCCATGACCGTGAACGTCACCAACACCACTGGTGCCAGTGCTTATCTCAATGTCTGGATCGACTTCAACGGTAATGGTGTGCTCACAGACAGCGGAGAGCAGGTAGCTGTTAATACCCTGATCGCCACGGCGACTTCGAACTCTAACAAGACCGTGGCTTTTACTACAGCAGCTATCGTCAAGGTGGGCACAGTTGGTGTGCGCGTGCGCCTGACCAGCACAGCAAATCCAGGGCCTGATGGACAAGATGGCAATGGCGAAGTCGAGGACGTCGTCACCAGCATCATTGCCAACACGGACTTCGGCGACTTCAACAGCTTCCCCAGTGCCAGCAGCAAAGCCAATGGCACGCTGCGGCTCGGTGCCTTGTCGGATTCTGAAGGCGCGGGCGTCACGAATGTGACCGCGACCGGTGATGACCTGGATGGTACGGACGATGAAGACGGAGTGGTGGTGCCAGTGAGCGTGGCGCAGGGGGCAGCGGGGAGTCTGGGGCTGACTCTCACGAACACGAGCGGGACGACGGCCTATCTTAATGCGTGGATTGATTTCAACGACAACGGGGTGCTGACGGATGCGGGGGAGCAAATTGCCGCCAACACCAGCATTGTCACTGGCACCTCGAACTCGCCGCTGACTCTTAATTACACCGTTCCTGTGGCCGCGCCGATCGGCACCGTGGGTGTGCGCGTGCGTTTGACGAGTGTCATCACGCCTGGTGCAGATGGGCTGGATGGCAATGGCGAGGTGGAGGACTACACCTTGGACATCGTCGTGCCGACGACTGACTTTGGCGATGAACTCGACTTTGCCGATGCCATGAGCACGGCGAATAATGCGCTGCGTCTCGGTGCGCTGGTGGATGTGGAAGGCTCGTCCACCAGGAATGCCGGTGCCACGGGTGATGATACGACTGGCAGTGATGACGAGGACGGCCTGAGCTTCCCGTCTGTCACGGCGGGTCAGCCGGTGACGCTGCCTGTGACGGTGACGAACACCACGGGCGCTGCGGCCTTCCTCAATGCGTGGATCGACTTCAACAACAACGGTTCGTTGCTGGATGTGGGCGAGCAGGTCGCGGCCAATGTCAGCGTGGCCAGCGGCCTGACCAACGGTGTGCTCAATCTCAACTTCAACGTGCCGACCAATGCGGTGACGGCGGCGACGAGCCTGGGCGCGCGCTTCCGCATCACCGACACGGCCAGTCCGGCGCCGACCGGCTTTGCAGGCGTCGGTGAAGTGGAGGATCACCCGATCGTCATCCTCGCACCGCTCACCGACTTCGGTGACCACAGTGATTATGCGGATGTCTCCAACACGGCGAGCACGAACCTGCGCATCGGTTTGCTGGTCGATACGGAGTATGCCTCGACACGCAACGCAACCGCCACGGGCGATGACGTCACCGGCAACGACGATGAAGACGGAGTCACGATCCCGGCGATGACGGCGGGTGCTCCGGCGGCGATCCCGGTGACGGTGACCAACAACACGGGTGCGGCGGCCTTCCTCAATGCCTGGATCGACTACAACGACAACGGCGTCTTTGGCGATGCGGGCGAGCAGATCGCCACCAACGCGTCCATCGCCAACCTGAGCACGAACGTGGTGTCCACCCTTAACATCTCCGTGCCAGCGACGGCGACCACGGCGGCCAGCCTGGGCGTGCGTGTGCGCCTCACGGCGCTGTCTTCTCCTGGAGCCACGGGTGCGGGTGGTCTGGGTGAAGTGGAAGATTATGTCGTGACCATCGCTGCGCCGACGACGGACTTTGGCGACTTCGCCAGCTTTGGCAGCGCCAGCAGTACGCGCAATGCGACCTTGAAGCTGGGCGCGCTGCTCGACACCGAATATGTGCAGACCGTCAATGCCACGGCGACGGGTGATGACATCACCGCCAGCGATGACGAAGACAGCGTCACGTTCCCGAGCATGACCGCAGGTGCACCTGCGACGATCCCGGTGTTGGTGACGAATACGAGCGGTGCTGCGGTGTTCCTCAATGCCTGGATCGACTACAACAACAACGGCACGCTCGAAGCAGGCGAGCAGATCGCCACGAACGTCAGCATCGCCAATGGCAGCAACAACATCACACAGAACCTCAACATCACGGTGCCAGCGGGTGCGCTGACGGGGGTGAACCTCGGTGCGCGCTTCCGCCTGACGAGCACCAGCGGTGCGGCAGCGACGGGGCTCGTCGGCAATGGTGAAGTGGAAGACTACATCGTGACCGTCACGGCTCCGACGACGGACTTTGGAGACCACAGCAGCTTTGCGGATGCCTCCCAAGGCGCGAACCCGTTCCTGCGCATGGGTGCGCTGATCGACACCGAATTTGTGTCCACGCGCAACGCCACTGCCACAGGTGATGACACCACGGGCAGCGATGACGAAGACGGCGTCGTTGTTCCATCCATGATCGCGGGTCAAACCGTGACGATCCCGGTGACCATCAGCAACGGCACGGGAGCCGATGGGTTCCTGAATGCCTGGATCGACTACAACAACAACGGCGTGCTTACGGACTCCGGCGAGCAGGTGGCCACCAACATGGTGATCGCCACGGGCGCGGTCAATGCGGTCACCAACCTCACGGTCACCGTGCCAGCCACAGCGACGACGGGAGCGAGCCTCGGCCTGCGCTTCCGCCTGTCTGCGCCGAGCGGTCTCGGTCCTACTGGCACGAACGGTCTTGCCGGTGAAATCGAAGATTATGCCGTGACCATCGCCGCGCCGACCACGGACTTTGGTGACCACGCCAGCCTGGCGGATGCCACCAGCACGCGGAACGCCACGATCAAACTCGGAGCGCTCACGGATGTCGAGTTCCTCTCCACGCGCAATGCCACAGCAACAGGTGATGACACCACCGGCAGTGATGATGAAGACGCCGTCACCATCCCGGTCATGACCGCCGGTTCATCTGCGACCATCCCGGTGCTGGTGACCAATACGAGTGGAGCCGCGGTCAGTCTCAACGCCTGGATCGACTACAACAACAACGGCTCGCTGGCCGATCCCGGTGAACAAATCGCCAGCAACGTCAGCATCGCCACCGGCAGCAACAACATCACGCAAAACATCGCCATCACCGTGCCCGCCACCGCGACGACGGGTGTGAACCTGCCCGTGCGTGTGCGGTTGACCTCGACCACAAGCCCCGGCCCGACGGGAGCCAGCGGCAACGGCGAAGTGGAAGACTACATCGTGAACATCGCCAATCCGACGACGGACTTCGGCGACTTCGCCAGCTTTGGCAGCGCCAGCAATGCCGCGAATACCACGCTGCGTCTCGGGGCACTCGCCGATGCAGAGTCCGTGGCCACCACCAATGCGACGGCCACGGGTGATGACACCACGGGCAGCGATGACGAAGACGGCGTCACGCTGCCGACGATCATCGCGGGTCAAACGGTGACCGTGCCCGTTGTGGTGACCAACACGACCGGCGCAGGAGCCTTCCTCAACGCCTGGATCGACTTTAATAATGACGGCGACGTGCTCGATGTCGGCGAACAAGTCATCACCAACGTCGCCGTGGCCACCGGCAGCAGCAACATCACCATCACACCGAGCGTCACCGTGCCTGCCACCGCGTTGACTGGAGTCAATGTCGGCGTGCGCTTCCGTCTGACGACCACCGCCACACCCGGAGCCACGGGAGTCATGGGCAGCTTCGGCGAAGTCGAAGACTACGTGATCTCCATCGCCGTGCCGACCACCGACTTTGGTGACTTCACCAGCTTTGCCGATGCCACCAGCACGGTGGTTGGCACGATCAAACTCGGAGCGCTCACCGACACGGAGTTTGCCTCCACGCGCAACGCCACGGCGACGGGTGATGACACCACCGGCAGTGATGACGAAGACGCCGTCACGTTCCCGACGCTGATGGCCGGAGCACCCGCCACCCTCCCCGTGCTCGTCACCAATACGAGTGGAGCTGCGGTCAATCTTAACGCCTGGATCGACTACAACAACAACGGCGTGCTCACCGATGCCGGTGAACAGATCGCCACGAACGTCAGCATCCCGACGGGCAGCAACAACATCACGCAGAACATTGCCATCACCGTGCCAGTCACCGCACTGACCGTGACGAACCTCGGCGCACGCTTCCGTCTGACCAGCACCGCCACCCCCGGAGCCACCGGCGTCAGCGGCAATGGCGAAGTCGAAGATTACATCGTGAGCATCACCAATCCGCCGTTGGATTATGGCGACAGCAGCGCCCTTGGCAGCGCCAGCAGCACCGCCAATGCCGCACTGCGTCTCGGGGCGCTGGTGGACACCGAATTTGCCCCCACGCTGAATGCCACCGCCAGCGGCGATGACAACACCGCCAGCGATGACGAAGACAGCATCAGCATCCCCACCCTCACCGCAGGGGCGCCCGGCACGATCACCGCCACCGTGACGAACACCACCGGTGCCGCCGCCTTCCTCAATGCGTGGATCGACTTCAACAACAACGGCAGCATCGCCGATGCGGGCGAACAGATCGCCACCAACACCAGCGTCGCCACCGGCACCATCAACGGCAGCATCCCGATCAACCTCACCGTCCCCGCCACCGCCACCGCCGGTGCCAATCTGGTGCTGCGCTTCCGCCTCACCAGCACGAGCACCCCCGGCATCACCGGCACCGTGGGCACGGGCGAAGTCGAAGACCACGTCACCACCATCGCCGTGCCGACCACCGACTTTGGAGACTGGAGCGGAGCCGCCGATGCGTCCAGCATCGCCAGCTCGAACCTGCGCATGGGATCACTCGCCGACCCCGAATACGTCTCCACCCGCAACGCCACCGCCACGGGCGACGACATCACTGCCAGCGATGACGAAGACGGCGTCACGCTCGCAGGCAGCTACAACCTCGGAGCCTCCGGCTCCGCCACCGTCGTGACCACCAACCTCAGCGGAGCAGCAGCGTATCTGAATGCGTGGATCGACTACAACAACAACGGTTCCTTTGCCGATGTCGGCGAACAGATCGCCGCCAACACACTCGTACCCACAGGCACCAACGGCATCGCCCAGGCCGTCAACTTCACCATCCCGGCCACAGCCACCCCCGGCCAGCGCGGCATGCGCGTGAGGTTCACCGACGTGCAAAACCCAACGCCCGTCGGAGCCGCCGGCATGGGCGAAGTCGAAGACACCCTGCTCACCATCAATTGCCCCACGATCACTCTGGCTCCGACCACGGTGCCCAATGGCACCGCGGGTGCCGCCTACTCGCAGACGATCACCGCCACCGGTGGCACCGGACCTTATAGTTATGCGCTCAGCGCAGGCACCCTGCCAACAGGACTCACGCTCAGCCCAGCAGGACTGCTATCTGGCACCTTGAACAGCGGCACCGTCGCCAACTTCACCCTCCGCGCCACCGATGCCAATGGCTGCACCGGCATCCAAGCCTACACGGTAACGCCCGCGTGCCCGTCGATCAGCATCGCCCCCACCACCGCGACCCAGGGCCTCATCAACACCGCCTACACGCAAACGCTGACTGCCAGCGGCGGCACCGCGCCCTACGGCTCATGGACCGTCACCGCAGGCACCCTGCCAAGCGGCCTCACCCTCAATGCCAGCACCGGCATCATCAGCGGCACCCCCACCGCCGCCGCAAGCCCAGCCACAAGTGTCACCATCCGCGCCACCGACTCCAACGGCTGCCAGGGCACTCAGGTCATCAGTCTGAAGATCTGTCCCGTGGTCACGCTGAGCCCCACGAGCCTCGCCGCAGCCACCGTGGGCGCTGCCTATAGCCAAACCGTCAGCGGCAGCGGCGGAACCTCACCTTATTCTTTTTCTATCAGCAGTGGCAGCCTGCCTGCCTGGGCTAGCTTGAATGCCAGCACGGGTGTCATCAGCGGCACACCGAACAGCACGACGACAGCCAACTTCATCATCCGCGCCACGGATGCCAATGGCTGCTCTGGTACACGAGCTTACAGTATTACCCCTGGTTGTCCGTCGATCACCATCACCCCGGCTACTTTGACTTCGGCCCTGATCAACGCCCCTTACTCGCAGACCGTCACGTCATCTGCGGGAACCGCTCCTTATGTTTATGCCATCGCCACTGGTGCGCTGCCGACCGGTCTTACTCTCGATACGAGCACGGGTGTCATTAGCGGCACACCCACCAGCTCGGCCACCGCCACCTTTACCATTCGCGCCACGGATGCCTTCGGCTGCGTCGGCACAAGTTCCTCCTACAGCCTGACTCCGGCTCCCAACGCCGACTTTGGCGACCTGAGCACCTTTGGCAGTGCCAGCAGCACGAAGAATTCCACTCTTAAAATGGGAGCACTCGTCGATTACGAATATGTGCAGACTGCCAATGCCACCGCTACTGGTGATGACATCACGGGCTCAGATGACGAAGACGGTGTGACGCTGCCGACGGGAGCCATCCAAGGCCAAAGTGGACTGAGCGTGACCGTCAATGTCACCAACACGAGCGGAGCTGAAACTTATCTGAACGGATGGATCGACTTTAATAACAACGGCGTGCTTACAGATGTTGGGGAGCAGATTGTCTTCAACGAGCCGTTGGCGACAGGCACCAGTAGTGCCAACATGACCTACACTTTTAACGTGCCGTCCATAGCGGCGATAGCCACTGTCGGAGTGCGTTTCCGGTTAACTTCCATCGCAAATCCTGGCAGCACGGGTGCCTCTGGTGCCGGTGAAGTCGAAGATCATACGCTCACCATAGCGGACGCTTCAGATCACGGCGATTTCTCTCTCTTCCAGGATGCCGCCAGCAAGCTTTCCAATACTCTCAAAATGGGAGACTTTACGGATGCCGAACCCACGGCGGTCACGAATCTGGCGGCGACCGGGGATGACGTCACGAACATCAACGATGAAGACGGCACCACGGTGCAGGCCATCTTAGTCCGCGGCCAGGCCGGTGTCGCCGTGACCGTGAATGTGACGAATCTCACCGGCTCACCTGCCTACCTGAACGGCTGGGCTGACTTCAATAACAACGGTGCTCTGACGGACACCGATGAACAGATCATCAGCAACGTGGTGGTGCCCACGGGCACCGTCAGCGACTATCAGACCTTCTTCTTTGATGTGCCGAGTAACGCAAGCCTTGGCGTTATTGGCACACGCTTCCGTCTGACCTCTATCTCAGCTCCTGGACCGGTCGGTGCCAGTGGTAATGGAGAAGTGGAGGACTACACCACCACGATCGTTGTCCCAGCCTCAAACTTCAGGGACTACTTTTATGCCATCCGAAGCACCAACGGAAACTTCTATCTGGACGAAATCTCCGTCTATAACCCCAACTCCGCTACTCCGACCGTCTCTGTCATTCCAGGCATCCTGAATTTGAATACCGCAACGTCGCGCTTCAACGCCAGCGCCACGAACGCTTATATGAACGGTCTGGCGTTGGACTGGCTGAACAGGCGCTTCTACTGGAACTCAAGTTCCTCAGGATCTAGCGGCTACAACTTCCAGCTCAACACCGCCTATTACGACAATGTGACCAAGACTTGGAGCTATCAGACCGTCACAGGGTCCAACCTTTCCAATATTCCATTCAACACTGGCTCACCCAATTCATCTTCAGCGGGTGCGGGTGCCTTCCCTCGTGCCGCCTATTACGCCGGGGATTACTACGGCGGCGGTCAAAGCAACGACAACATGGTCGCCTGGCGTCTGGACACGACAGGCAAGGCGCTCAAAACTCCGGCCTTCAATGATTACCCAAATTTCTTCCACCTGACTCAGAAATTTGGTGGTGGTGACTTTGTGATTCGCCCTCAAGATGGTTTGCTGGTCACCTCCACAGCGGTGGACAATACGACGAACACCGTCTTCAATCAGTTCATGACCGATGGGTTCAACCCCTCTGGGCCAGCAGCCAGGAGTGTGAATATCAACGGGCAGATTCCTGTATCATCAAACAGTGCAGTTCAAATCGCGGGCGTAGGTGGCGTGACGCGAATGTATGGTGTGTCATCCATCGGCGCAGCATTACACCGGCTGGACAATTATGACACGACCTCACCAGTCGCTGTGAGGGTCGGTACACTGCCCACAGGATCTTCGGTTAAATACGATGACTTGTCAGAAGGCATCTCATCCTCTGTCACATCACTCGGCGTGAAAGGTATCGTGTATGAAGATACGAATGGGCTGGCTGATAACACCGTGAATGGAACCGGCTCGAATGTGGGAGGCACCTTGTTTGCGATGCTCGTGGATGCCGCAGGCAATCTGGTGGACTCCTTCCCCGTCAAAGATGACGGCACCTTCATTCTGGGCGGCGCCTCAACTAACACTGCCTACACCGTCGTCTTGAGCACCTCCTACGGAAGTCTGGGTGGCACAGCTCCCGCAGCCGACTTGCCCCCCGGCTGGATGAATACGGGTGAATTCCTCGGCTCAGGTGCTGGCAGTGATGGCGCGGTGAATGGCAGACTCTCGGTCTCGATCGCATCCAATGGCCTCGTGAATGCCAAGTTTGGCATCTCTCAGGCGGTAAGCGTCGGCAATTTGGTCTGGAATGACATCAACAACAACGGACTCAAAGACGTGAGCGAAAGCGGCCTCAGCGGTGTCACCGTCCAACTCTGGACTCCTGGCACAGACAACGCCATCGGCGGCACCGGTCTGGCCGCAGACACCTTGATCGCGACCACCACCAGTTCCGCCTCTGGTGCCTACGCTTTCACCAATCAACTCCAGGGCAAGTATTTCGTCTGTGTCACCCCGCCTGCTCTCTACGGCTTTGCCAGCAGCACCGTCGTCACCTTAGACAACGGCGTCGATAACGATAACAATGGGTCACAGCCCGGCGGCAGAGGCGCTCAAGTCTATGGTCCGGTGGTCGATCTGGCTGTAGGCAAGGAACCGGGAAATCTCGCCAGCGGCGGCATCGATATCGACAACACCATCGACTTTGGCTTGCTGACGGCGCTGGATTTTGGCGACAATTCATTCTTCGGCAGTGCGGGGAGCACGGTTGTTTCGAGTTTGTTCATCGGGTCTCTCACGGATGCCGAGTATGCCGCGACAACCAACGCAACAGCCACCGGAGACAACATCACCGGACTCAATGATGAAGAGGGTGTCACGATGCCAGCGGGTCTCATCCAAGGCACAAGCGGCTCAATGACTGTCCGCGTGACAAACACCAGCGGCTCCAGCGCCTACCTGAATGTCTGGATTGATTACAACAACAATGGAGTGCTCACAGACAGCGGCGAGCAAGTGGCGGCCAATACGCTGATCGCCACCGGGACCTCGAATGCCAACCGCACAATCAATGTCACAGTTCCAGCAACTGCCTTCATCGGCAATGTCGGCGTGCGTGTACGACTGACTTCCGTCAACACTCCTGGCTCAGTAGGCACCAGCGGCAATGGCGAAGTTGAGGACCACATCCTCACCATCATGCCTCCTGTCGATTATGGGGATTACGCCAGCTTCGCCAGCGCCAGCAGCACAGCAGTAAACAACATCTACATCGGGACTCTTGTGGATACGGAACCTGTGGGCGTCACCAATCCCACAGCCTCAGGCGATGACCTTGCCGGAACAGATGATGAAGATGGTGTGACCATTCCTTCGAGCATCGCACAGGGAGCTCCTGCCAGCATCATCGTCAACGTCACCAACACCTCCGGCCAACAAGCCCGTCTGAGTGCCTGGATCGACTTCAACCGCAACGGCGTACTGACTGATGCCGGTGAACAAATCGCCAGTGACACGAACATTGCCAACGGCACTCTCGATGCCGATCAGACGATCAATTTCACCGTGCCAGCCACGGCCCTCGCTGGCACGACCGGCCTGCGTGTGCGTCTCACCGACACCAACAACGCGGCATCGGTGGGGCTCGTTGGCAATGGTGAAGTGGAAGACTACGTGGTCTCGATCAACTGCCCCACCATCACACTCACGCCCACACTTCCAGCGGCCTATCTGAGTAGTTCATACACACAAACAGTCACTGCCAGCAACGGCAGAGCGCCTTATAGCTACGCCTTGCAAAGCGGCACACTGCCTGCCGGTCTCTCCCTCGCGGCGAACGGTGCAATCACCGGCTCCCCCACCTCCATCGGTGCCTCTACCTTCACCGTGCGCGCCACAGATGCCAATGGCTGCCAGGGCTCACAAAGCTTCACCCTCGCCGTTAGAGGCATGGCCCTCGGCGACCTCGTCTGGCAGGACAATGACAACGATGGCACCCGCGATGCCGGAGAGCCCGGCGTCGCCGGTGCTGTCGTCCAGCTCATGAACCCAGGTGCTGACAATATCATCGGTGGCAGCAGCGCCGACTCCCAGGTTGGCTCCCTCATCATCACCCCCGCCTCCGGCCTCTTCACCTTCACCAATCTGCCCCCTGGAAATTACTACGTC
Source organism: Prosthecobacter sp. (assembly GCF_044378005.1). Classification (GTDB taxonomy): domain Bacteria; phylum Verrucomicrobiota; class Verrucomicrobiia; order Verrucomicrobiales; family Verrucomicrobiaceae; genus Prosthecobacter. The sequence continues at coordinate 26,667 of NZ_JBILYB010000077.1, forward strand.
CGCGTCGTCCCACCCACCGGCTACACCCACACCAGCGGCACCCCCGCCACGGCAGATAATAACCTCGACAGCAATAATGACGGCACCCAGCCCGGCGGCCCCGGCACACCGCTCTTCAGCCCGATCATCACACTCGCCCCCGGGACCGAATCCATCACCGATGGAGATTCCGATCCCGACACCAACCTCACCACAGACTTCGGTCTCTGGGCACCCATGGGGGTGGGCAACATCGTCTTCATCGACATTAACGGCGACAGCACCTTTAGCCCCAACGAAGGCCTCCAGGGCATCTACGTTTATGTCTTCCCCGAAGGTGCCGACCCAGCCACCACCGACCCTGTCGCCGCCGCCATTACCGACCATAAAGGCCGCTTCTTCATCGACGAGATCAATCCCGGAAACTACTTCCTCCACCTCCCTGACGGCCAATTCGCCACCAACGAACCCCTCGCTGGCATGATCCCCATCACCAGCGTCGTCGCGGGGGATGACAACCTCGGCCAAAACCTCCTCGCCAACTCCACCCCCACCAATGGCGGAGCCAGCACCGGCACTTTCACCCTCACCCCTGGCGGCGAGCCAGCAGGCAGCGCCGAAACCGGCTACGAAGCCTTCGTCGATGACGCCTTCATCGACTCGAACATCGACTTTACCCTCGACCTTGGCCTTCGCAGCCCCAGCGGCACCGGCTATCCCCTCGCCCAGCGTGAGCGCAATACCGATGCGGTGACTGCCGCCTCGCCTGACACGACTGAATCGGACAAGCAGCCCGTGACCTTCTCTGCCTGGAAAGACACACACCCAGACACCGACGCCGATCTCTACCCGCACCTCCTCGAATACGCCCTCGACACCGACCCTGCCGATGGCCGCAGCGGTGCAGGCACCTTCACCCTCGAAGTCACCCCTCTCGGCACCGCCGACGCCCTCTTCACCCGCCCCGCCAATGGTCGGGCTGACATCCGCTACGACCTCGAAACCAGCCTCGATTCCCTCGCTTGGGCCAAGACGACTATCACCCCAAGCATGACCATCGGCACTGATGGACGCCAGATCGTCCGCTACGCCAATCTCGACGCCACCACCCTCGAGACCCGCGCCCTCTTCCGCCTGAAGGTCAGCCTTGATGCCAACCTCGACGGCACCGCCGAGCAGGTCGCCGTCTCGCCGTCCGTCATGTTTAGTCGCGAGACCTTCCCCATCGGCCAGCGCACTCTCTCCATGCCGCTGGTCAAAACCGAACTCTTCGCCGGAAGCATCACCAACACGGACTCCACGGTCACTCTGCCAACTCCCGTCACCCTACCCGCTAATACCGAACTTTATCTCGAAGACCTCACCACTGGCCTAGCCTACGAGATCGACGAATCCGCCAGCACCAGCACCACCCTCGTCGCCACTGAGGCCTTGCCGCCTCTTAACCGTGTCGCCCTCCGCGTCCACCACACCCTGAGCACCCTCCTCCCTGCCGATCTTTTCACCGCTGAAGACCGTGTCCTCACCTTTGACCCCGCCGTCAATAACTTCACCCCCACCGACCTGACCGCCACCGGCTGGGCTGAAGACCTCACCTTGCCAAAACAGACCGGCCTCCTCGTCCACCTCCGCACGAGCGAAGTCACCCTCCTGCTCACTGGTCAAGTCACCCTGAAGCCCGCTCTCAAGCCTGCCACTGCTACCCGCCTGCTCAGCAGTTCCAGTGTCACCGCCGAGTCTCCGTTCCGTCTTGGACTCACCCCCGAAAACAATTTCCGCGCCGCCACCGACCCCTCCGCCGCCACGCGCCTCCGCCTCTGGAAAGCCGACACCGACTCCACGCAGACCGGTTACGACCAGCTATACCTCAGCCCCATCATGTGGCTCCGAGAGTCCTCCCCCAGCGCCGAAAACCTTTCGGAAACCAAACTCCTCGATCCCTTCCGCGCCTTCTTCCTCGTGCCGTGAAGCTCTGCCGACGCGACGCAAGGGTGTCTCGTCTCTCCTAGACTCGCCTGTCAAAGGTCGGTTAGGTGGCCAAATGATTCTGCGTCATCCGAATAGCCAGCAGGCTGAGTCCCGTTTTCAGCACCGGGCTCATGGCTTCGCGTTCGGTGGATCGGGAAACGATGAGGCAACACAGGGATCTTTTTGAAAATCCCGACTCGGCGACGATGATTGTTAAGTTATTTAAAATATCAGCTCAAATTGTATTGAAATTATAATGAGTA
>NZ_JBILYB010000210.1:0-7652 GCF_044378005.1 Prosthecobacter sp.
GGGGTCCACTTCGTGCCACGCTGGCGGATGATGATGTTTCCGGCGATGACGACTTCACCACCATACTTTTTCACGCCGAGACGCTTGCTGTTGCTATCGCGACCGTTTTTGACGGAACCTTGACCTTTCTTATGAGCCATGAGTGTATTCTCCTGAGTAAGTGTTGAGGGGTGAAGAATTACGCGTTGATCGCAGTGACCTGGACGCGGGTGAGGGGCTGGCGGTGGCCTTTGGTCTTGTGGTAGCCTTTGCGCTTCTTGAATTTGAAGGCGGTGACCTTCTCACCCTTGAACTGGCTCAGCACTGTGGCCTGCACGGTGGCACCGACGAGGGTAGGAGCACCGATTTTGAGGTCAGCACCTTCGCCTGCGGCGAGGACCTGATCGAAGGACGCGGTTTCGCCTTCGGCGACTTCGAGTTTCTCGATGTCGAGTTTGTCTCCCACGGAAACTTTATACTGTTTGCCGCCGGTTTTGATGATTGCGTATGCCATAACTGTGACTTCTGAAGGGTGAAAATGCCGCTGCGAGCGTGGTCGAAACAAAAGCCCGGGCGGCAAGGGGCGTGGATAGTGCCATGAATCATTCACCCGGCAACCTGTTTTTTGTTTTCTCAAACTTGTCAGGTCCTTCCCCCCACGCCAAGGAGGGCAGATGTTCCGTGGCGCTCAACAATGGCTTCTTCCTTATCTGCAATTCCGCAGGCATTTGGCTCGGATTTTGCCGGACCAGTCGCTGCACGCCTGCGTCGCTGTTTGTGACCATTACGAGCCGCTTCATGACACCGATCTCGCCGGGGCTCAGCGTACCGTGGCCCATTGGCAGCAGGAGTGGCCCCGGATGGTGAATGATCATCGTGACAGTGCCGGACGCGGTCCGAGGCACTCCTTTTTCTTCCCCATCGAGCAGTATCAGCCCACCTTGCTGGCCTCGCTCGCGGACCTTTGTCACCAGACCGGCAGCGAGGTGGAGATCCACCTGCATCATGACAATGACACGGAGGCCACCGTCACTGCGAAGCTGGAGACAGGCGTGTCCGACCTCTCAAGTCACGGATTGCTGAGCCGCGATGCCGCTGGCCGGGGCAAATATGCCTTCATCCATGGCAACTGGGCGCTCGACAATTCGCATCCTTCGGGCCGCAAATGTGGTGTCTCCAATGAACTCACCGTGCTCAAGCGCACTGGCTGCTATGTGGACATGACCATGCCCGCCGCGCCAGATCCCTGCCAGACGAGCACGATCAATGCTGTCTATTATGCCCGCGAGGATGGTCTGCCGAAGTCGCATGATCGTGGGATAGCCGTTGAGGTGGGCCAAACGGCTGCTCTTCGAGACAAAGAGGACCATTTGCTCCTGCTCCAGGGGCCGCTCGGCCTGAACTGGCAGAGCCGGAAGTGGGGCCTGATCCCACGTTTGGAAAATGGCGATGCCTCGGGCAGCAATCCTCCCTCGATCGAGCGACTCCGCCTCTGGCTGGAGCTGTGCCCAAGAGTGAAAAACGGCGCACCGTGGGTGTTCATCAAGCTCCACACGCACGGCGGCGTCTCCAAAAACTACGACACGCTGCTCGGGAAGCGCATGCGCCGCTTCTACGCGGATCTCGCGGCCATGGCGTCGGCGATGCCGGGCTTCCATTATCACTTCGTCACCGCGCGTGAAATGGCTAATCTCGTTCACGCGGCGGAGGATGGAAAAACAGGCTCGCCAGCTGACTGGCTGGACTACCTGCACGCGAAACCGCCCGTGCTCGGCTGATGCGGATCAGGCCCGGATCGGCGGGCCATACCAGACGTAGCACATCAGATAAACGATGATGCCGGTGACGCTGACGTAGAGCCAGACGGGCACGGTCCATTTGGCCATGCGCTTGTGTTTGTCGAAACGCTGACGCAGCGCCGGAATGACGGTCATGATGATCAGCGGCACAGTCAGGATCGCCAGCGGAATGTGCGTGAACAAAATGGTGAAATAGATAGGCCGCGTCCAGCTTGGACCATCATACTTCACATGGCCGATGGTGTAATGGTAGAAGAGGTAGCAGCCGAGGAATGCGGCGGAGAACAGAAGCGCGATCACCATGCTGGCGATGTGCGCCTGCTTCTGGCCTTTCTTGATCAGGATGAGGCCGAGGATGATATGCACCAGAGCGGCAGCATTGAAGAGTGTGTAGAGTCCGGGGAGTTCAGCAGTGGTCATGAGGGAATCTGTCAGCGCGGTTTACTTCTTGTCCTTCTTCTGTTCTTCGAGGAAGTAGCGGAGTTCGTTGCGGATGAGTTCGTCGTAAAACTTTTGCGTGTCGGCGTCGCCGTTCATCACGTCGTAAAGGCCGCGCAAGTGTCCTTTATCGTCAATGATGGCCACGCGGAGATCGTGGATGTATTTGTCATCAGGCGTCAAGCGGTCGGCCTCAGGCAGATCCTGCACAGGGCGGAACTTGAGGGAGAAGGTCATGAAGTTCCGCACGACTTCCTTCTCACCATTGAGGAACCACCAGTTGTCCGTGTCCTTGATGTCGATGCCGCTGGCGAACTTCTTCATCATCTCGGGGGTGTCATCGGGATCGAGGGTGAAGGAGAGAAACTGGATGCCTGGATCAGCGCCAAACTCATCATGAAGCTTCTTCAACTTGGCGATTACCCCCGCGCAGCCTCGTGGGCAGCGGGTGAAGACCCAGGAGGCGATGAGGATTTTGCCCTTCAGTTCTGCCAGATTGACCTTCTTGCCACTGCGCTCGGTGAACTCCATGTCCTTTTCCAAGCGCCCCATCAACGGCGGGCGCTTGATCACCGTGCCATCGCTGAGCGTAATCATGTCGCTCTTGGCCTGCATCGAGTTGAAAATCAGGTAGTTGTACAGCACCACGACTCCGAGGCAGATCATGATGATCGGAATCCAGAGGGTCCAGGGATTGATCGTGCGGGGGGCGGGCTGTGTTGGGACGTCGGACATGAAGGGTGTGCTTTATTTCCAAGCCATTACGCTGACAATCAGAATGACGGGCAGATAAATGAGCGTTCCGAAGAAAAGACGGCGTGCGGTGGCGCGATCAGGCTGCTTTTGGAAACCGAGTGCCCGCTGGCAGAGCCAGAGGTTGAGCAAAAGAGCAGGGGGCAGGAAGAGCCAGGTTTTCACCAGACCGAAGGCCACGGGCTGAAACATCAGCGCCAGCATGGCGATGGACCAGGCGAGCGCATGTCGGGAGGTGCGGGCACCGAGTTCGTCGTCATTTGCCAGCATCACGAAGCCCCCGCGCACATATTCGTCACGATACATCCAGTTGATGGCCAGGAAATGGGGCAACTGCCAGAGGAACAGCAGCGTGAAGAGGTAGATGGCACCGGGTTCGATGAGCAAACTCCAGCGGAAGTAGGCATCTCCCACAGCTTCTGGACCTGCCGCACCCGCCCAGCCGATCAGTGGCGGCAAGGCACCAGAAACGGCCCCGACGAGCGTGTTCAGCGTGGATTGGCGCTTCAGCGGTGTGTAGATGAAAAGGTAGGTCGCCAGGGTCATGGCCGTGAGTGCTGCGGCCTCCATATTCACGCGATGTACGAGGTGGATGAGGCCCAGCGCGCTCAGCAGCCAGCCGATGCCAAAGGCCGCGCTCGGGCTGATGCGCCCCGCAGGCAGCGGACGATCCGCCGTGCGCTTCATGCGCGAGTCCGGCCCGATCTCCATGAGCTGATTGAAGACGGCGGAGCCAAAGGCTGCCAGGGTGCTGCCAATGATGGTGTGGATGAGCAGCCACAGATCCATGTTCGGGCCGGCTCGCAGCCAGAAAGCCACCAGCGTGGTCACGATGACGAGCGCGCTGAGGCGGAACTTCGTCAGCGCCAGCAGATCGCGCAGCGTAAAGGCGGAGTCGGCCTCCGGCTTGTTCCCGACGCTGGGTGATTCTGGCTGTGCGATCTCTTCTGGCATGTTCCACCGCTAGACGGCGGCTGCCGCTTTGCCAGCGGGGAGTTGCTCACTTGATGAAGATAAACTGCTGCGTGTTCAGCAGCGCGTAGATGAGGTCCTCCGCGCTGGTCAGGCCGGACCTTGTCCAGGCGGCTTTTTCCGCCGCTGTGGGCTGGCGGGAGAGCAGAGTCAAATAAATGGCCGACAGTTGCTCGTCTGGATACTTCGCGGTGGCCAGATTCAAGCTGAGCTGGGTGTGTGGCTTGAGGATGCTTTGGAAAAGCTCGCTGTTCATCAGAACCAAAGCTTGTGGCATGGATGCATCAGCATTGGAATTGTCGATGAGATCGCGGTCGCTCTGACCAAACTCGCGCAGGTAATGCCCGCGCGGGGCAGGGGAGTCCAGGTCAGCAGCACGGGGCCAATCGCGAGCATGGCCTTGGCGTGACTTGAGGAAGGCGGCGGTATCGGTGATGCCGAAACGGCGGGCCTCATCTTTGAAAACAGCATCGCGGGCATCTGCGGCGGCTTTTTCCTCGCGAGGGATGGCCTGATCGATGTCGTAGCCGGGCACGTCGATGTAGTCGCGGTTCTGGCCGGCCTTCTTGAGTTCTTCCAGCGTTGGCTTCCTCACGGGAATCGGCGGTGGGGCCGGTTTGCCGGTCTTTTTCGTGTAAAGCCGCGCCACGGCAGGAACGACGACATGATCGTGGATGCCCGTGCGCGCGACGAACTCGATGCTGCGGATTTCCAGGTTCAGCTTCTCGATCAGCTCCTTGTCCTTCGCCTTCTGGGCGGCGGTGTATTGCTCCCGCAGCGGATTGCTGCGTGCGGAGATGGCCTCGTAGCCTTCCGAAGCTTTGGCGGCTCCATCGAAGATCTCCTGCGCGCTGAGCAGATCCAGCGCATCGCTGAGTTTGCCGCGATACACCAGCTTTTTTGCCATTTCCGTGTCGATGCCCCTTCGCCGCGGCAGATCGGGCGTGGGATGGATCAGCGTGACGAAGCTGTCGTAAATCTGCTCTGCCGTCATGCGACGCAAAACGGGGCCGGTGAAGTGATAGACCTCGCCGAGCGCCGGCTCGGTTCGCGTGACTTCGTTTTGGTAAGCCCGCGTGTTGTAGAGCACCCGGAGGAAGGCTTTCACATCATAGCGGCTGGAGATCATCAGCTGTTCCAAGTGCTTCATCAGCGCTGGATTCATCGCCACGGTGCTGTCCATGAATTCATCCACGGGCTCGATCAGCCCGAGGCCGAAAACCTTCTTCCACAGGCGGTTCGCGATGACCGTGGTGAAGCGCGGATTCTCTGGTGAGGTCATCCAGTCGGCGAAGGTTTTCAAGTCTCCCGTCACGGTCTTTCCGAGCATCGTGGAGGGAGTGATGGCATCGTGGGGCTTCTTGTCCGTATATTGATAATCATGCGGCAGCTTCAGCACTCGCGTGGGCAACGCGGCCACTTTGCTGTAGCGCACGAAGTCGCCCAGGTTTTCCAGCACGCGGCCCATGTGACGCGTGGCCACGGCCATCTCGGGCTTCTTTTCCGCTGCACGTTTCAAATTCAGAACCGCTCCCTGTTCGCCGATGCCAGTGAAGTTCGTCTCCAGCGGATAAGTGAAGGCCGCCATCTGGTAGAACTGCATCTGCGTCCATTTGTCGAAAGGATGGTTGTGGCACTGGGCGCACTCGATGCGCGTCCCGAGAAAGACGCGCGTGGTGTTTGAGAGATTGTCCAGCGGCATGCCGAGGTCTCGCATGTAATAGCCGATGGCGGGATTGTCCCACACCTTGCCCTGGGCGGTGATCAGTTCGCGCACGAACTCGTCATAGGGCATGTTTTCGCGGATGCGCTTCTTTACATGCTCCAGGTATGGCTTCGAGGTCATGTCACCCTGCCCGCCATTCGCCCGCGACTGGATGCGCAGCAGGTCGGCCCAAAAGTGAAACAAGTGCTGTGCATAGCCCTCACTGGCCAGCAGTTGGTCGATCAGCTTCGCACGTTTGTCCTTCTCCGTGCTGGTCAGAAACGCCTGCGCCTCCTGCATCGTCGGGATGCGTCCGATGATGTCCAGATGCACCCGGCGGACGAAGGTTTCGTCACTCGCTGGAGGGTTGGCGGTGATTTTGTTCCTCTGCCAGTCCTGGGTGAGGATCGCATCGATCTGCTTTGACGCCTCGTTTGCTGAGGCAAACGAGCCAAGATTGCAGAGAATGAGGAGAGCGCGGGCGATGGTCATCATGAGGCGGGCAGCAAACGGCAGCGACCAGCCCCATTTATCCATGCGCGGCATTCATTCGCCCAGCCTCTACTCGCGCCAGAAATGCTTTCTCGCCGGATCACGGAAGGCATGTTCCAGGCTATTGAAGAGAGAGTTCAATCGTGCTTCCTCCTTCAGCACATACTCAACCGTGTGCGCATGGGTGGAGACGGGATAGGTTTTCACCACCTTTGGCTCCGTAAGCGTGGGGGAAATGCGTGCGGCTGCGTCCTGCACCATCTGGCGTGCTTTGTCGATGGCCTGCTGCCCCGCGGCGATGGTCCCGGAGCCTTCCAGTCTCACGGGTTCCAGGTAATAAAAGCGCACTGCTGTGTTCGAGCTGAGCGTCAAGTTCACCTCCACCACACGCGCTGCAGCATCAGCCACATACTCATGTTTAGAGAGGGCGATGATGTCCCGGCACTTCACGATGTAGCGTCCCCCCTTTAGCGAGCCGGTCCAGACACCATCCTGGAGGAACTCCTCCGGCACCGCATTGGCCTCCGTTGGGCCCGTGGTACCACTTGCCTGTCCTCCTCCCTGTCCTCCCTGCTGCGCGTAAGCGACGAGGCTAAACATTCCGAGAGAGGCGAGGAGTAGAAGGGTTTTCATAATGAATGACTCAGACTGCCAAACATCGCCTCATTTGTAAATCACTGAAGCTGATCGTGCTCCGAGGGTTGCCAGTCTTCCGCGAATGTGCCAACAAAGCCCTTCCACATGAGCAAATCCAACGACAACCAGCCTACGCGCTACGAACTCGCGCGTTACTGGCTAGTGTACCAGGCCTTCCTCGGCATGGAGGCTGTACTGAAGGTGCTACCGATCACACTCATCTGGTACATAGGGCGCACGCTGGGCACCGTCGGCTGGTATGTCGCCCCCAAATACCGCCGTCTCATCCTGAGCAATCTGCGCATCGCCTATGGTCAGGAAAAAGATGCTGAATGGCTCAGGCCGACAGGGCGGGAGCATTTCCGAAGCTTCCTGGCGAATATCTTCTCAGGCCTGAAATTCGCCACCATGACGCGCGAGCAGATCGAGGCGCGCGTCACACTTTCTGGCATGGACCACATGCAGGCCGCGTTGGATTTGAAGCAGCCCATCCTCGGCCTCGTCACCCATCAAAGTTGCTGGGAGGTGCTGAACAAGCTGCCCGGCCTTTGTTCCTTCGGCCGTCATGCCGGCGTGATTTACCAGCCGTTGCGCAATCCCTATATGGACCTGCATGTTCTGCGTGCACGGCAGAAGCATGGCTACGCCATCTTCAACCGCCACGAAGGCTTCATCGCTCCCATGAAGCACCTGCGGGATGGCGGCAGCCTCGGCATCCTCGTAGATCAGCATGCCGGTGATCAGGGCGTGTGGTCGCCGTTTTTCGACCGCCTCGCGTCCACCACGCCCGTCGCCTCCATGGTCGCTCTGCGTACGAAGGCCGTCATGGTCACACTGGCCGTTTATGACGACGGCCCCGCTCGCTGGCGTGCCGCTTA
>NZ_JBILYB010000078.1:0-28822 GCF_044378005.1 Prosthecobacter sp.
AGGATGCCCGTGAAGGTCGTCGGACCGCCTGTGCTGCCCTCGGCCATGATGAGCTGATCGCGATACACCACGACATGCGTGCCGTTGCAGAGATACACCGTCTCCGTCGCCGTCTCGACCGCTGGCGTCAGCTCCTCCACGGGTTCGGCGGCCTGCTCAGGCTCCAGAGAACTTTTGCCGGAGACCGGGCACACCGAGACGACTGGCTTGTCCGTCGCCGGGATCTCGCCGACCTCCAGTATTCGAAGTGGATCTTCGTTCACCGCAAAGTCCGAGTCCATCGCCACCCCATTGAGTGAGGCTCCTGGTGTCCACGTCAATGCCTCCGCACGTCGGCCATACACATGCGCCTGATAAGTGCGCCCCGCCGCCATCTCCGCCACGCGTTTCACGATGGGCATCCCCTCCAGAGTGCGTCCGCGATATACCCGCAGCACACCCGTCTTATTCACCCGGTCCTCCAGTTCGGCCAAAACCTCCTCTGGCAGCTTTTGGCGGATTACCATCGGCACCGCCTGAGCCAGCGCTTCGCGTGGATCGTCACGGATCAGTTGTTTGAAAATGGGGCGGCGTTCACGTGCAAGGCGCACGCCCTCTTCCAAGAGGAGGCGTTTTTCGTCTTCCATCGCTTGTAGATACCTGCGGCTCCAATCATCGAACCTGCCCAAAGAAGTGGACGAGTTCACGGCTGGCACAGCATCCAGCTTGATAGGTGCTGTGGCAGGCAGCGTCCTCACCGGAGCCACACTCGCGGGGCCGCAGAGGGTGCCATCGTCACACTTGGCAGAGCCGGATTTAGAATGATCAGGTCCAGAAAGATACAAACCGACCAAAGCAGCGGCTGAAATGAGGACAAGAAGTACCAAGGCGGTTTTTTGACGCATTATGGTTGAATGGGGTTGGTCTGTTGAGACGATCTCAGAAACAACCCGTTAGAAGCAATGCTGTTCTTTGGTTAATTTCGTCATCAGCGGCTCCCAAAATCACCAAGCGCACTCCTGCATTACTCCCCGAGGTGCACGATCCCGCGCTCGATAGCCTTCGCCACGGCATTGGTGCGGTCAAAAGCATCCAGTTTGTCCAGGATGAGACTGATGTGCAGGCGGATGGTGCCCATGCTGAGGCCGAGCATGTGCACGATGTCCTTCGTGGAGTAGCCTTTCACCAGCAGCTTCAGGATCTCCAGCTCGCGTGGCGTCAGCGGGCGGCGCTTTTCACGCTCCTTGATCTTCGCGGCAATCACGGGTGAGAAGCACGCCGCACCGGCGGCGATGCGGCGGATGGCGCGCAGCACTTCCTCGCACTCGGCGGATTTCGTGAGGTATCCTTTCGCTCCGGCGGTGACGGCGCGGTAGATGTCTTCTTCTCCGTCGAAGACGGTGAGCATGAGCACCTTGGCCTCAGGAAACTCGGCTCGGATGGCCTCCAGCGTCTCCACTCCGTTCTTGTCGGGAAGCTGGTAGTCCATCGTCACCACGTCTGGCCGATGCTCCCGGTAAAGCTCCACGGCCCGCGCGCTCGTGCCTGCCTCGGTCACCACGGTCATGTCAGGCTCATTATTGATCGGCACGGAGAGTCCCAGCCGCGTGGCGAAGTGGTCATCGACGATCATGACACGGATGGGAGATGGCTTTTTCATGGCAGACGTGGGCATTACACCGGATTTCCGTTTCGGGAGCAAGCCTTGACTGGGGTTCAAGGCTCAAGCTTCGACTGGCGTCGGAAACTCCAACCTGGGCACGTGCACCTCGATCTCCGTGCCTTTGCCAGGGGCGCTGTTGATGCTCAGCCGCCCGGCGATCTTCTCCGCCCGTTCGCGCATTCCACTAATGCCAAAGTGCCCTGCCAGCACGGTCGTCGCCAGTGGGTCAAATCCGCAGCCGTCATCTCGCACGCTGAGGCGGATGGACTCCTCATCGTAATCCAGTTTCACTTCGATTCGTCTGGCTCCCGAGTGCTTCGCTGCATTCGCCACAGCCTCCTGCGTGAGGCGGAGCAAACTCGTCTCCAACGTGCCGGCGAGCCTCACCGGTGTGCCATTGACTGCCACCATAAACTCCGCTCCAGCCGCCGTCGCCAGTGGGCGCAGCAGTTCCTCGATCGCCGCAGGCAGCCCGCGCTTCTCCAGCGCCACACTGCGCAGTTCGCGGATCGTGCTGCGCGAGTCTTCACGCGCACGGCGCAGCAGACGACGAGCCAGATCCAGAGGCTGTGTGGCGGGAGATGCGCCGCCATTCATCCGCCGCGCGGTGTCATCCAAAAGCATGTTCACACCGACGAGCTCCTGCTCCAACGTGTCATGCAGATCCTGGGCGATGCGTTGTCTTTCCTCCAGCGTGGCCTGCTGCTGAGCCTGCTGGCGGATCACGTTCTTCTGCTTGTTCACCATGAATTGCAGCGTCACCGCCCAGCCGCCGACGGCTGCCGCCAGCACCAGCAGTGAACCCAGCAACCACCGTGCTCTTTGCTCCGTCCACCACGGAGCACGGGCCAGCACGCCGATGTCCTCCGGCTGGCGCAGAATAAGGCGGAAGCCGGTGGCATTGCGTGGGATCACGAGTGGTCTGTCCGTGATGAATTCGCAGATGCCCGTGAGGCGCAGCTTCATGCCCGGCATCAGTTCCTCAGCAGGTTGCAAAGGCAGCCCGATAGTGGCTTCAAAGGTTTGTCCTTCGGCTCGGCATACCAGATTCATGCCCGTGCGGTCACGGTTCGCCTCCAGCAAATCGGCGGTGAAGCTGACCAGCTCACATTGCTCCCGACTGTGGCGGGTCTGCGCGGCGCGAAATTCCACCGGCTCTGGTTTGTCCGCAGTGCCCGTCTTCTTCACATCCACCGCACTCATGCTTGGGCGGAAAGGCGTGACGATGGGATAGCCCTCCGCCTCCACTTCATCGCCGATTTGCAGCGTCATCGACTGCGCCGTCTGCACAAACATGCTGCCTCCCTCACCACGCAGATACAGGCCGCGACCATCCGCCACATGCGTGGTCACACCACGCACGCGCACTCTTTGGCGGAGTGGCGCATCCACGCGCAGCAGACCATCCACCGGCACCAGCGGCACCGGGCCGAGTGGTTTCACCTCCTCCACGAGGGCGAAGGATTCCAAGTTCTGCACAAAGAGCAGCCGCCCGCTCATCTGGCGCTGATCATTGAAATGTGTGCCCGCCACACCGCGCACGCGCACCTGCTGCTCCACGAGCTGCCAGGGCAGTTGTCTCAGGGGTTCCGTCTGCGGTAGGATGGTGCGGATGAGTCTTCCCTCGACCTCCAATTCCACCACGAGGCTGTCCTCGCCGAACCAAGTGCCTTTCACAATCGCCGTCACTTCCACCGGACGTGCATCCATCGCAGGTGAAAAAAGCTGCTCGGCATTCACCGTCTGGAAAACGGGCAGGTCGCGCTGTCCATCCACCTCCATCGTGTCGGGCAGCACCACCGGCAGGAACTCTCCCGGCCCGGCATGGCCCTCTATCTTCAGCCGCATTCCTGGCTGGTAAGGCGGGGATGGGCGCTTGTCCTCCGACACCCCGACACAGATCCCGTCCGTGCCGTCATGGATGAAGAGCACGCCCCAGCCCGGATGATAATAGGTGACCACCGAGTCCAGCCGCACCGGCAGGAGCTGCTCGCGGCGCTGAGCATCGAGATCACGGATCGTGCGCACGCTGCCCAGGGGCTCCTGGGCATGAATCCATGTCAGACAAAAGAGGCTGGCGATGACAAGCTCGCGAATCATTACCCGAAGCCTAGCGGACCTCCATGCTCCTGCCGAGCCTTTCATTTGACCAATCACGCCTCTGGCTTCACGCGCTTCCGATGCTTCCGCACCATGCCCATCTGCTTGAGCTTCCGCTGGAGACTGCGGCGGCTCATGTTTAGGAGTTCGGCGGCTTCACTGCGGTTGTTGCCCGCACGTTCGAGGGCTTCGAGGATCATCTGCTTCTCCATCGCGTGGATGTCGAAGGGCGCTTTTTCGGGCGTGGTTTCACTGGCAGGCTTGTCGCCGGGCAAGGTAGGTACGCGCCAGCCGAGGCCGCCGGGGCGGGTGAGGTAGGCGGGCAGGTGCTTCGCCATGATGCGGGTCGTATTGCTCATCACCACGCCGTGCTCGATGGCGGCACGCAGCTCGCGCACGTTGCCAGGCCAGTCGTAGTTCATCAGTACGGGCAGGGCGTCGTCACCGAGCGGCTTGAAGCTCTTGCCATTGATCGTGGCGAGGTCTTTGAGGAAATGATCCGCCAGCACGCGGATGTCGCCTTTGCGCGTGCGCAGCGGCGGCATGTGGATGGTGACGACGCGCAGCCGCCAGTAGAGGTCTTCGCGGAATTTTCCTTCCTCGACCATCTTCGCGAGATCCTTGTTCGTCGCCGCGATGACGCGCACATCGACCTTGATCGGCTTCGCTCCGCCGACGCGCTCGATGATTTGCTCGCCGAGCGCGCGGAGCAGCTTCACCTGCGTGTTCGCATCGATCTCGCCGATTTCATCGAGGAAAAGCGTGCCGCCATCCGCCAGCTCGAAGCGCCCGATGCGCCGATCCTGCGCGCCGGTGAAGGCACCTTTTTCGTGCCCAAAGAGTTCGCTCTCCAGGATTTGCGGAGACAACGCCGCACAATGCACGGTGATGAGTTTCGCCTTCGGTCTGCCGCTGAGATTGTGGATGGCTTTGGCGACGAGTTCCTTGCCCGTGCCGCTTTCGCCTTCGACTAAAATGGTGGCGCGAGTGGGAGCCACCTGCTGGATGGTTTCCAGGATCGGCTTCAGCGTGTCCGCCTGCCCGAGGATGCCCTCGATGCTGAACTTCTGCTCCACCTGCTGCTTCAGCGCCTTGTTCTCGTGCTCCAGATGTCGGCTGCGCAGCGCCCGCTTCACCAGCAGCTCCACCTCGTCGAGGTTCAGCGGCTTCGTGACGAAATGATACGCCCCACGTCGCATCGCCTCCACTGCGGTGTCCACACTGCCGTAGGCGGTCATCATGATGCAGACCGGCGGCTTCGGCATGGCGAGCGCCTGCTCCAGCAGCTTCATGCCATCGTCTTCGCCGAGGCGGAGGTCGGTGAGCATGACATCGATGGGATCATTTTTCAGATACTCCAGCGCCTCAGCGGCATTCGAAGCCACATAGCAGTCAAAGTCATCCTCCAAAGAAAGCCTCAACCCATCTCGGGTGTGCTTTTCATCATCGACGATGAGAACGGTGGCAGAGTTGATCATGGTTTAGGTGCTTGAGTACCCATCTCTACCTTGGATGCCAATGAAGAAAAGAGCCGTTCACGACTTCGGGCTCAGCAGCGGATGGATCGTTTCCTTCAGGAAGCTCATCGAGCGCTCCACGGCGATGGCGAGGATCCAGCCCCACGCGATGCCGGTGCCGAGTCCTGCGAGCGCGCCCATGCCTGCGGCAGACCAGGGGGCGGCATCAGGCCAGATCATCGGCACGATGAACCCGCCGATCCCTGCCCCGGCCATTAGCATGAAGCCCGCGTGCATCCACATGCTGAAGATCCGCCAGCCCACCTGAGGCTTCCGAGTCGTCGCAAACCCGACCAAAGAAGTCACCACCCCACCCGCGCCAAACATGGCCGCGAGCCCCACGATGATCGCCAACCCAAGCGCGAGCCCGAGGCCGATCAGGAGGCAGAAGAGAACAACGAGACCCAGCATGAAGGCCCATATCACAAGCGACCCCATCAGTCCAAAAGGAGCGTCTTCGATGTAGCCGCTAGAGTAATCTAAGGGGATGCTTTCCTGACTCACTGCGTCCCTGGCAAATAGCAGCAGGGCCAAGCGGATGAAGAGGACCGAGAAGCCTTTCATGAGGGTGATAAGTTTGCTTCCTCCCCATCCCCGAGCAGTCTCACCTTCCGCTCCACCAACGGCAGCCAGAGGCTGACGCGGGTGCCTTGGCCGACGCGGGATTCGATATCGATTTCGCCGCCGTGCTCGCGGATGATGCGGCGGACGATGAGGAGGCCGAGGCCGGTGCCGGTGGGGCGGGTGGTGGAGAATGGCTGGAAGAGTCGGCCCATTTGCTCGGCGGAGATGCCTTTGCCGGTGTCTTCAAAGCTGAGCCGCACTTCAAAGTCGGTGTAGCTGCCGCTGATGGTCAGCGTGCCGCCCTTCGGCATGGCTTGGGAGGCGTTGCGGATGAGGTTGTAGATGGCCTGCTTCATCTGGTCGGCATCCAGCGGCATGGCGGGCATGTCGGGGCGGAGGTCGAGCTTCACTTTGACCTTGGCCTGATCCAGCTCGGGCTTCAGGAACCGCACACTCTCCTGCACGAGATCGGCGATCTGGCTGCGCTGGAGCTGTGGTTTCGAGGGGCGGATGGCGGCGAGGAACTGGCTGATGATCGTGTCCATCCGCTTGATCTCGCCCGTGGCGATGTCGAGGTGCTCGCGCAGTGAGTCACCGGACTTGCCCATCTTTTTCAAACGACGCTCCAGGAGCTGAAGGTGGATCGTCAGCGAGTTCAGCGGATTCCCCAGCTCATGCGCCACACCGGCGGCGAGCAGGGTAAAGGCGTTCAAGCGCTCGCTTTCGAGCTGCTGCTCGGTGCGTTTCCGCGTCTCGGTGACATCGCGGATCAGCATCACGAAGCCGAGCGGCTGCTCTTCGTCGATGCTGGTGATGTAGAAGTTCAGGTAGCGGTTCTCGGGATAAAAAACCTCCAGGTCGCGGCTCACCACCGCACCGGGTTTCAACAGCTCATTCCAATCCAGCCCGCGCATCCCCTGCTGGAGCTTTTGCCCGATCACCTGCTCCGCCTGAAGCCCGAAGAAGGTGCAGGCCGCCTGATTCACATACGTCACCGCACCTTCCGGCCCGAGCAGGATGACACCTTCCTGCAGCGTCTGGAAGACCTTCTCGAGAAAGCCTTTCTCCTTCATGAGTTCGAGCACGACGCACTGCACCTCGCCTGGCTCCAGGCGGTCCATGCGTTTCAGCAGTTTGTCGATGAAGGCGGATCTCATGCGGTGGCTGGCGTGATTCAGTCGCAGGACGGGCGGAGTGTCAAACCGGGACACGACGGCGGCAGAACTGGGCATTTCATTTCCCGTGATTCACGCGTAATAGGGAATCTGTGACCTTCGCCACCCAGATCACGATCTTCCGCATCCTGCTCATCCCGGTCTTCATCGGGCTGGCCGTTTATTACGGGCAGAGTGTGGCGGCGGGCATGGCGAATGAATCGCTGCGCTGGTGGACGATCACGGTTTTCTTCACCGCCGCCATCAGTGATGCGGTGGATGGCTACATCGCGCGGCATTTCAATCAGGCGAGCAAGCTGGGGGCCATTCTCGATCCGCTGGCGGACAAACTCATGCTGCTCTCGGCCATCGTGACGCTGAGCTTCACGGGCTGGCGTCAGCATTTCCCTCTCTGGTTTCCAACGCTGGTCATCTTCCGCGATCTGGCCAGCATTGGCGCGGCTTTCTTGATCGACCACCTCGTGGGCAAGTGCGAGATCAAGCCGCACTGGACCGGCAAAGTGGCGACCTTCATGCAGTTCGCGGCCATCCTCTGGCTGATGCTGGATTTCCCCTACCTGATCTGGCCGACGGTGGCCGCCGGTGCCTTCACCGTGATCTCAGGCTCGCTGAATCTAGCCGACGGAGTGCGGCAGGTGAAGCATGCGGAGTAGGTCTAAGCGCTGGAGAGCGCGGAGCCGCGGTTCAGGAGGTCGAGGAAGCGCTGCTCGAAGGGTTCGTCTGCACCGCATTGCATGTAGTCGATGCGGTGGGAGGCGCATTCGCGTGAGAGTTCCTCGCAGAAGGCATCGAAGCTGTCGGTGTAGCGCTGGACGTCGCGGCGGGTGAGCCAGAAGCGGCGGCGTTCGCCGGTCTCGACTTCATCAAGCTCGACTTCGCCTTCGAGGGTGGGGACGCGCTCCTCGGGGTGGAGGATCTGGAGGAAATGGCACTCGCCGGGCCAGGTGGCGGCGCGTTTGATGGACTCGGCGGCGGTGGTGACATCGCGCCCGAAGAAGTCGGAGATGACAAAGATGACGCCGTAGCGCTGACGGGTGGGGTGGAAGTCGGTGAAGCTGCGCTGGAGGTCGGTGAGGCCGCCGAACTTCAGCTTCGAGGCGCACTGGATGATCTTTTCGATGTTGCCCTGGCCGCGCAGGGGCGGGAGCTCCTGGCGGCAGGTCTCGCCGAGGGAATAAAGGCTGACGCGCTGCTGCCCGGCGAGCCCGAGGTAGGCGAGGGCGACTGCGAAGCGGAGGGCCTGCTTGCGCTTTTCCCCATGCGGCTCGGCCATGGAGCCGCTGGTGTCGATGAGGAGGTGGAGATTGAGCTCCTGGGTCTCTTCATAGAGACGGACGAAGAGTTTATCGAGCCGGGCGTAGAGCCGCCAGTCGATGGCGCGGTAGTCTTCGCGGGGGGTGTAGTGGCGGTAGTCTTTAAATTCGCGGGTGAAGCCGGTGGCGGGGGTGGACTGGGCGCCGCGACGATTCAGGGCGCGGCGCTTTCTCAATCTCACGGCCAGCGAGCGCAGCCGGTCCAGGAAGGCGGCATCGAAGAGGTCCTCGCGGGCGATGGGGGTGTCGGTCACGGCGGGTTTGTAGGATGGAAAGGCGGGCTTGGGAAGAGCGGAGTTAAGAATCAAGACTGCTGGAAGTCACTTGCCCGGACGGGGCGGCCCGTGCTCTGTTGGGCGCATGGCCAAAAAGAAAATCACTCCCAGCAAAGCCGCCGCTCCGGTGGTGAAAGCGAGCAAACCCGTGAAGCTGAAGGAGGTGCCTTTCTGGATCGGCTTTGATCTCGGTGGCACGAAGATGCTGGCCTGCGT
This sequence comes from Prosthecobacter sp., assembly GCF_044378005.1. GTDB lineage: Bacteria > Verrucomicrobiota > Verrucomicrobiia > Verrucomicrobiales > Verrucomicrobiaceae > Prosthecobacter. The sequence continues at coordinate 8,803 of NZ_JBILYB010000078.1, forward strand.
GCTGGATAAAAATTATCAAGTCCTCGGCACAGCTCGGAAATCCACGAATGGCTCCGATGGTCAGGCCAAAGGCCGAAAAAAGATCCTCAACGCCATCCACGAGGCCATCGCGGCTGCGAACGTGAATCCTAAAGGTTTGCAAGGTATCGGCATCGGCTGCCCCGGACTGGTCAATCCCGAGAAAGGCATCCTTATTAACGCGCCGAACCTTGGCTGGAACAATGTCCATCTCACCGACATGCTGCGCGGTGTCTTCAAGAAGCCTGTGGCCGTACTCAACGACGTGGATGCAGGAACCTTCGGCGAATACAAACTCGGCGCGGGCATGGGCTCGCGCTCGCTGCTCGGCGTCTTTCCCGGCACGGGCGTGGGGGCTGGCTTTGTCTATGATGGGAAGATCGTCATGGGTCGTGGTGTCTCAGCGATGGAACTCGGAATGATCTACCTGCCGGGTACACATCTCGGCAGTCCGCATGATGGCACCGTTTTGCTGGAAGATCTGACCAGCCGACTGGCGCTGGCTTCCCAGGCCGGTGTGGCCTGCTACCGCGGCCAGCTTCCTGAACTCGATAAAAAGACCCAGGGCAATCTGCGCGAGATCCGCAGCAAGGCGCTGGCGAACGCCTTCCGCAGCGGTGATGACGCAGGCATGATCATGTTCCGCAATTCCATCCGCTATCTAGGCATGGGCGTGGCGGCGGTGGTGAATCTGCTCGCACCTGATCACATCACGCTCGGCGGAGGACTCGTGGAGGAGATGCCCATGCTTTATGTGAACCTACTGAAGGAAGAGGTGAACCGTTTTGCCGTGCCCGGCCTGGCGAAGAATATCAAATACAGCGTGGCGAAGCTCGGTGGCACGGCGGTGGCGGTGGGGAGTGTGGCGTGGTTGCGGGAATCCAGCAGCAAGTAAGACGTCCTCAGCGCTTCGTTTAGAATCTTCCAGCCATGTCTGACCCTTCTGCTCAACCCTCCTCCGAACAAGCCGTGATCTTCGTCGGCGCTGCCTCACTCTCGATGGTGATTGGCAGTCGTGTTTCAGGCGCAGCCTTCAAGGAGGTGGAACATCTGGATCGGCCTCTTCCGCTCGCGCGCGACATCTTCCGCACTGGCACGGTGACGCGCAGCACGATCGAGCAGGCAGCGGCGATCCTGCGGGATTTTTTGCAGACGACACGCGAATACAGCATCCCGTCGGAGTCCATCCGCCTCTACAACACGAACATCCTTTCTGAGGCCACGAATCACGAGATTTTCCTCAACCGGCTGCAAGTCACCACAGGACTGAATGCGCGTCTCATTGATGACGGCGACATGACGCGCCTCGTCTATCAGATCGCCCGCAGACTGCTGGAAAAGAACCCGCTGTTGGCGAAGGGAAACACCTTCGTTTCCCACATTGGGCCGGGGAACACACGCGCCTTGTATTTCCGGCAGGGCCGCCTCGCCGCCTACAGCAACTATCGCCTCGGCATCTTCCGGGCACGTGAAGCGGTGGCGGGATCAGACGTCGAGTCGCCGCAGCATTTGATGCATTTGGAGGAGCAGATCCGAGGTGTGGTGGATCATCTGGCGCAGGATTACTCGGGCTATAAATTCGACCATCATGTGGCCATCGGTGCGGAACTCCAGAGCATCGCGCCACTGCTGACAAAGCCGAAACAAGGCGCCTGTCGTGTCACTGAGATCGACTTGGAGCGCTTCACGGAAAAGATCGCCGAACTCAGTCCCGACCAGCTCGTGCGTCGGCTGGCCGTGCATTATACAGGAGGTGAAGGCATCGTGCCCGCGCTCCAGACGAACCTTGCCCTTGCGCGTCGTTTTGGCGATGAAGTGATCTGGGTGCCCGATGGGGACTTTCAGCGCGAACTCATGCACGATCTGGTGATCGCCAGCCCCCGCACAGCCACCTTCCAGGAGGAGGTGATGCAGGCCGCCACGGAGATCGGCGTGCGCTACAAGACGGATCGCAAGCACGCGGATCACGTGGCCAATTTTGCCCAGCAACTCTTCCGCGAACTCAGTCATCTCCACGGCCTGGAGCCGCGCTATGAACTCGTCATTCGAGTGGCCGCCGTGCTGCATGAGGTGGGGATGTTCGTGAGTCCGCGTGAGCATCACAAGCACAGCCTCTACATCCTGATGCAGACGGAGATCTTCGGTCTGAGCACCAGCGAGCGAGAACTGGTGGCACTGCTGGCGCGCTACCATCGCCGCTACAACCCCGAGCCGAACCACCCGCACTTCTCCGATCTCACTCGTGAGGAACGCATGATCGTCTTCAAGCTCGCCGCACTGTTGCGGCTCGCCGATGCGCTGGACCGCAGCCATGCGCAGCGAATCAAAAGCATCGTCCTGCGCGCTGAAGGCAGCCGGCTGACAGTCATCACGCCCGGTATCGAAGACACCACGATCGAGCAGATCGCCATCAACTCGAAGTGCGACATTTTCCGCGAGATCTACGGCTACGATGTCGTGCTGGCCCAACCCTGATCCCCCACTTTCCCATGCCCTTTTCCGACCATCATTTCCTCAATCGTGAGCTGAGCTGGCTGGCCTTCAACGAGCGCGTGCTCGACGAGGCCGCGCGCGATGATCTACCTGTGCTGGAGCGGGTGAAGTTCCTGGCGATCTCGGCCTCGAACATGGATGAATTCTTCATGGTGCGCGTCGGTGCGTTACAGTTTCTGCGTGAGCAGGGGAGGCGGGCGAAGGATTCCAGCGGGCTCACGCCGAGCCAGCAGTGGGATCAGATTCATGAGCGCACGATGGGCTTCATCGCCCGGCAGCATGAGCTGCTGAACCAGAAGCTCGTGCCCATGCTGGCGGAGAAGGGCATCCGCCGGCTCGCAACTACGGAACTGACACCCGCCCAGCGCACGGATCTGGATGAGCACTTCATGGAGCACATCTTCCCCGTGCTATCGCCCATCGCCATTGAGGAGGGTGTGATGCCTTCCATTCCAGCCCTGCATATCAACGTGCTTTGCGCCGTTTCATCGCAGGGTGAAGAAGGCGGCAGCACTCAGCGGTTGGTGCTCGTCAGCGTGCCGGGCAGTCTTTCGCGGCATGTCATCGTGCCCGATGCCGGGGGCGCGCAGCATGCTTATGTGAATTTGGAGGATGTGCTTGGCCTGTTCCTTCACCGCTATTTCCCTTCGGAAAATGTCACCGCCACCGCGCGCTTCCGCGTGAGCCGAAACTCCGACATCGCCGCCGATGACGAGAATGTGAGCGACCTTGTGAGCGAGATGGAGGGCATTTTGGACAAACGTCTGCAAAGCGCGGCCATCCGAATCGAGATCGAGGAAGGTGCGAAGCGTGAACTCGTCTCCGCGATTCGTCAGATGTGCGAGGCGGGCAAGGCGCAGACCTTCACCATTCCCGGAGAGCTGGATATCTCCGCCTACTTTGGCATTGCCGGCCTTCCTGGCTTTGATGATTTAAAAGTCGATGCCTGGCAAAGTCAAACGCCGCCGCAGATCGAGCCCGGCGAGAGCATGTTTGAGGTGATCAAACGTGGTGATCTGATCCTGCATCACCCTTACGAGAGCTTTGAGCCCGTGGTGAAGCTGATCGAGGAAGCGGCCGCTGACCCGAACGTCATCGCCATCAAGCAGATCCTCTACCGCACGGCACGGAACAGCCGTGTCGTTGCTGCTTTGATCAAGGCCGCCGAGGCCGGCAAGCAGGTCACGGTGCTCGTCGAACTGAAGGCCCGCTTCGATGAGGCGCGCAATCTGGATCGAGCGAATGATCTCCTGAATGCCGGAGCGCAGATCATCTATGGTGTCCGTGGTTTGAAAACGCACGCGAAGGTCTGCCTGATCATGCGCCGTGAGTCGGGGCACCTGGTGCGCTACATGCACTTCGGCACCGGCAACTACAACGAGGCCACGGCCAAGCTGTACACCGACATCAGCTACCTCACCTGCCGTACTGATTACGGCAGCGATGCGAGCGCCTTTTTCAACACCGTCACCGGGCGCTCACGATTCGTGCATTTCCAGAAGCTCAGCATGGCCCCCTTTGGACTGCGCGAGCGACTGATCACGATGATCCGCAGCGAAACCGAGCGTGCCCGCCAGGGTGAAAGCGCCGAGATCATGCTGAAGATGAACTCGCTGGAAGATCGCGAAATGATCGAGGCACTCTACGATGCCTCCCAGGTCGGTGTGAAAATCCGCCTGAACGTGCGCGGCATCTGCTGCCTGCGCCCCGGCGTGAAGGGGTTGAGCGAGAACATCAGCGTCGTCAGCATCATCGACCGCAATCTGGAGCACGCCCGCATCTACATTTTCCGCCAGGGCGGACGCCATGTGGTCTTTATCTCCAGCGCCGACTTCATGAACCGCAATCTCTCGAAGCGCGTCGAGTTGCTCGTCCCCATCGAGGACAAAGAGGCGCGCAAGCGCCTCATTCATATCCTGGAGACGCACTTTACCGATACCGCTCGTGGCCGTGTGTTGCGTAGCGATGGCACCTGGCATCTGCCTGTGGTCACCGCAAAAAAAGCAAAACGCTCCCAGGAAATCTTTGCCAAAGAAGCCACCCGCCGCAGCAAGCAGCGCAATCAGTCACCCGACGTGCTCGTGCCACATGTGCCGAAGGCCTGAGGCTCAGGCTTTTCTTGGCTGCACATCTGGCACGGAAGGCCCCATGGCCTGTGCGAACTGGATCTTCGATCTCACAAGGAGTGTGCCCAGGCAAAAGTCGGCCAGCGGGAAGACCACATTGAAGTTTTTGTGCATGTAGCGGTGATGTAGGAGGTGATGACCGTTCAGGCGGCGGAAGAGCCAGGGCTTCTCCACGCGACGCGCTTTGGGCAGATGCATGCACCAGTGGATGTACTCGTAGGCGATGTAATAGAGGACGAAGGTCGTGGCAGCTCCGGCGAGCATGATCCAGTGGCCGGTGATGGCGGAGAGGAGGAGTGTGGGGCTGGCTCCCATCAGGATGAGCACGGGGCCGTTCCACCAGGCCATGGGGATGGTTTCCTGGTCCTTCGGATCGACGAGGTGGTAGGTGTGGTCCGCTTTGAAGACTTGATGATGCACGACGGCGTGCGCCTGGAAGGCGTAGCGGAAGCTGCCCACGGGCCGGTGCATCACATAACGGTGGATGGACCACTCGAAGAAGGAGGCGAAGATCACATTGCCCACGAGGGCACCGACAAACCAAAGAATGGAATCAGACATTAGAGAGGGGTTGGAATGGCTCGGAAAAGGTCCGAGCCAGGGGCGGCGAGACTCTCAGTTCTCCCGGACTTGTCGAGACACAATTTGGAAAGATTGCCGTTGCAGAAGCATAAAGCCCAGACAGCCAGGGCTAGCCGACTTCACTTTACCGCCTTCATCCGCACATTTTGGATCGCCGCCGCCGTGTTGAAGGTGGAGATGGCGAGCGGGGCGTAGGTTTCGATGGGGCCGGGACGGAGGCTGACTTTGCGGTCTTTGATGTCCTGATCCACGATCTGTTTGTCATCGATCCACACGGAGAGATTCACAGGTGTCACGCGGAGGCGGATCTTGTACCATTTGTCGTCCTCGTACTTCTGGTAGGTGCCGGTGGCGTTGTTGCTGGCGTCCACATCGTCGATGCTGCTGATGCCAGTGACGCTGCCACCCCAGCCGCCGCAGATGAGGGTGGCGCACTTTTTCAGGTCGCCGACGGGGAATGTCAGGCCACAGAAGAAATCGACACCCTGGAGGCGCTTGGCTTCGAGGCTGATCTCATAGTTGGTCAGTGGCAGATCAGCTGCTTTTTTATAGACCACCCCGCTGAGGCTGTCCCCCTGATTGATGATCATCACCCCGCCTTCCAACTCGATCTGGCCGCTGCCGCCGATGTCCACGGTCTCCCAGGCATCGAGAGATTTCCCATCAAAAAGCACCCATTCCTTCGCGGCTGCTTCAGCGGCAGGTTTGGGGGGTTCCTGAGCAAAGGCGGGAAGAAGGCAGGCGAACAGGACAAGGGAGGTGATGACAGCGATTTTCATGCGAGCAGGGCCGGATGGTCCCATAGAACGTCTGGGTTCGTCAAAACCATCTTTTCCTCGTGGAGATAAATCTTGGGAACACGGCGCTTCCGAAAGGCTTGCGCTGGTGTGGGAATCCGGTTAGCACGACGGCCAGCCCATTTTTCCAACTGCACCATGTCTGATTCCGATGCCTCCTTTCGCCTCGCCGTGGTGACCCCCGGTGGCAAGGACGGGCGGCAGTCTTTCCCCAACGGTGCCGGCAGGTTGGGCGACCCCGGGCATCTGCCGGTGAATTTTCATGCTTATGCAGCCTGCACGTGGGGCAGTTATCTCAGCGGCGATGGCGCGATGCTGGAGGAAAGCCACGTGCTGCTCTTAATCGGCAGCAAGATGGAGCGGGCAGAGGCTCTGCTGCGGCGGCTCAAGGACGCGGGCAAGAAGGTCGTGATCACGATCAAGGAAACCGGGCTTCAGCAGATCGGCGGGCACTTCCAGAAATTTGAGAACTGGAGTGCCTTCAAGCGGATCTGCGCTCTTGCACATGGCGCACTGGCGACGACTTATGATACCGAGCCTTTGTATCTGGCGGCAAACAGGAATCTGCCAGTGCTTTTTCTCCCGCCGCCTTATCCAGTGGAGGAGTGGGACCTCTCGAGTCCTGAGAAAAGCGGGATTTTCATCGGTACCCGGCAGCTTTTCGTCACCTCACGCAATCACGCCCTGGCTTTGGTGATGGTAAGCCCGCTGGCTGCCGAGATGAACGAACCTGTGACCGTTATCAGTGGCCGGGCGAGTGATCTGCCGCCGGTGAAGCGTGTGCTGAACAAGCTGGTGGACTACAGCCATGACTGGCACCGCCGTTTTGCCGAAACGGCACCGCAAATGCGTGTGATCTCGCGGCAGATGCCAGCGCAGGAATATCTGCGCACCATGGCAGGGCATAAATTGGTGTTTCAGCTCGATCAAAGCAGCGTCCCAGGGCAGGTGGCCGGAGATGCATTGCTATGCCGCATCCCCTGCGTGGGTGGGAACGGCACGGCTGAGAGGATCATCTTTCCCGACCTGTGTGGTCATGGACGCACGGCGGAGGAAATCTTGGGTCTGTGCAGGCGATTGCTTGGCGATAAATCTTATTTTGAGGAGGTTGTTCGGAGGTCGGTCGAGTTGGCTTGTGAGAAAATGAGCTATTCGGCTGCGAGAAAGTCTCTGAGTCTCTTTTGGGTGTCCTTATAGTATTATCTGAAGCGGCATATTCTGAGAATTTTGTTCGACTCTTTGATGGGATTTTGATGTTATCAGCACGTATTTAAAATCGGACTCCAACCAAGCCCTCCCACTCAACCATGTATTCGCTACGCGATTGCCGCCGTCCCATTGGCTCATTTCTTTGTGTTCTCACTGCTTGCTGGCAGATCGCTCAACCGCTGCAGGGGGCAACCTTTTATTGGGACACGGACGGCAGTGATGTGGGTAACGCGGTCGATGGCACGAATCTTGGTGGCACTGGCACATGGGATGCTGTGTCTACAAACTGGTGGCCTGTGCCTGCTGGGGCGCTGACGACTTGGGGAAACACTAGCGCCGACACGGCCATTTTCTCAAAAGCCTTTTCGGCGCTGCCGACTCTGAATACCGTGACGTTGAGCGGGGCGCTCACGGCTAATCAGGTGCGATTCAACAGTGCCGGTTACACTCTCACCGGAGGCACGTCCTTGACGCTTGCTGGTGCGGGAGCGGGCTTGTATGCGGAGTTGGGTGAGTTTGCCACGATCAACTCCGTGATTGCAGGAGCGGATGGGCTCACGAAGACAGGGGGCGGCTCGATCCGGCTCACAGGGAACAATACTTACACGGGCACGACGACGATCAGTAGCGGCAGCTTGGTTATCTCGAATACGAATCAGCTTGGGACTGATGCATCTGCTGTCGTTGTAACGGGATCTGCCACGCGTGGATTTGGCGGCGGTGCCTTGGTCTTGGATGGTACTTCCGCTGGATTTACTCTTTCCCGAAACCTGTCACTTCAGGGCTATGGGCCGATCTCGGATCGCAGTGCAGCTCTCGTGAGCGTTGGAAACAACACACTCTCGGGCACTGTGAACATGGGTGTTCCTGCTGCGGGCGCTGGGGTGAACACTCGAATGACCGCGGCAAATGGCACCTTGACGCTCGGTGGCACTCTCGACGTGGATACCGTGATCGCCATAGGCACTACAGGCACGGTGATCAATACCCTGGGCGGCACCAATCAGACCGGTGTATCCAACTACAACTTGACCGGCGCTTTGACGGGTGACGGCACTCTCGAAAAATCGGGCGGCGGCACGTTGTTTTTGAATCCTTCCTCTTCAGCTGGATTCTCTGGGGCCGTGCGCGTAAGCGCCAGCACCACAGGACAACAGAGCACTGTTAGAATCACATCCAATGGTGTGCTGGGCACCCGCACAGCGTCGGGGATTAGCAGTGTGCTTGATATCAACGCAAGTATTCTAGAGCTGCGCATGGATTCGCCACTGATTCAGTCGGGCGGAAGCAATGCGAATGTTTACATTCGTGGCAATGGTAGCACCATGTTCGCAGACCATTCTGCTGGCGGAAGCGCGGTCAACGGCGTCGCCAACTTTGGCATTTTGACTCATGAAGACGGTGCTGGTGTTACCTTCAGCAGTCGCAACGGCTACGGAATGGCATTTACGACGGCCCCGGTCAGTGGCGCGGATGGCGACAGTACTTTCACGAATAGCCTGGGTGGGACACTCAGCTTCACGGGAGCTTTCTGGAGCAATGCCAATAATACAGCCGGTCGAACGATGAACATTGCTGGCAACGGCAACACTCTCATCAACGGCAACGTGACTGCTTCCGCTGCTGCCTTTAATCACAACTTAGCGAAGACAGGTTCGGGTCTCCTCACCATCTTAGGTAACGCGGCGACTCTCGATGGTACGGTGAGTGTGCAAGGATCGATGGCGATCACAGACTTCAGATCTATCGGTGCGGCAGCAAATGCGGAAACCATCACGTTGGGAAATGCGACTACCACGGCAGGCAATTTGATCATCGGCACCTCGACAGCGCCCACAGCTGCTAATTTGACCACCTCACGGCCCATCGTTCTGAATGGTACGACTGCTGGAAACTCCATTTATGCGAACCAGACAGGCACGACTGGGGTAACTTTAAGTGGAGCCTTTACAAAGCCTGTCACTGGCAATCAGAACCTGACTCTAGGCGGGACGAATGCAGCCGACAACCTCATTACCACGGCCTTGCCAGCTATGGGCACGGGCGGGTTGGTCAAAGTCGGAAGTGGCACTTGGGCTCTCTCCGCCACCAATCTTTATACGGGCGCTACTTCGATTGCCAACGGCACGCTAAAACTGAGGGCCAATGCGGCGACGTCAACGATCGTGGATAACGCCTCAGGCGTGACTTTTGTCCAAACCAACCAGTATGCTGGCGGCACGCTTGAGCTGGTAGGTCAGAATGGCGTCAACAATGTGGAGACAATGGCGGCACTGACCCCGACGGATGGTGCCAACAAATTGAAACTCACTCCTGGTGTGGGTGGGACAGCTTCCCTGATATTCTCATCCGTTGGAACGATTGGTGATGGGGCCACATTGAACATCATTGGCTCCAATGGCACCACGAATACAGTTACCCTGACCGGCCAAGCCGGCTTGAACGCCTCCCCACGTCTCTTTTTTGGAGGCACTGACTTTGCCTTTGGCGGTGCTGGTGGTGTCATGCGTGCCCCAGTATATGGAACAGATGCTGGTTTTGTGAATGCGCCTGCGGGTGCTGCTCTGCCCGCGGGTGCGGATAGCTTTTCCATTAACGGTGCCATCACTGCCCAAGGATCGCAGACTGTGGATACACTCAAATTTAATGGCGCTCAGTCTCTGACACTGTCTAGCGGTTCGACCCTGACCATTCGCACGGGGGCGGCAAACACGGATGGTGCCATTTTGGCAACAGGGGGTGCCTCGACGATCACGGGCGGCACCGGACTCAGCACGGGTGGCAGTGGTTCCCTGACCTTTTATGTCAATGCAGGCAGTCTGACCGTCGATACAGTTCTCACGGCAGGAACTACAGGTGGTATCACCAAGAGTGGTGCAGGAACGCTGATTTTAACCAAGGACAATCTGCAAACGGGAACGATCACCATCAATGAAGGTAGCATTCAGTTGTCGGGGACAGGAGATCTTGGAGCTGGAGCGTCTTTGACGCTGAGACAACTCACGACATTGGATCTCAACGGTATCACCCCGGTGAGCAACACCAATACATTCACGAATAACGGCACGGTGACCAGTGCTGCGCCCGCAACTTTTACGGTCGGTGGAGCTAACGGAACGGGAACATCTCTTGGGATTGTAAGCGGAGCGATTAGTTTGACCAAAATAGGGACCGGCGGACAAAGCTGGCTCGGGAGCAGCACTTACACTGGCGTTACCACCATCGGAAGCACTGGCCTAGTGACTGTGGACACACTGGCAAACGGTGGGCTAGCGAGTGGTATTGGCGCTTCTACGAGCGCCGCAGCCAACCTCGTCTTCAATGGTTCGACGGGCGGACTGGTTTACCAGGGAAATATCGTTGATGGCAACCTCACCTATGGATCCAGATCTGCTTCCACGGATCGCCTCTTCACCCTTGCGGGCACTGGTGCTACTCTTTCGAGCACCGCCTCGAATGGAAACTCCATCGTCTGGAGCAACACAGGAGCGATTGCGCACGGTATTGTGGGCCCGCAGACACTGATCTTCACGGGCACTTCCACGGCTGACAATACCTTCAATCCACAGCTCACTGACAGCGGCACCGGTGCCAATATCACCAGCGTGACCAAGACTGCAGCAGGGCAATGGAACCTTGGAAACAGTGCTAATAACTACACAGGAGCCACGACGATCTCTGAAGGCATTCTTGGTTTGAATGACAACGGTGCTTTACCAGTGAATAGTCCTCTTGCCTTGGGCACGACGACGACTTCGGGGATTCTCCAGATGAGTGGTAGTTTCACTCGAAACGTCGCTGCAACTGCCACGGCAGGCAGTGGAACTGTGACCTGGACGGGCACCACTGGTAGCGGTGGTTTCGCCGCGCATTCCACGCCTCTTACCGTTACTTTGAACAACGACGCCGTCACCCCGCTTACTTGGGGTAGTGGCGGTTTTGTCGGGACGGGTGGCGTCCAGTCGCTTCTATTGAACTCATCCTCAGCTCTTTCAGAGGTAATCTTTGCCAATTCCATCGATCTCAATGGGGCTGTGCGTACGGTCAACGTCGGCGACAATGGGAATACGGGCGCGGACTTTGCGACCATGACAGGCGTGCTCAGCGGCACCGGGGCCAGCGGGTTTAGGAAAGAGGGGGGCGGTATCTTGAGGCTCCAAGGTGCGAATACGTACACAGGGGATACCACGATCATTCAGGGGACATTGACGGTCAGCTCACTTGGTAATAGTGCCACCCCTGGCACGCCAACGAGCGTTGGCACGAGCACAGGCGCGAATCTGGCGGCGCAAGCTATCGTTCTCAGCCGAACGGGAAACAGTGCAGGTATTCTCCAATATGTTGGTAGCGGAGAGACCAGTGATAGGTTCATCCAATTAGGGGTGGATGGTGGAACCGGGAGTTCTCAGATCCATGCGGATGGTTCGGGGCCTTTGGTTTTAACCAACGTCAATAACACGCTCAATACGACTGCAAAGACACTCTTCCTCCGCGGATCCAATACCGCAGGAAACATGATTACAAATGCGCTCACTGATAACACGGGCGCGCTGTCAGTGACCGTTGATGGCGCGGCCACATGGATCTTGACTGGAGCAAGCACCTACACGGGCACGACGACAGTAGGTGCGGGTGCCTTGGGTATTGCCACAAGCACGCTTGGTAGTGGTGCTGGAAATCTCGATCTCAGTGCTGGCACCTTTTTTGCCTATGGCGCTGACCGCACAGTCAGTAATCCGGTACGCCTCATTAACAATCAAACCACGGCAGCATCTGGGGACTACAGTCTGACCTTCTCTCAGCCACTTCAGTTGCTGAACGCAGCCAACAACACGGGGCTGACGAACAACATCGTTTCTGGCAAGAGTCTCACTTTCGCGGGTGCCACGGCGAATGCATTAACCACTTCTAACCGCGTTTGGACCGTTGATGGCGCTGGAACGACTATTATCAACGGTGATTTTACGACCACTAACACGGCTGCCGGAGGTCTGAATATCACCAAGACCGGTAATGGTACCCTGACGTTAGGTGGTGCAGGTGGAGGCGTGAACAACTTCAACCGCAATAATGCTGGTATCGACTTGGACCGTGGCACCATTCGTCTGACCGCAAGTGAGGTCATCGGCCATGGATTGGACACGCAGGCAGTTCCTGTCGCTTATGGTGGCCTGACTCTCAGTCCGGAACTCGTTACTGGTGATACAGCTACGTTTGACTTGGGTGGACAGACGGAAACAATCAACGCCCTGACCGCAACAACGGATGGCGCTGTGATTATCGACAACACCTCCGCTAGCCCGGCAACCTTCATCTTTGGAGCCAATAATTCCACCGTAAGCATCAACAACACCGGGGCACGCACGATCACGGACTCAGGCACAGGTGCGCTTTCGATTGAGAAGACGGGCAACACAGCCCTCACCTTGCCAACAGGCATGACGCTGACCTACCAGGGCACCACCAGCAGCACGGGAGGTGGATCATTCACCATCAACTCGGCGCTGAATGGCACCACCGGCCTCATCGCAACGGGGAGCAGCACCTTGGCTCTTTCCGGTGGTCTTACCGTTCCGGGAGCCATCACTAGGATCGAAGTCGGCGGTGGGTCCACCCTCAGCCTCTTGGATGGCAACGGCAGCGCCATCTCGAACCTCACCAACCTGAATCTCGGTGCCGGAGCAGGTACTGCGACACTAAACCTCAATGTGGGTGACCTCAGCACAGCGGGTGACTTCCTGAACACGGACACACTCACGCTCCTCACCGGTGGCACACTGAACTTGGCCAACACCATTACGTTCAACCTGACGGACGCTGGCCTTAACCCATCCACCACTTACACCCTCCTCAATCTTGTGGACGGAGGCCTCACTGCCTTTGGCACCAGCAACATCATCCAGGGTGCCACTCCTGGTGGCTTCTCCGGCTTCACATGGACGGTGACAAATAATCTCGTCCAACTCACCACCGGTACGCTCATCACGGGTAATTCTTATTGGAGGGGTTTGACGGACAACACTTGGAACGCCAACGCCAACAACTGGTCCACCGATAAGGCGGGCACCATTGCAGCGGCTTCTATACCAGGTAGCGGCACGGACGTTGTCTTTGCCTACGATGGCATCGCCGCTGCTCCACTCTCCACCACGCTGGGGCAAAACATCAAGATCAACTCACTGACCTTCGAGGCGGGCACCACCACGCCAACATCTGTCACCATCGCTCCTGGGGCTGTGAGCACCAACCGTCTTGAAGTCGCTCCGCAGGTCGCCACAGACGGGATCAGGATCACTGCGGGTGGTCCCCCGGCGGTCACGATTTCTGCCCCGCTTCGTCTCGGTGCCAATCAAACCTGGAATGTCGCCGATGCAGCCTCCCTCCTCACCCTGTCTGGCAGTTTGCAGGGGGAAAAGGATGTGACCAAAACTGGAAGTGGAAGAGTCGTTCTGACTGCTGCTGCCGACAATGGTGCCAATGCTTTCAACCCCGGTCTGACCTCCGACTTTACGGTTAATGGTGGGTCTCTGGAGATCACAAACATCGACGCTCTGGGTGTCACAGGTAAGCGCGCCAACGTCGCCGTGAATACGGGCGGTGCCTTCTACTACAACAACGCCACGGCGGGCACCGTGACCAATGCCCTCACGCTCGGTGGTGGCACTCTCTCTGCAGGCGGGAACGGCCATACCTACAGCGGCAACGTGAATGTCAGCGGCAACTCCTTCATCAACATGGCCGACTCCAACGGCCCCGCCGCCAACGCTGCCCGCAATATCACCCTCTCCGGCGCGGTCAGTGGTTCTGGCAGCCTGACTATTGACAGCAATAACACGGTCTCCACAGGAAATCAGCTCGGCGGAACCCTCACCATCAACAACGCAGGCAGCACCTGGAACGGCGACCTGATCTTCAATCGTGGCACGGTCACGATCGCTGCGGCCGCCAGTGCTACAACTCTCCCGGATGACATCACCTTCAACAGCTTCGGTCGTTACATCGTCCAGGGAGTGGACGGTCAGACCATCAATCGCTCCGGCACCCTGATCTACGCAGCGGGAGCGGTGGGTGAGTTCCAAGTGGATAACACGACTGGTACCCAGGTTACGGACTTCCTAGTCAACCAAAATGGGGCCGTCACGCTCGGCTCCGGGGGCAATGGTGCCACCATGCGCGTCGCCCTGGTGGATACCCTTGCCAAACTGGACATCACCGGTGGTGTCACCCTCGGTGGCAATAGCAGCATCTCGGTCTCGAACAACGCCGCCCGCCTCCTCACCATCTCCAGTATCATCAACGACGGAGGGAACGTCTACAGCCTAGCCATCAACGACGATGCGGGTGCCTGGGCGCAAACAAACGCTACGGTGCGCCTGATCGCGGCAAACACCTTCTCCGGCAACTTCGCCTTGGGAGAGGGGATCGCGGAGTTCAACACCGTTACCGGAATCAGCGGTGCGGCAAGCAGTCTGGGCCAAGGCACGGCCATCACGATTGGCGGTGGCAACCTGCGCTTCATCGGCTCCGCTAGCCAGTCCACCAACCGTCCTATCACAACGACGGCTTCCTCTACCCTCTCTGCCCATGGCACAGGCGGTGCCAGCATCACCTACACGGGTGCCATCACGCAGGCGCTGGATAACAGCCTCACCCTGCTCGGCACGGACAACACCACCACTGGATTCATCACCGGGGGCATCACCCAGGTCGGCGTAGCCGCCGACCTAGCGGTGAGTTCCGGGAACTGGACCCTGAGCGGCGCTCCGAGCGTGTTGGCTGACGACATCATCGTGACCAACGCCAGCTCGGTTTTGAACCTCAACGGTGCCAGCCTCATTTCCTTCACTGCTGGCACCAGCAACGGCCTTTACTCACGTGCCGGTGCGACGATCAACCTGCTCTCCAACGACATCTTTGGTCCCCTGAACAGCGGCAGCCTCGACTTCATCCTGCTGGGTGACAACTCCACCGGTGGTGCCTTCCTGAACACCAACACCTTCTCCATCGAGACACCCCGCCTCGACCTCGGCCAGCGCACGGCCGGCTTCACCGCCCAGATTGATGGCACTGGCACGGTCTTCGTGCGGGGAGGGGCGATTGACCTCTTTGACGGCACGGTGAATGCCAACCTCGCCAGCGACGGCTCCACTGCCTTTGAGAAGATCGGCATTGGCACCGCGACGCTGAAGGGCGACAACAGCGGTCTGGCCTCCACCGGTGCCAGCATCGTCTATGAAGGCACCCTGATCCTGGACTACACCGCCAGCAACACCACCAAACTCCGTACCGCTTCCGCCCTGGAAATGCGCGGCGCGGACCTGATCCTCAACGGCAGCAACAGTGCCGCTACCAGCCAATCCGTCGGCAGTCTCACTCTCGCCAACGGCGGAAGCGCGGTGATCACCCTGAACCCCGGCACGGGCCAGGATCTAGTGCTGAACCTCAACGCCATCACCCGTGCCATCAACGCCTTGGACGGCACGGTCCGCTTCAACCTGCCCACCGGCACCCAGAGCGCCACCAACGGTATCACCACGGACACACTCAACACCATCGGCACTGGCACCAACGCCATCCTCGGTGGCTGGGCCACGGTCACGGACGGCACGGGCACCTTCTTCGCCCGCAATGTTCCCAACACGACCGATGGCAACATCGGCGCGGCTGTCACCACCTCCACGGACGCTGTCGCCTCCTGGCTGACTGGGGAAAACATCAGCGACTCCAGCGGGTTCACCGGTACTCTCAGCAGCGCCTACATCAACAGCCTGCGCTTCAATGCCGCATCAGGTTCCGACGTAGCGCTGAGCTCCACAGGTGTGCTAGGCATCAACAGTGGCGGTATCCTCGTGACGAGCAATGTCGGCGCTACGCCCAGCCTGATGAACGGCACCATCTTCTCCGGTGCCCAGGCCGCCAACGTGCCCGAACTCATCATCATCCAAGACAGCTCCTCCGTCTTCGAGATCGGTGCTGACTTGCGCACCAACTCCGCCTTCACCAAGTCCGGCTCCGGCACGGTGCGGCTCTCCGGCAACAACACCTATACCGGCACCACCGCGATCGAGGACGGAATCCTCCAGGTCAGCGGCGGCAGCGCCATCGGCGACACCTCGGTGCTGAACTTCGGCGTGCGCCGCCAGAACACCGTGCAGTTGCTCGCGAATGAAACCATCGGCGGCCTCGCCGGCGGGCAGCGCCAGACCGAACTCGACTTCGGCATCATGGACTTGGGCAGCCACACCCTCACCATCAACCAAGCTGCCAGCAGCACCTTCTCCGGCCGCTTGAGTGGGAGCGGCACCATCGTGATGGCCTCCGGCACCGGAAACTTCAACTACGCCGGCCAGACCAGCACCGGACTCTTCACCGGGTCGGTGGTGGTCAATTCTGGTCTTTTCCAGCTCAGTGGGGCCACCGCCCGACTTGGCAGTGCCACATTCTTTACCATCAATGGCCCCGGCAACTTCCTTCTAGATAACAATGACGACACCAACGTCACGGACCGCATCAGCGATACCGCGACTTTCACCCTGAACTCCGCCTCGGGTCCATTCAGTGGAGAAACTCGTCCGCGTGGCTTTGCGAATCGGAATAACGACAACGATAATGCGACGGAAACCTATGGTTCCCTCGTCTTGAACAGCGGTGCCAGCTACGTTTCAATGGATGCGAGCGGTGGAACTTCGGCGCAAGCTGGCTTGATCGCCGCAATCGGCTGGACGCGGAGCAACGCCGCCACCATCAATGTGCGTGCGCGGAATCTCGGCGGCACCGCAAATGAACGCTCGCAATTCAAAGTCGCAGACGCCAACGACGCCGCCATGATTGCTGCCAACGTGGGCGGCGGTGGCACCATTGGCGGCACGGCCAAGAACGTCAGCATCATTCCCTGGGCCATCGGCGAAAACCTCGCGGCTGGTTTGGTTGATGGTAACATGGGCAACACCTTCCTCTCTTATGTGGATAACCGCGGTTTCGTGCCGCTGAACCTCACCGATGAATTTTCCATCTTCAGCGCGGCCGCGGCAGGTGACAACGTCCGTGAATCGCTCGGTGCGGACCTTACTGGCATCGCCGGGGCCACGGTCAACTCCCTGATTCTCAACAATACCGCCTTCGCCGGTCTCGACGTGACCGGAACTGGCCCGGGTCAGACCCTGGCCATCACCAGTGGTGCGCTGATGTTCACCGTCACGGGCGGCGTGGCCAGCACGGCTTACGACACGACGCTTGGCGGCTTCAACAGCGGCATCACCGTCGGCAGCACCAATGAGTATGTCATTCATGTCGTGAACCCCTCCTCGGCGGCCACCACCTCCACCCTGACAGCCACCATCGCCTCCCCGCTCACCTCCAGCGCCGATATCACCAAAGCCGGTCGTGGCACACTCATCCTGAATCAGGTCAACACCGCTGGCGGCGGAACCAACAAGACCACGCTCAACGAAGGCACCCTCGAAATCGGCGATCTGGATCACATCGGCGGAAGCACGGGAAGCCTCGTCTTCGCGGGAGGAACACTTCGCCTCGGCGCAGGACTGACCGATGACATCTCTACCCGTTCCATCAGCTTCCTGCTTGGCGGCGGCACGATCAATACCAACAGCATTGATCTTGCGCTGGCGAATACTCTTGGCTCCGGCTCCGGTGCCTTCACTAAGGTCGGCGCAGGTGACCTGACCCTGAACGCGACCTCGATCCGGTCGGGAGCGTCCACGCTCACCACCGGCACGATCACCATCGGCGCGACCAATGCCCTCGGGGTAGGTGGCGACCTCAGCATCGGTGCTGGGACGACCCTTGCCCTTGGTGCCAACAACATCAGCCACGGCCTCGTCACCACCTCTGGTGCCAGCCCAGCCATCACCGGCACCGGCACCATCACCGCCTCCACTGGTTTCTCCCTCAATCACACTGGCGACACCACCATCGATGCGATACTTGCTGGAGCAGGTGGCTTGCTGAAATTACAGTCAAACGTCGTCACACTCACCGGTGCAAACAGCTATACGGGCACCACGGAAGTTCAGGCAGGAGGCCTTGCCTTCAGCAGCATCGGCAATGTGGGCGGTGGCGCCAGTTCCCTGGGCAACCCTGCCAACGCCGAGGCCGCCATCATCCGCATGGGACTCTCGACGGCGGCCACCACCCTGACCTACACAGGCAGCGGCCACAGCACCAACCGCCTCATCGGCATGCAGGGCACCACCGGCGGCGTCACCCTGAATGGCAACGGAACCGGGGCCATTTCTTACACCTCGGGAGTGCGTTTCGAAAATGCGGGTAATAAGACCCTCACACTCCGCGGCACCTCTGATCCTGCGATCCTCAACCAGATCGGTATGCTCACGGAAGCAGGAGGCGTTCTCACTCTGAACAAATCGGACGCCAACACTTGGATGATCAATGGCGGCAGCACCTACACCGGAGCCACCCAGATCGACCAGGGAACGCTCATGATTGGCGTGAACAATGCCTTGCCCACCACGACCACCGTCCGCATCGGCACGGGTGCAACCGCAGGCACCTTTGACCTCAATGGATTCGATCAGACCATCGGATCGCTCTCTTCAACCACCAACAGTGCATCCGTCACCAATACAATTGTTGTGGACGCTGGAAAGACCCTGACGGTGACCGGAGCTGTGACGATCGGCGCAAACGTCGCCGCTGGTGCGACCACACTGCTCAATGCCACGGGCGGTGGCAGCTTTGTGAATAACAATGATGGTGGAACCTTCCAGATTGGTGGAGCTACGGGTGGCACCAACACCAACGTGGCCACGGTTGATTTCAGCGGCCTCAGCAACTTCACCGTAAATGTGGGAAGCGCGGGCACATTCCGGGTGGGTGACAACAACACCAATACCTCGGGAAGTCCTGCCTCTGGATCCACTCTGATCCTGGCTTCAACGTCAGCTAGCATTACCGCCGGCACTTTGAGCCTGGGCCAAGGCACAGGTCAGGGCAGTGCAGTCCAGACACTCAGCCTGGGAGCAGGGACCAACATCATTAACGCTGATACGATCAATATCGGCGGAAACAC
The DNA here is from genome assembly GCF_044378005.1 of Prosthecobacter sp. GTDB lineage: Bacteria > Verrucomicrobiota > Verrucomicrobiia > Verrucomicrobiales > Verrucomicrobiaceae > Prosthecobacter. The sequence continues at coordinate 28,077 of NZ_JBILYB010000078.1, forward strand.
CACACGCTCGGGAGGCTCTTTGAACTTCGCAGGTGCTTCCGGCTCGGTGGTAATCCGTGCTTTCAATGGAACCGACGCCGCCGTCGTGAACATGGTTAATGGTGCCGTCAATACTGGCATCGCAAACAACACTTCATTCCTCTTGGCGGGTCACAATGCGGACGCGCTCATCAGCACGATGACAATGGCGGCCAAAAGTGCGGGCACGGGTGCGACCACTTCAACCTTCACCTTTGATCAAGGCACTCTCGACATCACGACTCTCGAAATGGTGCGCAACACAGGTGCCTACGGCGGCACAGCTTCAGCCAACGTCACGATTGGAGGAGGCACTGCCACCATCGACACCGTCAACATGGCCCTCAACAGCAGTTCCGCAGCTGCAACGGCAACGGCGAATCTTAATATCTCAGGTGGAACGGTGACTCTGGGCACAGGAACGGGAACAGCCATCAACATGGCAAACGCTTCAGCAAGTCGAACCTCCACTTCAAACATCAACCTCACTAGCGGAACCGTCGAAGTGACTGGCAATATTGTCCGCACAGGTGGTGCCGGCACTGAGAATGCAACGGTTACCCTCAATGGAGCGACCCTCGACTTGAATGGCAACAGCATTGGTGCCTCTGCGCAGACCATCACCTTTGCCGCACAATCCGGCACACTGTCCGGCCTCGCCGAAGTGAATGGCGGTGGCCTGCTCGACAAGACCACCGCTGGCTCCTTGAGCCTCGGCAACGGCAATC